>NZ_JBVJWD010000027.1:0-113811 GCF_055602785.1 Streptomyces sp. NPDC037301
CTGGACGGCCCGGTGGAGTGCAGGCGTCACAACCCGTTCGAACCACCTCACCGACCGGCGAGGGCCGGTGAGCTCCTTACAGGGGAATTAGGTGGGGTGTGGTGATCGCGCGCCAGCGAGCCTGGGCGGACTCGGCGAGCTTGAACACCATCGCCAGGGCCGCGGCCGGGCTGCCGACGCCGCGGGTGACCTTGGTCCGCAGCTTTACCGTGCTGGAGGTCGACTCGATCGGATTTGTCCGCCCGACACACCACCTCATGCTGCATCCCGTCCTGAACGTTCGGGGCTGAAAAACTCTCCGTCGCACCTCGTCTCACACATCTCTCACAGACGAGAGCGCACGGGAGCACACGAGAGCCTCTGACCTGGATAATCGCTGTCGCCACGGACCACGGCGGACCAGGTGGACATTACATAGGCTAGGGAGCATGGCCTACGAGATTCCGGTGACGCAAGCCCGAGCTGAGCTCGCCGAACTGATCAACCGCGTTGTCTACGGCGGCGAGCGAGTGGTCGTGACGCGGCACGGCAAGCCGCTCGTGGCGCTCGTTTCGGCAGCTGACCTGGAGCGACTCGAAAACGACGAGGCGGCTGCCGAGGAGCAGGTGATCAGCTCGGTCTCCTCGATCGGCTCCTCCGTGCCCGCTCCTGGCGAACGCCGGCGCTTCGGTATCGCGGCGGAACACAGGGGGCACCGCGAGCCGGGCAGCTGAGCGCCCCACTGACGTCCCGTAACGCGGAAATGCCGTGCACCCCCGCCCGTTGCGGCGGGGATGCACGGCATTCTCGAACGGGTCAGCCCGCCAGGACCGGCTCCGGGGTGCTGGGAGCGGGCGCGGCCGGAGGCCGGGCCCGGCGTCGGCCGCCGATGAGTACCGCTGTCAGCCCGAGCGCCGCCCACAGCGTGAGCGTGAGCAGCGCACCGCCCGCACCGCTGCCGTCGAAGAAGGCCACCGACCGCAGCAGTGAGCCGCCCGCACCCGGCGGCATCAGCCGGCCGATCGTCCCGATCGACCGGGGCAGCAGCTCGGGCGCGCTGGTCACGCCGGAGAACGGGTTTCCGAGCAGCACCATCAGCAGGGCGCCGATGCCGACGCCGGGCGGACCGATCAGTGCGGCGAGCCCCGCCACCGTCCCGCCGATGGCCAGGACGGTGAGGCCCAGCGTCCCTGCTTCGGCCCACCAGTCGCCGGTGATCACGCCGAGCCAGTTGTCGGTCAGTGCCGCCGCGCCGATCCCGACCAGCGTGGCCACGCCGATGAGCGCCAGTGCGGCCCGGTTCCCGCGCAGCCGCAGCATCGTGACCGCGGAGCCCGAGAGCACGCCGGCGATCGTCAGTGGCAGGAAGCTCGCACCGAGCGCGCTGCCGCGCGGATCCCCGGCGGGCGCCGCCACCACATCCGTGACCTGTACCTGAGTGCCCTCGGGGGCCTGGGCCGTGACCGCTTCGCGCAGCAGTTGGGCCACCACCGGGCTTGCCGCGGATGCGGTCAGCAGCTGCGGGCCCTGCGGGGTGACCACGACCGCGCCGTATACGGACCGGTCCTCTATAGCGCGGCGGGCATCGGCCGCGGAGGCGTAACGATGGACCTCGAAGGCGCCCTCGCGCTGCTCGAACTGCTGCTGGAGCCGATCGGCGACCGGTGCGGAACCGGCTACCCCGACGGGCAGATCGTGTGGTGCGATCCGGGCCGCGGGCCAGGCGAAGGCCCAGAGCGCGAGAATCACCACCACGGGGATCAGCAGGATGACCGCCACCATGCGGCGGTTCGGGGCAGCGGACACGAGAGGCCTCGATTCAAAAGAGAAGGATCGTTCGTTTTAGCTCATGGCCACACTGTCCGCCGGCGTTGGAATTTGTCAAGAAGGAACGTTCGTTTTAGTGTTGCGCCATGGCTCGCGTATCTCAGGAACACCTCGACGCCCGCCGTCGGCAGATCATCGACGGCGCGGCGCGCTGCTTCGCGCGCGACGGCTTCCACGGCACGTCGATGCAGGGGGTGCTGAAGGAGGTCGGCCTGTCGGCCGGTGCGGTCTACCGCTACTTCAGCGGGAAGGAAGACCTGATCGCGGCCATTGCCGATGAGGCGGTCGGCGGCGTCAGGCGGGCGTTCGAGGAGGCCGCCCGTGTTTCGCCGCCGCCTCCGCCCGATGTGCTGATCGGCCGTGTTGCCCGCTCGCTGTTCGAAAGTACCGGGCGGGGCATGGGCCGACAGGCCTATGCCGGGTTGATCGTGCAGGTGTGGTCCGAGACTCTGCGCAGTGAACGGCTGGCTGCCACGCTCGCCGAGGCCTTCGGGGGTCTGCGGGCGGTGTGGACGGAGCTGGTCGACGTGTACCGCGACATCGGCCTGCTCGGCTCCGATGTGTCCGCCGATCATGTGGCCCGCACGCTGATCGCCACCGCCCAGGGATTCATCGCCCAGTTGGCGATGTTCGGTGACGCCGAACCCGAAGTGCTGGAAAACGGCCTGCGCGGCCTGATGGCCATGGATCTGCAAAAGATCAGTTAACGCGCCGGAAAAACTTCGGCTCTAACGTGCAATACCTCGTCGCGAGAGACCGGTTCGGTGTTCAACAGTCTGTTGACGGCGGCTAGTGTCTCGCTGCGCCCAGGGCCGGTACTGGGCACAGGACTGTGAGGTGCAAGCATGCAACTGACCCCGCATGAGCAGGAACGCCTGCTCATCCATGTTGCTGCCGACGTGGCTCAGAAGCGTCGGGCGCGCGGACTGCGGCTCAACCACCCCGAGGCGGTCGCGCTGATCACCACCCATCTGCTGGAGGGCGCCCGCGACGGTCGTACGGTCTCCGAACTGATGGCATCGGGCCGCAAGGTGCTCTCCCGCGAGGATGTCATGGACGGGGTGCCCGAGATGATCCATGACGTCCAGGTCGAGGCCACCTTCCCGGACGGCACCAAGCTCGTGACCGTGCACGAGCCGATCGTCTGACGGGAGGTGTCACGGATGATTCCCGGAGAGATCCTGTACGGAGACGGGCCCGTACCGTTCAACGAGGGCCGGTCCGTCACCCGCCTCACCGTTCTCAACACGGCCGACCGGCCCGTCCAGGTCGGTTCGCACTATCACTTCGCCGAGGCCAACCCGGGCCTGGACTTCGACCGTTCGGCCGCCCGCGGGCTGAGGCTGAACATCGCCGCCGGGACCGCCGTGCGCTTCGAACCCGGCGTACCCGTCGACATCGAGCTCGTCCCCCTCGCCGGACGGCGCATCGTCCCCGGCCTGCGCGGCGAAACCGGAGGTGCCCTCGATGGCTGAACTCGACCGCGCGGTCTACGCCGACCTGTTCGGCCCCACGACCGGCGACCGCGTCCGACTCGCCGACACCGATCTGCTCGTCGAGATCGAGGAGGACCGCTCGGGCGGCCCCGGACTCGCGGGAGATGAGGCGGTTTTCGGCGGCGGCAAGGTGATCCGCGAGTCGATGGGCCAGGCTCGCACCACCCGCGCCGAAGGCGCCCCGGACACCGTCATCACCGGCGCCGTGATCATTGACCACTGGGGCATCGTCAAGGCGGACATCGGCATCCGCGACGGCCGGATCACCGGGATCGGCAAAGCCGGCAACCCGGACACCATGGACGGCGTCCACCCCGATCTGGTCATCGGCCCCGAGACCGAAATCATCGCGGGCAACGGCAAGTTCCTCACCGCGGGCGCCATCGACGCCCATGTCCACTTCATCTCCCCGACCATCGTCGACCAGGCGCTCTCCGCCGGTGTCACCACGCTCGTCGGAGGCGGCACCGGACCGGCCGAGGGCACGAAGGCGACCACGGTCACTCCGGGCGCCTGGCACCTCGCCCGGATGTTCGAGGCTCTGGAGGCCTACCCCGTCAACATCGGGCTGCTCGGCAAGGGCAACACGATGTCGGGCGATGCCATGCGCGCCCAACTGCGCGGCGGTGCCCTCGGATTCAAGATTCATGAGGACTGGGGTGCCACTCCCGCCGTCATCGACGCCTGTCTGAACGTGTGCGAGGAGAGCGGCGCGCAGCTCGCCATCCACACGGACACCCTCAACGAGGCCGGTTTCGTCGCCGATACGCTCGCGGCCATTGCCGGACGCTCCATCCACGCCTACCACACCGAGGGCGCCGGCGGCGGGCACGCCCCGGACATCATCACCGTGGTCTCGGAGTCGTACGTCCTGCCCAGTTCCACCAATCCGACCCGGCCGCACACCGTCAACACCATCGAGGAACACCTCGACATGCTGATGGTCTGTCACCACCTCAACCCCGCCGTGCCGGAGGACCTGGCCTTCGCCGAGTCCCGGATCCGTCCCTCCACCATCGCGGCCGAGGACATCCTCCACGACCTCGGGGCGATCTCGATCATCTCCTCCGACGCCCAGGCGATGGGCCGCGTCGGCGAGGTCGTCCTGCGCACCTGGCAGACCGCCCATGTGATGAAGAAGCGCCGCGGCGTCCTTCCTGGCGACGGTCGGGCCGACAACCACCGGGTTCGTCGTTATGTCGCCAAATACACCATCAACCCCGCGGTCGCCCAGGGCCTCGACCGGGAGATCGGTTCGGTCGAGACCGGCAAGCTCGCCGATCTGGTGCTGTGGGACCCGGCGTTCTTCGGCGTCAAGCCGCAGACCGTCATCAAGGGCGGGCAGATCGCGTACGCGCAGATGGGCGACGCCAACGCGTCCATCCCCACCCCGCAGCCGGTGATGCCGCGGCCGATGTTCGGCGCACTCGGCCGGGCGCCCGCCGCCAACTCGTTCAACTTCGTGGCGAGCGCGGCCATCGAGGACGGGCTGCCCGAACGCCTCGGTCTCGGCAAGCGGTTCGTTCCGATCACCAGCACGCGCGGCGTCACCAAGGCCGACATGCGGGAGAACGACACACTGCCGCAGGTCCACGTCGACCCCGACAGCTTCGCCGTGACGATCGACGGCGAACCGGTCGAACCGGCACCCGCCGCCGAACTGCCCATGGCCCAGCGCTACTTCCTCTTCTGATGCGGACCATGTGATGAGTCGCGCAGCTCTGCTCGTTCTCGCCGACGGCCGGTTCCCCGCAGGTGGCCACGCCCACTCCGGCGGCGCCGAACCGGCCGTGAAGGAAGGGCGTATCCGTAACGCCGAGGACCTCGCCGAGTTCTGCCGGGGCCGCCTCCACACCACCGGACTCACGGCCGCCGCACTCGCCGCGGCGGCCGCCCACGGCCATGACCCGCTCGCGCTCGACGAGGCCGCCGATGCCCGCACCCCGTCACCCGCGCTGCGGACCGTCGCGCGCAAACTCGGCCGGCAGCTGATGCGGGCGGCCCACGCCACCTGGCCCAGCCCCGAACTCGCCGCGCTCGCCCGGGCCCGGCCGCGCGGTGCCCACCAGCCCGTCGTGCTCGGCCTCACCGCACGCGCGGCGGGACTCGGGCCCGAGGACGCTGCGCACTGCGTCGCCTACGAGACCGTCAGCGGACCGGCCACCGCTGTCGTTCGGCTGCTCTCCCTCGACCCCTTCGAGGCCACCGCCGTCCTCGCCCGCCTCGCACCCGAACTCGACCGGATCGCCGAACAGGCCGCCGCTGCGGCGCACGGAACCATCGATGCGCTGCCCGCCGCCTCCGCCCCTCTCCTCGACATCACCGCCGAGGCGCACGCGGCCTGGCCTGTCCGCCTGTTCGCCTCGTAGACCTGCAAGAACCAGGAGCCGAACATCATGCACCTCGACCACGCCCAGCACGGGCCCGCCGCCGTGAGCGCCGATGCGGCCCGCCCCGACGGCACCCGCCGCGCTCTGCGCATCGGACTCGGCGGACCGGTCGGCTCCGGCAAGACCGCGACCGTCGCCGCCCTCTGCCGGGCCCTGCGCGACCAGCTCTCCATCGCTGTGGTCACCAACGACATCTACACCCGCGAGGACGCCGCCTTCCTGCTGCGCCATGCCGTCCTGCCGCCCGAGCGCATCCAGGCCGTGGAGACCGGCGCCTGCCCGCACACCGCGATCCGGGACGACATCTCCGCCAACCTCGAAGCCGTCGAGGACCTGGAGGACACCGTCGGGCCACTCGATCTGATCCTGGTCGAATCCGGCGGCGACAACCTCACCGCCACCTTCTCCAAAGGCCTGGTCGACGCCCAGATCTTCGTCATCGATGTGGCGGGCGGCGACGACATCCCGCGCAAGGGCGGCCCCGGCGTCACCACTTCCGACCTGCTCGTCATCAACAAGACCGACCTCGCCCCCTACGTCGGCTCCGATCTCGACCGGATGGCTCAGGACGCCGCACAGCAGCGCGGGCCGCTCCCCGTGGCCTTCACCTCACTCACCTCGGAGGAAGGTGCGGGGCCGGTCGCGGACTGGGTGCGGGGGCAGCTCGCCGCCTGGACCGCATGAGCGTCCAGGCCACCGCCCGGATCGCCGCGGTCCTCGACAGCCGGGGCGTCACCTCGCTCCCCGTGCTGGAGAGCGACGGGCCGCTCGCCCTGCGCCGCACCCGGGCCGCGAACGGCCCGAACGCCCGTGTCACCGTCGTCGGCGCCATGAGCGCGCCGCTCGGCGGCGACCGGCTCGCCATCGAGACACAGGTCGGGGAAGACGCCCGGCTCACCGTCGACTCGGCCGCGGCCACCGTCGCCCTGCCCGGACCGGGAGCGGTCGCCGGACCCGCCACATACGACATCAGGTTGAACGTGGGGGAGCGGGCCGGGCTCTGCTGGCTGCCGGAGCAACTCGTCTCGGCGCACGGCAGCGTCCTGCACATGACCACACGGGTCGAACTCGCACCCACCGCACGGCTGGTGCTGCGCGAGGAGCAGATTCTCGGACGCCACGGCGAGAGCACCGGCACCCTCACCAGCCGCCTCACAGTGCACCGCGCCGGCCGTCCGCTGATCGACCAGCAGGTGGCGTACGGGCCGGGAGCACCTGGCGGCTGGGACGGTGCGGCAGTCCTGGGCGGCCACCGGGCCGTCGGGCAGCTCCTCGTCGTGGACCCGTCGTTCGACGAAAAATGCCCCGAAGCACGCCTGCTGGGGCCGACCGCCGCCCTCACACCACTCGTCGGTCCGGCTGTGCTGGTGACAGCGGTCGCCCCCGATGCACGCCTGCTGCGCAGGGTCCTGGGCGACGCACTGAGCGACGTACTAGACACCCCGGCGGGGTGAATACCGCTCAGCGGGACACGGGTGTCCGGATATCGATTCGGTAAAGAAGTGAGTGTGTGGCCTGTTCTCAGGAACCTCACAGACGACAGGATCCGCAGGAGGTCTTGAATGAACTGCGCCGCCACCGGCGGCGCTTCAGATATGGGGGAGGTTCCACTTGAGACGCACAGCAGTGCTCGGCTCGGCCGGCGCTCTGATCGCGGGCACGCTCATAGCGGGCGCGGTGACCGCACCGGCGGCCACTGCCGAAGGCCGTCACCACCAAGGTTCCGAGGCGCGTGGCGTTCAGGTCGCCGCGGCACGGGCGGCCAGGTCCGGCATCGACTGGAAGGACTGTCCGGCCGACTGGGCCATAGCCAAGCCGATCAAGTGCGGCTGGGTGACCGTGCCGCTCGACTACGCCAGGCCCGACGGCAAGCAGATCAAGCTCGCCGTCGACCGGCACGTCAGCACCGGCACGGAGGACGAGCGACAGGGCGCTCTGCTCTACAACCCGGGCGGCCCCGGCGGTTCGGGCATGGCGTTCCCGAAGCGCATCATCAACAAGACCGCGATCTGGGCGAACGCGGCGAAGGCCTACGACTTTGTGGGCTTCGACCCTCGGGGCGTCGGCCACTCCGCGCCGATCTCCTGCATCGACCCCCAGGAGTACGCCAAGGCCCCCAAGGCCGACCCCGTACCCGACTCCGAGGCCGACAAGCGAGCCCAGCGGAAGCTCGCGGCCGAGTACGCGGACGGCTGCGCCGAACGCAGCGGCGACATGCTGCCGCACATGACCACGCCGAACACGGCACGCGACCTGGATGTCATCCGCGCCGCCCTCGGTGAGAAGCAGCTCAACTTCCTGGGTGTCTCCTACGGCACCTATCTGGGCGCGGTCTACGGCACGCTCTTCCCGACCCATGTCCGCCGCATGGTCGTCGACAGTGTCGTCAACCCGGCGAAGGACAACATCTGGTACCAGGCCAACCTCAACCAGGACATCGCCTTCCAGGGGCGTTGGGACGACTGGAAGGCATGGGTCGCCGAGAACGACTCCGCCTTCCACATCGGCGACACCCCCGAGAAGGTCGAGCAGGCGTGGCTGAAACTGCGCGCCGCCGCGAAGAAGAACCCGATCGGCGGCGTCGTCGGCCCCGCCGAGCTCATCGGCTTCTTCCAGAGCGCGCCCTACTACGACTCCGCCTGGGCGCGCGTCGCCCAGACCTGGAGCGACTACCTGGGCGGCGACACCCAGGCGCTGGTCAAGGCCGCGGGTCCGACCATGTCGGACATCGCGGGGAACATCTCCTCGGAGAACGGCAACGCCGTGTACACGGCGGTCGAGTGCGCGGACGCCAAGTGGCCCACCAGCTGGCAGAAGTGGGACCGCGACAACACCCGGCTGCACAAGGACTACCCGTTCATGACCTGGGCCAACGCCTGGATGAACCTGCCCTGTGCGACCTGGTCGGCCAAGCAGCAGACCCCGCTGGACGTGAAGACCGGCAAGGGCCTGCCGCCGGTGCTGATCATGCAGTCCACGCGTGACGCCGCAACCCCGTACGAGGGCGCTGTCGAACTGCACAAGCGCTTCAAGGGCTCGCGCCTCATCACGGAGCGGGACGCCGGTTCGCACGGTGTCACCGGCCTGGTCAACCCCTGCATCAACGAGCGGGTGGACGCCTACCTGCTCACCGGCAGGACCGACCGCAGCGACGTGACGTGCGCCCCGCACGCCACACCCAAGCCGTAACGGTCACACCTCACGGGCACGGGGGGGGGACCCCAACCTTCCCCTCGCCCGTCGTACACCCGAGCGCCTCCCCCCACCCGCTAAAAAAGTCCTCCCCCCCCGCCCTCCCACCAAATGGAAAGAGACACTAAAAGCGGGGGGCGGGCCCCCCCAAACCCAACAACCAATCCGAACAGACAAACCCCGGGGGGGGGGGGGGGGGGGTCCCCCCCCCCCCCCCCCCCCCCGTGCCCGCGTACGGGCTCCGCCTCACGCCTTCCGGTCGTACGTCTCCAGCCAGGCGTCCTCCGCCGCGTAGTCGAAGAGCTTCTTCCCGTATGCCCGCAGCATGAGGGGAAAGGCCTCCGTCCAGTCCTTGCCCTCCAGTTGCGCGCCGATCCACTCGACCGTCTCCGGAAGCGACTCCACATAGCCCGTCACCGGCCGGTACCCGAGTTCCCGCTCGGCGGCCGTCATGTCGTACACGATGGGATGGGCGGCGCTCCAGGGCGTCGAGCCGACGCCGTCGTCCCCGGGTGCGCCGGCCATCAGCAGGGTCTCGGTCCTCCGGCCGAGCACCGCGTCGACGGCCTCGCCGATCTCCGCGACCGTCGGCGCCTGCGGATCCCCGGCATTGAGCACCCGCGAACCGGGCCGCCCGGCGGCGAGCCGGATCAGCTCGGCCAGGTTGGATACATGGACCGGGTGGAAACGGGACGTCCCGCCGTACGAGAGGACCCGCCGCCCCCGGCCGTCCAGGAGCCGCTTCACGAAGTACAGCTCTCGGGGCGAGCGGCAGTACGCCCCGTGAATCGCCCCCGCACGCAGCAGCGTCACCGGCAGCGCGTCCCCCGCCGCGAGCAGATCCTGCTCCAGCTGTATCTTCCGCGTCCCGTACGTGGCATCGCCGGCCGGCACGGTGCGCTGTGTCTCCGGGACCGGCACGGGGTATCGCGGAGCTCCGTCGGGCTCGCCCTGTGTGTCGAAGCTGCGACCCTGATCGTCTTCGTACACCGCACCGCTGGAGATGACCACCGCCGAACCGATCAGGTCCGCCAGGCCGCTCAGCTGCCGGGCGTGATCCGCGCCGTACGCGACCATGTCGACCAGTACGTCACAACCGTCACCCAGCGACGCCGCCAGCGCCCCGTCCTCGTCCCGGTCGAGCGCCGTCGTGCGCACCGCGCCGTCCCATCGCGCGTCCCGGCTGCCGCCGCGTGAAGCGGCCGTCACCTCCCAGCCGTCCTCGACGAGCGCCTGCACGGCGACTCGCCCGATCTGTCCCGTCGCTCCCAGAACCCATGCGTTTCCCCTGCTCATGAGAGGCACGCTAGGACGAGGCCGTCGCCCGGACCAGTGGAGTTCACCCAGCGCGGATTCGCCGTCAGCGTCGCAGCTTCGGGAACTTCTTCGACTGCCCCACCTGCTCGGCCTGCGCGGCCTTCACCTTGGCCGCGTACTCGTCGACGTACTCCTGTCCGGAGAGGCCGAGGATCGCGTACATGATCTCGTCGGTGACTGCCCGGATCGCCGCCTTCTGGTTCTCAAGACCCGCGTAGCGGGAGAAGTCCAGTGGCTCACCGAAGCGGATGGTGACCCGCTTGATGCGCGGGACGACCTGTCCCGGCGGCTGGATCTCGAACGTACCGACCATCGCGCACGGCACCACCGGCACCTGCGCCCTGATCGCCATCACGGCCACGCCGACCTTGCCCTTGTACAGCCGGCCGTCGTGCGAACGGGTGCCCTCCGGATAGATCCCCAGCAGCTCGCCCCTGCTCAGCACCCCGAGCCCTTCGCGGATCGCCGCCTGCCCCGCGTCCTTGCCGGACCGGTTCACCGGAATCTGCCCGATGCTGCGGAAGAACGCGGCGGTCAGCCGACCCTTCACCCCTGGTCCGGTGAAGTACTCCGCCTTGGCGAGAAACGTGATGCGCCGTTTGAGGATCGTGGGCATCAGGAAATGGTCGGAGAACGACAGATGGTTACCGGCGACGATGGCCGCGCCGTCCTCCGGGATGTGTTCCAGGCCCTCGATCCTGGGGCGGAAGAACAGCCGGAGGAGCGGCCCGAGGATGACGTATTTGAGTACGTAATAGAACACGGGGCGGCTCCCAGCTCTGCCGGATCGGCTCCAGGGCTGCATTCTGTCAGGTGAGCGGATACCTGAGGGGAGGACAGCCCATGTGCAGCTGTCGTTCCGTGTAACCGTCTTTGGCCAGGTCAATGCTGACCCAATGCCGATTTTACTGGCAAGGCGTCAAGCCGGGCTCTCTGCGTCGGCGAGCCGAGCGTCGCGGCCGGGGTCTGGACATCGGCCGGCCACCGGACCACGACTCCGCGCAGCCTGCTGGACGCGGTCCTCTATGTGAACCGGACCAGGTTCCCCTGGGTCGCCGAGCTTCGCAACCGTTACGGCAGTGGCCACGGGCGGCTGGCCGCACCGACGGGCTCGGACCACGCCATGCGCGATTCGCGGTGGGTACCGCCTGTACGTGGTGCGAGCCCATGCTGGATACCCTCGCTGATCCCGCCGCGCCCTGGCGCAGGGCCGACGGCTCGCCGGGCTGTGCGCGACGCGCGGGGCCGGTCAGGTGGGAGGCCGGAGCCCGTTCGCCGACGACGAGTTGACGGGGCCCGGCCGCTCGGCGAGCTCCTTCACGGCCACGGTCTCGTCGCCCGCTCGCGCGTAGCGCACGATGCGCCGGGAGATGCCGCGGGGGAGCGGCACGAGGTACTCGTCGGGCCACTGCTCCAGGGGGATGTGTCAGGGCAGTTCGAGCAGGAGGGCCGGGTGTTCGGGGTTGGTGGCGCTGATCTGCAGAGTCATGCGGTCACAGTCACAGTCCCTGGGGCGCACGTCGGGTCGACGGATGGGCCGTTTCACGGTGGGGAACCCCGGAGGAGCCGTGCGGGTCAAGTCTTGGCGTCTCGACCCGCACCACTGTGTCTCCCTGTCCCCGTCGGGGTCCCGCCGCCCGCGGTCAGTCCTTCAGATGCTCCAGGATCCGGTGCATCCCGCTGTTCCAGTTCTCCTTGAGCGCCGCGACGGCCGCGTCGAGGTTGCCGCGCTGCAGGCACTCGGCGATCCGCTCGTGCTCCACCGCCGAACGCTCCAGGATGTCCTGGTCGCCCAGGGCCACCCGCTCGTAGCGGTGCATCGTCACCTTCAGGGAGGTGATCAGCTTCATCAGGCGGTCGTTCGTGCAGCCGGACAGGAGCAGGTCGTGCCACGCGTCGTCGTAACGCTCTATGACGTCGTGCGGCGCCTGCGGGGCCGAGAACGCACGCGCCTCCTCAAGGAGGCGGGGGGCTGTCGCCGCCAGGTGCTCGGGATCGCTGGACTCCAGGGCGAGCGCCTCCAGCGTCGCGACGATCGCGGACAGGTCACGGAACTCCTGCGCGCTGAGCGGTGTGAAGCGGAAGCCCTTGCCGCGCTCGCTGGTGATGACGCCCTCGCGCTCCAGCGTGATCAGTGCCTCGCGCAGCGGAGTGCGGCTGACGCCGAGTTCGGTGGCCAGCTGCCCCTCGTTGATCGGCTCGCTGGTTGCGATCGTGCCGCGCCCGAGGCGCTTGATCAGTTCCTCCTTGACCTGTTCGCGCAGCGGGCGATTTTCGATTGGCATGTGAGGCTGCCCTCCCCTTCGGTCCGGTCGATTATCCGCTACCGGCGGGTCACGCGGTACCGGCGCCGTCGACCGGGATGATCGCCCCGCTCAGGAACGCCGAGGCGTCGGAGGCGAGGAACGCCACGGTCTGGGCGATGTCGCGGGGCTGCCCGATCCGGCCGAGCGGCCGGTCGGCGGCGTCGGCGTAGAACGCGTCGGAGCTCTCGCCGAGCTGGCGGGCCTCCTCGGCGAGCATCCCGGTCGCCGTGTCACCGGGGCAGACACAGTTGACGCGGATGTTGTCGGGGCCGTGGTCGATGGCCATGGCGCGGGTCATGTTGACGACGGCGCCCTTCGACGCGCAGTACGAGACGGCCCGGCCGCCACCGCGGATGCCCCATCCGGAGCCGGTGTTGATGACGGAGCCGCCGCCCCGGGCCGCCATCCCCGGGATCACGAGGCGGCTCATCAGCATCACCGAGCGGATGTTCACGGCCATCACCAGGTCCCAGTCGTCCTCGGTGATCTCGCAGACCGTGGAGCGGCGGATGATGCCGGCGTTGTTGAAGAGGACGTCCACGCCGCCGAATTGCTCCTGCGCCGTGTGCACGACGGCCTCGCAGTCCTCGCGCCGTGACACGTCGCAGCGTACGAAGGTCCCTCCGGTGTCCTTCGCGGTGCGTTCGCCGCCGTCCGTGTCGATGTCGGCGATCACCACGCGGGCGCCGAGCTCCGCGAGGACCTGGGCGGTGGCGCGGCCGATTCCGGCTCCGCCGCCGGTCACGATGGCACGCTTGCCGTCAAGGGAGATCATCTTTGGCTCCTTCTGGGGGTGATGGGTGGCATAAGGGGTCATCCGGCCAGGCGGTACAGCGATGTGCGCCGCCTGCCGGTGATGACGGGCAGATGGCCGGACAGCTCCGCGTTGAGCGCGTCGTCGCCGGTGTCGAGGAGAAGAGGGCGGCCGCCGAGCGCGGCCAGTTTCTGTTCCGTGCACAGCACGAGCAGGCGCTCGCGGCCGCCCGCCGCGCGCAGGACGCGCGGCGAGATCTGCTGGTTGCCGCGGCCGAGAAGGAAGCCCTGGCCGCCGATGGGGGAGAGGGCGATCCAGGCCGGGCCGACGGAGAGGAGGGTGTCCTCGCCCGCGTCGCGGGCCACGATTCGCGGCCGGTGGCCGGGCCGCAGGCGGAGCACGTCGACCCCGGTGAGGGAGACGTCCGCGCCGAGCGCCGCCGCGACCGCCCTGGTGGTGCTGCCGGGGCCGAGCACGAGCAGTCCGTCCCCGACGCGCTCGGCGACCTCGGTCGCGATGCCGCCGACCGCATCGGGCGCGGTAGCGGTGCTGCCGGTCTTGCGCTGCTGTACGCGGGCCGGTACGTCGGGAACACGCAGCCACCCGAAGAGCTGTGAGGCGACGCGGCCCTCACTCAGGGCGTCCTCGTCGCGGTCCATCACCTCGGCGTCCCGCAGCCGAACAGTGCTCCTGCGGGCGAGCCACGCCGCCGCGACCTCACCTGCGGCGCGCGGGCTGATGGCGAAGACGGCCGAGTGCATCTTCACGCCGGTCGGTACGCCGAGGACCGGGCAGGGCACGTCGCAAAGGGCGCCGAGCACATCCCGTGCGGTGCCGTCGCCGCCGGCGAAGAGCAGGAGGTCGACGCCCTCGGCGACGACGGCCCGCACCGCGGCGGCCGTGTCCGCAGCCGAGGTGTCCCGCCCGGCCCCGGCGGCGTACACGACCCGCCCCGCAAGCCCTGCGGCGGCGACGGAGTCAGCGCCCAGGGGCCCGGCGGCGGTCACGACGAGGAGTCCGGAACCCGGCGGGTGACCGACCGGAGCGATGGCCGCCGCCCCGGCCTGTGTGTCGCTGAGTTCGTTCGGCGCGCGATCCCCGGTGGCGTCGGCCCGGTGGCCGGGCACGGGGTGTGGCGTGCGCCCCCGCGTGGTTGCGGGGGCGTACGCCGTGCCCTCCGACGCATCGGGGTGGCCATCCGGTGCGGAGGCCGTCGGAGCGGCGCTCGCCTGTGTGCGCCGGCTGGGTGCGGGGCGCGCCGCCGCTGTCGACCCACTGCCTCGCCCCTCCCACGCAGGACGGCCGGCCTCTGTCAACTGGCCCGAACGCGCAGCCAGTTCACCCAAGGCCGCAGCGGCGCGCGCCCCCGCCAAGGGGCGTGCGCCCAGCGAGAGTGCCGCGCGGGTCCGGTCCGGGCCGTCGGTACCGCCCAGGCCCACCCGGCCGCCGAGGCCGGCGACCGGGTTGACCACCAGGCCGATCCTCGTCACCGGCCGGCCTCACCGAGCACCTTGCGGCGGTAGGCGCGCCAGGAGACCGCCCAGGTCGCCGGGGAGTCCAGGGCTTCCGGGCGGACCCGGTGGATGGTCGAGCGGTGCGGCGCCGTGCGTACGGTCTCCGGGTCCTCGTACGCCTCACGGGCGATCTCCGCGAGGATCGCCGCGTACTCGTCGAGGTCGGCGCGCGTGTAGGACTCGGTCGGCTCCAGCGTCATGGGTTCCGGCACGACGTACGGGTGGTGGCTGGTCCAGTAGTGCGTACCGAAGTCCGCGGCACGCAGGCCGATGTCCTCGGAGTGCAGGCCGGTGTCCTCGTGGAGTTTCTCCCAGCTGTAGCGGACCTGCTCGACGCGCGGGCGCCCCGCCGCGTAGGGGATGGAGACGCCCCGGATCTGCCGGACCTTGTGGAGCAGGTAGTTGTTGTTGAGGACGGCCGTCTCGGCGGCGGCCCGCAGGCCCTGTGCGCCGAGCGACATGATCCAGGCGTAGGCACGGACCAGGTTCGGCACGACGCCGTAGAACGGCCGCATCTTGCCGACCGACTCGGGCCGGTCGTCGTCCAGCCGGTAGGCCGAACCGTCGAACTCGACGGTGGGGCGCGGCAGATACGGGGCGAGGTCCTCGGAGACCGCGCAGGCACCCGCCGCCGGGCCGCCGCACGCATGCGGCGTCGAGAACGTCTTGTGCAGATTGAAGTGGCACAGGTCGAAGCCCGCGTCCCGGGCGCGCGTGATGCCGAGGATGCCGTTCGCGTTGGCCTGGTCGTACGAGCACAGGCCGCCCGCTTCGTGCACGATCCGTACGAACTCCTCGATGCGCGGGTTGTAGATGCCCGTGTCCTCGGGGTTCGTGATGAGGAGCGCCGCCGTGCGCGGGCCGACCGCCGCCTTGAGGGCCTCGATGTCCGGGTAGCCGTCCGCGTCCGGGTGGAGCGTGATGACCTTGAAGCCCGCCGTCTTCGCGCAAGCCGCGTTCGACGGGTGGGAGAAGATCGTCGTGATGACCTCGTCGCGCTGCTCCAGCTCGCCGCGCGCGGCGAAGTAGGCGCGGATCATGGCGACGTTCGTGTAGATCGCGGCGGAGCCGGCGCCCGGCTGGAGCGAGACCCGGTCCATGCCGGAGATCTCCTTCAGGAGCTGCTCCAGGCTGTGGATGATCCCGAGGACGCCCTGGACCGTGTCCTCGTCCTGGAGGGGGTGCAGCGCCGCGATCCGCGGGTCACGGACGAACTGGTCGTTGACCTTGGGGCTGTACTTCATGGTGCAGGTGCCCTGGCCGACGTCGATGTTGAGATCGGCGCCCAGATTCTCCTGTGACAGGCGCAAGTAGTGGCGCAGTACCTGTTGTTGGGACATCTCCGGCAGTGCGGGCGGTTCGGCGCGGCGCAGGGCGGCGGGTATCTCGGCCTTCCCGATGGACGGGTCCGTGGCCGGTACGAGGACGCCTCGCTCGCCCGGCGAACCGAGCTCGAAGATCAGCTTCTCGTCCCAGGAGGCCTGCTGGAAACGGCGGAGGCGCGGCTTGTCGGCGATGCGCGCCTCCTCGGGGGAGACGGACACGGGCGCGTGCGGGGCGGTCACTTGACGATCTCCTCCAGGGTTGCGGCCAGCCGGTCGATGTCGGCCTTGGTGTGGACTTCGGTGACGCAGTACGCGGCCTCGTGCTCGCCGGTCGGTACGCCGCCGAAGATGCCCCGCTCCTTCAGGTCGGCGCGGATCTCGGCGGCGGTCCTGCCGCCCGTGTAGCGGATGGTGAAGTCGGCGAAGTGCAGGGCACCGCCGTACGGGACCTCGATGCCGGGTACCTCGGCGAGGCGCCTGCGGGCGTACGCGGTGAGCGCGAGGATCGTGTCGCCGATCTCCCGCATGCCCTGCGGTCCCATCAGCGCGAGATAGACCCCGGCGCCGATACCGTGCAGCGCGGCGGCCGTGCCGACCCACTCCTTGCCCTCCTCGCGCAGCGCGAACGAGGTCCGCTCGTAGGCGACGTCGCCGAAGCCGTACTCGCCCTCGACGATCGTCGGCACGAGGCCGAACAGGCGTGACGGGTACTCGGCGACCAGCGTCTCCTCGTCGCGCGTGGCGATGAAGCCCGCGTTGCCGCCGCCGAAGCTCTGGTGGAGGCCGAGTGGCTGGATGTCGCCGCACGCGATGTCGGCGCCGTACGCGGAGGGCGGTGCGAGCACGCCGAGCGTGAGTGGATTGCAGCCCACGACGAACAACGCCCCCGCTTCGTGGGCGAGTTCGGCGAGGCGGGGCAGCGCCTCGTCGACGATGCCGAGCGCGGAGGGCGTGTCCGCGTACACCGCCGCCGTGGCGCCGGCGGTGAGCGCTTCACGCACCGCGTCGAGGTCGGCGCAGCCGGTGTCCGGATCGACCGGGACCACCGTGACGTCGTGGTCGGGGCGTACGTAGTCGCGTATGCGGGAGAGCTTGTCGGCGTCGATCGCGGTGGCGACGAGCACGCGGCGGCGGCCCGTGATCCGGCCGGCCATGCGCAGGGCGGTTCCTGAGGCCTGGAAGCCGTCGTACACCGGGACGTTGACGATCTCGACGTCGAGCAGCTCGGCCATCATCGACTGGTATTCCCACAGTGCCTGGAAGCGGCCGTGGTCCTCGTAGGGCTCGCCCGCGTACGCCGTGAGGAACTCGCTGCGGTTGACCACTTCGTCCACGACCGCCGGTACGTGGTGTTGGTAGCAGCCGGAGCCGAGGAAGCTGAGCGCCTGGCGTGTTGAGGTGTTGCGGCTGAGCAACTCCTCCATGTGGCGGGTGAGTTCGGCTTCCGAACGCAGTGGGGCCGGCAGGTCGAGGGGGCGGTGCAGCCGGATGCCGTCCGGGATGTCGGCGTAGAAGTCCTCGACGCTCGCCGCGCCGATCTCCTCGAGCATGGCCTGCCGCACGGCCGGGACCGCGTTCGGGATGTAGGGGTGGGCGTAGGGGTGGACGGAGTCCTGGGATGACGTCATGCCGCGCCTTTCGCGTGAGCCGACTCAGTCAGGTCAGTCATGAACCACAGCAACAAAAGTCTTTGGGTGTACACCTCTTGACGGCGGGCTCCGTCATTCAGTGTTCTGAATACAGCATTAGGCATTCAGGCTCCAGGAGGCAAGAGTGTCAACAAGACCCACCCGACGGGTTGTTCTGGCCACAGGTCTCGCGACCGCGGCATCGCCACTGGTCAGCGGATGTGCCATGGGCGGCACGGGCGGCGGAGGCGCCCGTGACATCGGCGGCGGGAAGGATGACGAAGGGGGCAAGGTCAGCGGGAAGATCACCGTCTGGTCGTGGGACGTGGCCGCCAAGGCCATGAAGCGCTTCGCCCGCACCTTCGAGGAGCGCCACCCCGGCACCACCGTCGACGTCGTCGACATCGGCTACGACAACGCCTACGACAAGATCACCGTGGGCCTGCGCGGCGGCTCGGGCCTCGCCGACGTCCTCACGGTCGAGGGCAGCCACATGCCGCGCTACATAGGCAACTTCCCCAGCGGCTTCTACGACCTGACGAGCCTCGGCGGCCGCTACGGGGGCGACTTCGACCGCGCCGCGTGGCGCACCGTCACCGGCAAGGGCGGCGCGGTCTTCGCCCTGCCCTGGGACATCGGCCCCTGCGCGCTCTACTACCGCACGGACCACTTCCGCGCCGCCGGAGTCGACCCCAAGTCGCTGCTGACCTGGGACGACTACGTAGCGGCGGGCGTCCGCATCAAGAAGGCCACCGGCCGCAAGCTGCTCATCATGGACTCCTCGAACACGGACGCCGGGATCCTGCCGATGCTGCTCCAGCAGCAGGGCCAGTCCTACTTCAAGGGCGGCCGGGTCGCGGTCGACACCCCGGAGGCCGTCAAGGCCCTGACGCTGATGAAGACCCTCCACGACAAGGGGCTCGTCGACTACGAGAAGGGCTGGGACGGGCTCGTCACCGGCACCAAGGAGGGCAAGGCCACCACCACGCCCACCGCCGCCTGGTGGACGGGCACGCTCAGCGACGAGATGCCCGAACTGAAGGGAAAGTTCGGGGTGGTGCCACTGCCCGGATTCACCGACGACGGCATCCGCACCTCGAACATCGGCGGCTCCACGCTCTGCGTCCCAGGACAGAGCAAGAACCCCCGTCTGGCCTGGGCGTTCATCCAGTTCCTGCTCACCGGCAAGGCGAACCAGGTCTCCATGCTCAAGCGAGAGGGCCTGTTCCCCGCCTATCTGCCCGCGCTCGACGACTCGTATCTGAGCGCGAAACAGGAGTACTTCGGCGGACAGGCTGCCCTCGACGTGTTCGCCCGGCTCGCCCGCAACATCCCGCCGGTCGAGAACAACAAGGACGACGCGAAGGCCACCGACATCATGATCTCCGCCGTCACCGGCGTGATGCTCCGGGGCAAGGACCCGCGCGCCGCCCTGAACTCGGCCGCGCGGCAGCTCGCCACGGCCACCGGCCGCGAAAGGGTGAAGTAACCCGATGGCCGCCCACACCACCTACGACCGGCCGGTCGCCCCCGCCCGTGCCCCGGCCGGGGCACGCCGCAGGCGCCGACGTCCCACCGCCTGGATATTCGCCGGACCCGCAGCCGCCCTTTTCGCGCTCTTCTTCGCCTATCCGCTGGGCGCGAGCCTCCTGCAGAGCTTCACCACCGAGGACGCCGGCGCCACCCACTGGGTCGGACTCGACCAGTACCGGCGCATGATCCACGACCCCGCGTTCCTGGAGTCCCTGTTCAACACCGGGATCATCCTCGTCGTGCAGGTCCCCGTGATGATCGGCCTGGCACTCGTCCTCGCCGTCCTGCTCAACCAGTCCTGGCTGCGCTTCCGCGGCACCTGGCGAGCGGTCTATTTCCTGCCCGCCGTCACCACACTCGTCGCGTACGCCGTCGTCTTCCAGGTCCTCCTCAAGACCGACGGCGGCCTCGTCAACCAGATGCTCGGTGCCGTCGGCATCGGCCAGGTCGACTGGCTCAACAGCCCCACCTGGGCCCGCGTATCGCTGATCGCGTCCCTGACCTGGCGCTGGACCGGCTACAACGCCGTCATCCTGCTCGCCGGACTCCAGTCCATCGGCAAGGAACAGTACGAGGCCGCCGCCATCGACGGCGCCACCACCCTCTCCACGTACACCCGCGTGATCCTGCCGCAGCTGCGCCCGGTCGTCCTGTTCTGCGTGATCACCTCCACCATCGGAACACTCCAGCTCTTCGACGAGAACTACGTCCTCACCCGCGGCGGCCCCGACGACGCGACCCTCACCCCGGTCGTCTACCTCTACAAAGTCGGCTTCCAGCAGCTCGACTTCGGCTACGCCGCCGCCATCGCCTGGGTCGTCGTGGCCCTCATCGCCGCGATCTCCGCCCTCCAGTACGTCGCCTTCGGAAGGGAGCGCCGCCGGTGACCACCCTCCAGCAGGCCCCCGTACGTGTCCACCCGGCCCGGCGCGCCGGCCGGTACGCCGTACGCCTGTTCCTCGCGGCCGGCGCCGTCGTCAGCCTGGTGCCGTTCCTCTGGATGGCGATCGCCGCGACGCACTCCACGTCGGACCTGTTCCGCTCGCCGCCGCCGTTCCTGCCCGGTGGCCGTCTGCTCGACAACCTCGCGCGGCTCCAGGACACCATCGGCTTCGGGAGGGTCCTCCTCAACAGCGTCGGTATCGCCGTCGTGCACACCGTGCTCAGCTCGCTGATCTCCGCCATGTGCGGCTACGGGCTCGCCAAGTACCGCTTCCGCGGCCGGGGCCTGCTGCTCGGCGCCGTGCTCGCCACGATGATGATCCCGTTCCAGGTGCTGCTCGTGCCGCTGTTCCAGATGATGGCGAGCGTCGGCTGGATCGACTCCTACCAAGCGGTCGTCCTGCCGTTCCTGGCGAACTCCTTCGGTATCCTGCTGATGCGGCAGGGCTTCGTCGACTTCCCCGACGAGCTCCTCGAATCGGCCCGTATCGACGGCTCCGGCGAGCTGCGCACCTTCTACCAAGTCGTGCTGCCGTGCGTGCGCCCGCAGCTCGGCGCCCTGGTCATCTTCACGTTCATGGCGCAGTGGAACAGCTTCATCTGGCCACTGCTCATGCTCAACTCCGAGGACAAATACACCGTGCCTGTCGCGCTCAACACCCTCACCGGGCTCTCCCGTGTCGACTACTCGGGACTGATGCTCGGCTCACTCCTCGCCACCCTCCCGCTGATGGCCCTCTTCCTTCTCTTCCAGCGGCAGTTCGTGGCCGGACTCCTCGGCGGGGCGGTGAAGGGATGAGCCGCCTGACCCGAGTCCCGGGCGTCCTCTACGGCGGTGACTACAACCCCGAACAGTGGCCCGAGGACGTCTGGGCCGAGGACGCCAAGCTGATGCGCGAAGCCGGCGTCACGATGGTGACGGTCGGCGTCTTCTCCTGGGCGCGGCTCCAACCTGGCCCGGACACATGGGACTTCGCCTGGTTCGACCGACTTCTCGACCTGCTGCACGCCCACGGCATCGCCGTCGACCTGGCCACCGCGACCGCGTCACCGCCCGCGTGGCTGGTCCGCGCCCAACCCGGGATCCTGCCGGTCACGGCCGATGGCGTACGACTCGAATTCGGCTCGCGCCAGCACTACTGTCCGTCCTCGCACGAGTACCGTGCCGCTGCCCTCCGCCTCACTCGAGCCCTCGCCGAACGCTACGCACACCATCCGGCCCTCGCTCTGTGGCACATCCACAACGAGTACGGCGACCATGTCACCGAGTGCTTCTGCGCACGCTCCGCCGACCACTTCCGCGCCTGGCTCACCGACCGATACGGCACGATCGGCGGCCTCAACCACGCCTGGGGCACGGCCTTCTGGTCGCAGCGCTACGGCACGTACGACGAGATCGAACCGCCGCGCACCGCTCCGGGACCCGTCAACCCGACGCAACTCCTGGACTGGCGGCGCTTCTGCTCCGACGCCCTCCTCGAATGCCACCGCGCCGAGCGCGAGGCACTCAGGGAACTCAGCCCGGACATCCCGGCCACCACCAACTTCATGTCGATGTTCAAGGCACTCGACTACTGGAAATGGGCCGAGCACGAGGACCTCGTCTCCGACGACGCCTACCCCGACCCCGCCGACCCGCGCGCCCACGTCAACGCCTCGCTCAACTACGACCTGATGCGCTCCCTCAAGGGCGGCCGGCCCTGGCTGCTCCTCGAACAGGCGCCGTCCGCCGTCAGCTGGCGGCCGGTCAACGTCCCCAAGAAGCCCGGCCTGCAACGGCTCTGGTCCCTCCAGGCTCTGGCCCGCGGCGCCGACGGCATCATGTACTTCCAGTGGCGCGCCTCCCGCGCCGGCGCCGAGAAGTACCACAGCGCGCTGCTCCCGCACCGCGGCACCCTCTCCCGCGGCTGGCGCGAGACCGTGCGCTTCGGCGCCGAACTCGCACGGCTCGGCGAAGTCACCGGCGCCACCACCCGGGCCGACGTGGCGATCGTCCTGGACTGGGACTCCTGGTGGGCCCTCGAGGCCGACGACCACCCCTCCGCCCGCATGCGCTGGCCCGACCTCCTGCGCCCCTGGTACGCGGCTCTCCACGCCCGTGCCGTCACCGCCGACTTCGTGCCCCCGCACGCGGACCTCGACGGCTACCGGGCGGTGCTCGCGCCCAACCTCCACCTTCTGCGGCCCGAGAACGCCGTACGCATCGCCGCGTACGTACGCGGCGGCGGCCACCTCGTGTGCGGCCCCTTCAGCGGCGTCGTCGACGGCCACGACCACATCCACGACGGCGGCGCACCGGGACCGCTGCGGGACGTACTCGGCGTGTCCGTCGACGAGTTCTGGCCGATCCCCGACGGTGAGGCGGTGCGGCTCGACTCCGGTGCCGAGGCCACCCGGTGGAGCGAGTGGATCGAACCCGACGCCCTGGACACCGAGGTCGTCGACTCGTACGCGTCCGGAGAACTGACCGGCCGCCCCGCCGTCACCCGCCATCCCCACGGCGCCGGCACCGCGTGGTACGTGAGCGCCCACCTCGGCGACGGCATCGCAGCCGTGCTCGACGACGTGCTCCGGGCAGCGGGCGTACGCCCCGTGCTCGACGTCCCCGAAGGAGTCGAGGCGACCGTGCGCTCCGGCACGCAGGGCACGTACCTCTTCGTTCTCAATCACAGTGACCACGACACTCGGACGCAACTTACCGGCCCCTACGCGGCCGGCGGCACCGACCTGCTCACCGGAGCCGCCGTCCGCGACCACATCGGACTCGGCCCGCTCGGCGCCGCAGTCCTGCGCATCGCCACCGACTCCCTTGGAGAGACCGACCAGTGACCAGACACCGGCCCCTGTGCGCCCTGACCGCACTCCTCCTCGCCGGCGGCGCCCTCGCCGTGCCGCAGACGGCCTCCGCCCATCCGCACCCGAAGCCACCCTCCTCGTACGCCGACGTCCTCGACCTGCACGGCACCCCCGCTGCCGCCCAGCCGGGCGACGACGAGGACAACAACCCCGTCACCGTCTTCGCCGACCAGGGAGCCTGGCACGCCTACGCCCTGCCGAAGGCCGGCGACAAGGACGCCTACGGCGGCTTCTCCGGGCCCCTCTACATCGCACAGGAATACCCCTGGTGGCTCAGCAAGTCCTTCAGCCGCATCAGCCTCACCGAACACGGCCGCACCCTGGACCTGGCCGGGGGCGGCGCGCCACGCTTCACCTCGCTCCCAGGCCGGCTCCTCCAGTCGTACGACCTCGGCCGCGGCCTGCGCCTCACCCTCGAACTCCGCTTCGCCACCGGCCGCAGCGCCCTGGTGCGGGCCGAGGTCCGCAACACCGGCCCGGCGCCCCGCACGCTGGGTGCCGACTGGACGGGCAGCCTGTTGCGGCCCGCCGACCGGCCCATGCGCGACGCGCCCTCGCTGACCGCCACCGGCTCCGGTGTCGGCGTCGGCTTCGCGAGGGTCCGTGAGACCTGGGACTACCTGACCGACGGCACGGAACGCTTCGACGTCACGCACAAGGACGCCGTCCGCACGACGGTGGACGGCGACACGTACCGCACCGAGGCCGTGGAACCGGTGACCCTCGCGCCGGGCCGCTCGCACAGCTTCGACTGGACCGAGTCCTACACCTTCACCGCCGCCGAGCGCGCGAAGGAGAAGGCGAAGATCCGTGACGTACTCGCACACCCCGATGCCGTCGTCTCCGCCTCCGACGCCCGCTGGCGGGGCTATGTCGCCGGGGTGACCCGGGGCGTGCCGGCGGATCGGCGGCGCACGGCCGTGAAGTCGCTGGAGACCCTCGTCACCAACTGGCGAGGCGCGGCAGGGCAGATCAAGCACGACGGCATCACGCCGTCGATCTCCTACAAGTGGTTCACCGGTGGCATCTGGGCCTGGGACACCTGGAAGCAGGCTGTGGGCACGGCACGTTTTGCGCCCGACCTGGCAGAGTCGCAGATCCGCGCCATGTTCGACTGGCAGATAGGCCCGGACTCCACGACCCGCCCGCAGGACGCCGGGATGATCCCCGACGTCATTTTCTACAACGACCCCTCGCGCGGCGGCGGCAACTGGAACGAGCGCAACTCCAAGCCCCCGCTGGCCGCCTGGGCAGTCTGGGAGGTGTACGCGAAGAGCGGGGACAAGGCCTTCCTGCGTGAGATGTACCCGAAACTCTCCGCCTACCAAGCCTGGTGGTACCGCAACCGCGACCACGACCACAACGGCCTCGCCGAGTACGGCGCCACCGTCGACCCCGCCAACAACTCGCCCGAGGAGCGGCGCCTCGCCGCGGCCTGGGAGAGCGGCATGGACAACGCGCCCCGCTTCGACGCCGCCCTCGGCACCGGCATCGTCGCCAACCGAGCGGCCGACGGAACACTCCTCGGCCACTCCCTCAACCAGGAGTCCGTCGACCTGAACTCCTATCTCGCCGCTGACCAGGGCTACTTGGCGCGTATCGCGGGCACGCTGGGCCGCGGCGCCGACGCCAAGCGGTGGAAGCAGCGGTCCGCCGCCACGTCCGCCGTCGTCCGCACGAGGATGTACGACCCCGCGGACGGCTGGTTCCACGACACCGCGCTCGGCACCGGCGCACCGCTCACGGCCCGTGGACGCGGCATCGAGGGCGCCGTCCCGCTGTGGACCGGCACAGCGTCCGAGGCACAGGCCCGTGCCGTGCGCGACAAGCTGACGGACCCGGGGGAGTTCGCCACCACCGTCCCGTTCCCGACCGTGGCGAAGAGCTCCGCCTACTTCTCGCCGACCGCGTACTGGCGCGGCCCCGTCTGGCTCGACCAGGCATACTTCGCCCTCGGCGGCCTACGCCGCTACGGCTACGCCAAGGATGCGGACGCCCTGGCGGACCAGCTCCTCACCCACGCGTCGGGCCTCGCCGGCAACGGACCGATCATGGAGAACTACGACCCGACCACAGGGGCGCCGCTCAACGCGCCCAACTTCAGCTGGTCCGCGGCGCTGCTGCTGCCGATGCTGACAAGACAGCAGTAGGAGGCAGGCGGCCGCCGTCCGCACGGGGCGCCGCTCGGCGGGCGCCCCGATGCGTGAACTGGCGCTGTCCCGCCCCGGGCAGCGCTCCGGACAAGTTGGTCTCCACCTGGGCGCGGGCGCCATCGACCGGGCCCCGCGGATCACGGAGCGCCGGGTGAAGTTCCTCGAGTCCGGCGCGACTGTGTCCACCGGGGAGGGCGAAAAGGCCCACAGCGGCCCCGCCCGGTCTGCTGCCGGGCGGCGCCCGCCCTCAGCTGCGTTTGAAGAACTCGACCTCCCCGACCGCGATCGGCCGCCCCTCGCCCTGGCCGGACGCGGCCCTCAGTACGAGCCGGACGGAGACGACATCGCTGATGCCGGTCCGTACCGTCTGCGGGCCCGGCTTGTCGGCGAGTGTCAACGCCTTCTCGCTGACCTCGCCATCCGCCGTGGTGACGATCAGATCGGCCCGGGTGGGCCTGGCTCCCTGCCGGAATTCCTCGGGCTCCGTCGACACACCGGGGTACACCACGACGCCGACCAGCCGGAAGGGCTTGTCGAAGGTGCACGTCAGCGACGAGCCGAGCGTGGGTGCCCCCCAGTATTTATTGGTCAGTCCGTCGACGGCGGCGGACGCCGGATGGCCGGGAGCGTGTGCGCTCGCGGTGACGCCGGTCGGGCTGATGTCCGCCGTTCCGCCGAGCTTGTCCCGCACGTCCTCGAAGACGTAGCGCCCGGCCGGCAGGAGCAGGAAGCCCGCGAACAGCAGCCCGACGACCACCAGCACCAGCACGGTCCGCCGCAGCGCCCGGCCCGATCCTCTTCTCACCCGGCGGCGGAACGGCCACACCGTACGCCACCACGGCAGCGGCGCGGGCTGCTCCCTGGTCTGCAACGGTGCGGCGCAGCGGCGGCAGAACTTGCATCCCGGCAGGTTTGGGGTGCCGCATGCCGGGCACGGCGGCCCGTCCGGCTCCTCGTCCTTTGTCACGGGCCTCACGACGGGCCGCCGGGCGATCGGCTTGGCCGGCTGCACCGCGACCACGGGCGCGTCCGGGGCCGGTGGTTGCGGCCGTACGGGGGCGGGCTGCGCCGGTCGCGGGGACGGATCCGGGACCGGCGCGGGCTGCGCGGGGGGCGGCCCGGCAGGTTCCGATGTGCGCGACCGCGGCGGTTCCACCGGCGGCTCGGGGCGCGGGGAGGGCGGGGCCTCGGCCGGGGGACCCGCGGTCTCCGGGGCGGTACCGGTCGCGGGACCGGCTGGAGCACCGGTCGTGGGCTCGGCTGCCGCGCCTGCCGCGCCTGCTGGTTCCGCTGGTTCCGCTGGGCCTTCAGGTTCCGCAGCGGCGGGAGGATTCCGCGACGCCCCGGAGGACCAGCCCAGATAGGAACCGCAGTTCCCGCAGAAGTCGTCGTCCTCGCCGTTGGCCGTACCGCACGCCGGACACGAGCGCATCGCGTCAGCCTCCTGTCTCGTCTGGCGGGCCCGGCAGGATCTCCACCCGGCACGTGAGGTGTACGGGGCACGAGGCCGCGACGACGTCCCGGACGCGGCTCGCGTCCACCGGCCCCCCGCGCACCGCCCAGACCCGCACCAGCAGCTCTCCGGTCGGGGCCGGGGGCAGTTCCGCGCCCGGCTCGGCCGACCACGCGACGCCGCCGCCGTCTTGGACATCGGCATGCACGCCGAAGCAGAGCCGGAGGTGTTCGACCAGGCCGCGGCGGGTGCCGCGCCACCGGTGCAGCTCGACGGCGCGGGCGACGACGGCCCGCCGCAGCCCCTCGGGCCACGCCGGATCGATGTCGGCGCCCACCCAGGTCGACAGCCAGGGCAGGAAGTCGGCCGGGGCCAGCGACGGGTCGAAGTAGGCCGGGAGGTTGTCCAGGGTGGACAGGACAGGCGCCAGGACGGTGTCGAGGCCCGCCGTGAACCGCTGGGCCAGGTCGTCGTCCGCGTACAGCGCGGGCAGCAGCCCGCCGATCGGATAGCGGCTGGCGAGCCCGGGTATCGCAGCCCTCGTCATGAGCCGTCACCGGCCCCGCTCGCGGTGACCACGACCTGGTGCTGGTGCGAGAAGACCAGGGCGCCCGGGGCGACGTCGATCCGCTCCACCGCCGCCCCGCGCCGGCCGGTGATCGGGTCCGCGGGGAACAGCCGTACCTCCTCCACCAGGCCCACCCCCCGCACGCCCTGGAGTACGGCGAAGACCTCGCCGTACTGCACCGGCCTGCCGAACGGCCACCCGGTCCCCTCCGCTCCGCCTCGCAGCGGGTCGATGTGGCGGAACAGCGCCGCAAGCGCCTCCGTGCGGACCCGGTCCACGTCACCACCGGCCGTCACCAGCCTGGCGACCACGGTGACGCCCTGGTACGCGGGCGGTTCCACCACCAGCCGGGTGCCGACCAGCCGCCGTTCGTCGAGCCGCGCCGCGACCGTCGAGAGCACGGAGTCCGACGGGATCAGCTGCTCGAACCGCAGTTGCCCACCCTCGTCGGCGACCGCGTCGGGCACCACCAGGACCCGTACCGCACCACCCTCGCCCGCAACGGCGGGCAGGCATCGGACCCTGCGCAGGGAGGGCGCGGCCTCGCGGGCGATGACCTCGTAGTCCTCGGCCGTGACCGCCCGCTCCTGCACCCGAAGGATGTTGGGCGCCCGGACCTTCGCGTTCTCCACGGTCTCGCCGTCGACCCCGCCCCGGGCCGCCTCGCGGTTGTCCACGCCGGCCACGTACGGCGCCGAGCTGCGCAGCACACTGATCGCGCCCCGGGCGACGTTCCCGGCCGCGCCGCCGCCGGTCCGGTAGCGCGGGACCCGCAGCTGTGCGCCCTTCTCGGGCACCGCTCCGTAGGCGCGCATCGTTCCGTCCGGTTCGCGTACCTCCGGCGGGAACGCGAACTCTCCGGAGACGGCGTCGATCCGCACATGCCGGTCGTGCGGCAAGGAGGTGCCGAAGTGCTCCACCGTGGTCCAGTCCTGCCAGCCGTCCGCTGAGGACACCTGGACGACCGGCGGCTCCCCGTCCAGCAGCAGCGGTGCCCGGCTCACGGAGAACCGCTGCCCGGCGACGCCTTCGGAGGTGCCGAGCGGGACGTCGAGGATGGTCTCCGCGTGTTCGACGTCCGCCGTGCCGCCGACGGTGAACACCTCGGCCTCCCGGATCGTCGGCGACTCGGAGTAGAACGGCTGGCCCGGTTCCGGCGCGGTGACCCGGCAGCGCAGCCATCCCGCCCGGGTCCCCGCGGTCACCGACGTGGTGTGTCCGGCAGGGACGAACACGATCACCTCGCCGGGCCTGTTCAGCCCGCCGGTGCTGTCGGTGCCGGTCTGGCAGGTGACCCAGCGGGCACCGTCCCACGCCTCCCACACCAGCGGGGGCTGGCGCGGGTCGACGCCGACGCCCTCCACCCGGCTGTCCAGGCGTACGGCGACGATGCAGCGGGGCACGGCGGTGGGCAGCCCGAACAGCAGGGCGTCACCGGGCTCCGGGCGGGGCTGGAAGCACGGGATGTCCTTGCCGGCGCCGAGCGGTGCGGTGCGGTCGGTCTGGTCGCCGGACACCGGCGCGGTGACCAGCCGGACCAGCGAACTCGGCACGATCGGCAGCTCTTCGGAGGTGGAGAACACCACCGCCTCCTCGGACTCGCCGCGTGAGGTGGCGACCTCCGTGCCCGCCGGGAGCCGTACGGTCTCCGGCTGCGGCGCGGACAGCCAGAAGTCGACCTCTGCCCGCGCCACCGACGGCGGGAACAGGGTGACGCCCAGCAGGTCGAGGAAGGCCGAGTAGTTCTTGTCCGGCACCCGGTTCAGCCGGTACAGCAGCTGGTCGACCATGTACGCGAACGTCTCGATGAGCGTGACCCCGGGGTCCGACACATTGTGGTCGGTCCACTCGGGTGAGCGCTGCTGGACGTAACGCTTGGCCTCGTCGACGAGCTGCTGGAAGCGGCGGTCGTCCAGGTTGGGTGAGGGCAGGGCCATCAGCGCACTCCCGATTCTTCGGAGCCCTCGGAGGACGGAATGGTGTAAAAGGGGAAGACGAGGTTGCGCAGGTCGTTCGTGGCCCGCACGGTGTAGTGCACGTCGATGTACAAGGTGCCCTCCTCGATGGCGTCGAACGCGATCACCACGTCGGTCACCTCGATGCGTGGCTCCCACCGCTCCAGCGAGGTGCGGACTTCGTGGGCGATGCGCCCGGCGGTGGCGCCGTCACCGGGTGCGAAGACGTAGTCGTGGATGCCGCAGCCGAACTCCGGGCGCATCGGCCGCTCGCCCGGTGCCGTGCCGAGCACCAGTCCGATCGCCTCCTCGATCTCCTTGTCCCGCTCGACCATGCCGATGCCGCCCGTGGCGCCGACCCGCAGCGGGAAGCCCCAGCCGCGTCCGATGAATCCGCCGCCGCTCACATCGGGCCCCCGATCAGTACGTTCAGCGCACCACTGATGATGGGCGCGCCGCAGCTGGTGTTGTCCCGCATCCGGGCGGCGGGCAGCCCGCCGATCAGGACCTGACCGGTGACCGCGGCGGCCGGGTTGGGCATGATCACATTCCCCGGCCCGAGCGCGGCGTGCGGGGGAACGACGCACACGTGCAGGCTCCCGGTGACGGCCGCGGGCCGGCCGCCGATCAGCACGGTGGCGACGGCCACCGCACCCGGGGGCGGGGTGCCGATGAGGCCGCCGTGGGCGGTGCTGTCGCCCGTGCGGGCTGCGGGGGGCATGGTCGGTGTTCTCCTTGCTGGGAAAGGGACTTCTGGAGGTGTCGGACGGTTGGTGGGGCGTCAGTTGATCCTGATGAGCTTGGCCTTGAGCACGCCGAGCAGTCCGCCGTCGATCGTGACCCCCGTCTTGCCGTTGACGGTCACCGAGCTGCCCTTGATGTTCACGTCGCCCGTTCCGGCGTCGAGTGTGATCCCGGACGCGGAGAGCGTCACGGAGCTCAGCGCCCGGGTGCCACCGCGGGCGTACACCGTCAGCGCGATCTCGTTCCGCCGCTCGTCCAGGGTGACTTCGAGCCGTTTGTCACCGGTGGCCAGCCGGACACCGGACGGTCCGCGCGGGGCGTCCAGCAGCTCCAGCCGGTTGCCCGAACGGGACACCAGGGAACGGCGGTTGACCTTTCCGCTGGTCGGGTCGACCAGCGGCACGTCGTGCGGCGAGGGCTTGTCGACCCCGTTGTAGAGACCGCCGAGCACATACGGGCTGTCCAGCAGCCCCTGCTCGAACCCGACCAGCACCTCGTCGTTCACCTCGGGGCTGAACACCCCGCCGCCGCCCTGGCCGCCCCACTGCACCGTACGGACCCAGTCGGTCACGTAGGTGTCGTCGAGCCAGGGGAACTTCAGCCGGACCCAGCCCCGTTCGGCCTTGCCCTCGCGGATGTCGGTGACCACGCCGATCGCGAGACCCGGCATGCGCGGGCCGCGCGAGGGTGCGTTCGCGCCGCTGGTCAGCCCCGCCAGGGAGCGGTCGGGGGCCGCGCTCACCAGCACGGTCGTGCGGTAGCCACCGTTCGGTTCGAGTACGTGGTGCGCGGCGGTCGCCGTGTAGCGCCCGGCGAACGCGGGCCCGACGTTGCCGAGGGCCACCGGCTCGCCCGCCCGCAGTTGGGGATTGCCCTCGGCGACCGCCTCGATCTCGCCGAATCCGGCGCTCACCGAGGCGGCCACCGAACCGGCCACGGCCCTGGCCTCGGCCTGCGTCCGGTACGGGGTGTCGGTGACCGTCATCCGGGCGTTCGGGCCGAACGCCCCGGCCGCCAGCGACGGGCTCATCCCGGGGGTCACCGTGTCGCTGCGGACGGACTGCTCGCGGGCGACCAGCCGGGTCTTGGTGTCGACGTTCCAGCCGCGCACCTCCACACTGCCCGCCCCGTCCGCACCGGTCAGCACGGCTCGCAGGGCCAGCAGGTTGCGCCCGTACTCCAGGACCATCGGGTGCCGGGTGGCGGAGGTGGCGGGCGAGGGGGCGGAAGCGGCGGGCTTCGGCTTCACGAACTGCAACAGGCCCTTGTCGTCCACCCGCACCTGCGCGCCGCTCTCGCCCGCGAGGTACTGGAGGAACTCCCAGTCCGAGACATTGGGCTGGGTCAGCTGCTTGTACGTGATGGGCGCGGCCTCGATCTTCCCGCACGCCAGCCCGGCGCCCGCGGCGACCTTGCGGACGATGTCCGCGGTCTTCATGTTGCGGAAGGCCACCACCTTCCGTCCGCGCTGGAGCCGGTGGGCCTTGGAGAAGGCGCGGACGACCGTGAACGAACCGGTGGTGTCGCTGTCCAGCTCGACCGCCGTGACCTCACCGGTGAACAGCCGCTCGCGCACCCGCTCCTGCACGGTGACCACGGATATCTTCAGCGGGGTGCCGATGGTGAGCCCGGTGGCGGTGAGCAGCTTGTGATCGGGGTCGCGGTACGTCAGCACGGCGGTGTCCGGCAGGCCGACGTTCTCGTCCACCACGCAGCTCACCAGCTGGGCGGCCCAGGCCGCCGGCAGCTCACCTGGGGCCTCGACGATGGGGTCCGCGGCGAAGGAGCGGCCGGGGGCGGTCACCGGCTGCCCTCCGGGGCGTGGTCTTCCAGTCCGGGCACGACCAGCTCCGTGCCGGGGATCAACTGCATCGGGTCGTCAACGTCGTTGGCCTCGGCGATCGTGCGCCAAGCGGTGGCGTCGCCGTACTCCCGCCAGGCCAGCAACGGCAGGCTGTCACCGGCGACGACCCGGTGCGTACGACGTGCCTCCCGCGAGCCGGACGTGGGGTTCTGGCCCGCCGGGTCCACGCTCGCCTCCTCGATCGACAGGGCGCAGGTGGCGCGCAACGGCTTCCCGTCGACGTCGAACAGGGTGTACGAGACGGAGAGGTTGGACATCACGCCGTCGAACGAGGTCGTCTTCGACGTGCCCCAGTCGAAGCGGACCCAAGGGCTGGCGGGCGTCTTGCGGGCCAGGCTGCTGGGGGTGGGCACACATGCCAGCATCAGCTGCTCCACCGCCTTCTCCACCGAGTTGTCATGGGTGGCGGTGGAGTCCAGGAAGACCTCCAGGGACAGCGCCCGGGGCCCGCTGCCCACGAACTCGGGCAGTGCGGACTGCCCGGCCATCCGGGACGGCGTACGCCGCCACTCGGTGCTCTTGCTCAGCGACAGCTTCGCGGGGTTGAACTGCAGGGTGATCCGGGCGAGGTTCCCGCCCGGTTTGGCGCCGACGGTCGTCGGCGGTTCCATGATGGTCAGCTGGGCGCGAGCACGGCTGGTACGGACAGCGGGTGACATGGCGCTCCTCCTTCCCGGTCTTCTCTGATACCTGTATCTGCTAAGCAATATGATGATTCATCAGGAAGGCTCAAGGCCCTCGTGTGCGATCTCCAGCGTCTCGATCGCCGCCTGGGAGTTGGCGGGGTCGAAGGACGGCCCCTGCCAGCGGACCGGCACGATTCCTTGCACCTGCCAGCTGATGATGCGACTGAGGTCCGGGCGGAGTGCGACGATCTCGCCGTCCTTGGGCTCGACCCGCTGGATCGTCTCGTTCAGCCACCGTGCGATCTTGAGCGTGTCGGCGGTGACGGGGCGGGTCAGTGTGATGTTGGTCCAGGTGATCCGCCCCGGCAGCTGCCAGGTGAAACCGTTGTTGCCGCCCTCGGCGTACTGCTCCATCTCCACCTCGGCGCCCAGACCCGAGCAGGTGTGGAAGGCCCCCAGATCGCTGCCCCCGATGACGAGCTTGAAGAAGACGCTCGTCGCGAAGATGTTGTCCGTCATGTGCTTCTCTTCTTCTCTGGTGTATCCAAGTACCGTGCGGTGGGGCCGTTCGGTCCGCTGTCAGCGACGTCCGTCGTACAGCCGCCCGGTACGCTCCCGCCCTCTGCGCATGTCCGCCCGGATCAGCCGGCTCACCGGGTCGAGCAGACGGCGGGCCAGTTCCTCGATGTCCGCCGCGGTGACCCGGTTCGCGGCCGGAGCTTCCTCAGAGGGCGAGTCGGCCGATCCGGCCGGTCCGGTCCTTCCCGGTTGCTGGGCGGCCTTCACCGGGGCCGCCCGCACCGGAACACCGGTGATCCCGGCGGCGGCCGCCGCGCGCTGAAGCACCTCGGCCGTGGGCCCGGAGGCACCAGAAGTTCCGGAGGCACCAGAGGCTCCGGCTGCCGGAGCCGGTGCGCGTTGCGGAACCCGTACCGCAAGGCTTGGCGGCCCGGGGAAGGGGGACTCGGCTCCCTCCATCGGTCCGGTGGCCACCGGAGCGGCGGACTCGGGCACCACCGGCAGCGGCATCCGCTGTACGGGCACGACGGTCGCTCCCGGCCGGTGCGGGCCCGGCGGATCCGGGCGTACAACCGGAACCGGCTGAGCGGCGGACGGCACGGACGACGCGGACGGGGTGGCGGGTGCGGGCCGTGGTGCCGGGGGCGGCGGAACGGGACGGTGGGCGGGGAGTGGCTCCGCGAGCTGCTGCTCCGGCCGGCGGGGCTCGGGGCGGGACGGTGACGTTGTCGCACCGCCGCGGACTGCACGTTGTACGAGCCGCACGAGGGGGCCGCCGCCCGCCGACCTTCGCACCTTCCGGTCGGCGGCTGGCCCTGCATCGGGTGTGGCTCCGGTTTTGGCCTCGGGTGCTGCACCTGCTGCCCGTCCGGTCCCCGGAACGCGAACAGGTTCACCAGCGGGCGTCCGGCCCGAAGACGTCCCGCTCCGCGCGGGGACGGGAGGCGGGTTTCCGGGCACGAGGCGTTGGACGGTGCCGCCGGGTGTCGGCCTCTCGGGCACCGCACCCCCGGACGTCGGCCCCGGACCGGTTGCACGGGGCCGGTGCGGTGCAGCGGGTTCGGCGGGACGGGAACTGCCGCGCCCCGACGACGGCGACGGCGGTGCTGCGGGTTCGGCGGGACGGGAACTGCCGCGCCCCGACGACGGCGACGGCGGTGCAGCGGGTTCGGCGGGACGGGAACTGCCGCGCCCCGACGACAGCGACGGCGGCCAAGACGCATCGGGCCCCGGCTGCTGGACATCGCGACGCCAGGTGGGCACCACGACCGGCCGCGCAGCGCTGCCTGCCGTCGGCCCCGAGAAGCCCTCGCCGGAGCCGGTGCTCACCTTCAGGGACCTGCCCGCGAGGAGAGCCCTCGACCGCTGAACGACGGGCGTCGTCGGCTTCCCGACGGCACCGGCGGCCGGCCCGGCTGCCTGTCCCTTCCCCCGCTCCGGGATGATCCTGCGGACACGTACCGGCGCAACAGGAGCCGGCGCGGAAGAGGCAGCGATGGTGACCGGTGTGCCCGCACGCGAGGCGTCCACCACACGCTGGACGGCTGCGGATTGCGGTGCGGACTCACCGGGCGGGGCAGATACGACGGATGAGCGCACCGGCATCTCGGAAGGCGCGTTCGGGGGGTTCGACATCGGCATGACCGGTGCGGCGGGCGCAGTCTGCTGCGACGCGCCCTGCTGCGGGCCTGCGGCTCCCGGCTGGGGTGTCCGACGGCGGTCGCCGAGCAGCGGAGCATCGTTCCGGAGCCGGGCCGTCGACGGAAGCGCGGGAAGAGGGGTGCCGATCCCGCCGCGGGCCCGAGCCTGTGAGCCGGGTCTGTCGGGCTGTGACGGCTGCGGGGCGCGAGTCTCCGGGGCCCGGGCTTCCGACGGGGGCGACGGCTGAGGTTGCGACGGCTTCGTCGCATCCGGCGCAGGCACGGTCACCGCGGGGGCCACCGCGGGGGTTGCCGCGTCCGTTTCCTGGCGCTGAAGTACCGGCATGTCTGACGGCTGTTGACCTGCCGGGGCGGACGGGACGACCCCGCTCCGCGCTGCCGGGCCGGAGGGCATGGCCCCGGTGGGCAGTTCCCGTAGGGGCTTGCCCAGGGCGGGGCGTACCGGGGCGGCAGCGGGACCGTCAGCGGTGGGACGGTCGGTGGTGGGACGGTCGATGGTGGAACTGTCAGTGGTGCGGTCCGACGACGGAGTGACCCCCGGCAGCGCGGCGGGCGCAGTCTGCTGCGACGCGCCCTGCCGCACGGTGGAGGTGGTGACGGAAGTGCCCGGTGCGGAGGCCGTGGGCGGCAGGATTCCGGCGATGTGCCGCAGTGCCATCGCCGGACGCCGGGCAACGATCAGCGGCGGGGCGGTCCGCCGAGGACGTACGGCCGCGGGCTTGGCCCGCTGGAGCGAGACCGGTGCCGGTGCGGTGTCCGCCGGATGCTGCGACGCCGACGTGGCGGCCCGTTCCGAAGCCGGGCCCGGAGTCGCGGCCGGTGCCGTGCTCGTCGCCGGGGCCGCGCCTGCCGCGGCTTCCGGAGTGGTCGCGCCGTCCCCGCCGGTCCGCCGCCCCGGTGCCCCGCTTCCGGAGGAGCGGGGGGACGAGGGGCGGGCGGACGGGGCGCGGGAGGACGTCTTGGTGCTCGTCCGCTGGACGGTCGCGGGCGTCGGGCCCGCCGCAGCTTCCGCTTCCTCGTCCGCACCGGTCCGGGCGGCACGCAGCAGCAGCGGTCCACCGGCAGACTCGGAACGCGGTCCGCCCGGACGGGCGACGCCATGGATGAGGCCCACCGGCGCGGACGGCAGTACGGCATGGCCGAGCTCGCTGCCGAACGCGAGGTTCTGCCAAGAGGCGAGGCCGTCCCTGAACCGCAGTCCGTCGCTCACCCCGATCGAGGACCGGGCGACGGTCACCGTGGGCGGCGCGACCTGCCGCCAGCCGCCGTCCCAGTCGCCGCCCCGACCACCGTTCCGCTGATCGGCCCCGCCGTCGCTCCGGTCGGCTTCCGGTTCCGGGCTGCGCCCGGTGTCGGCCCCGGCCGGAGACGGCGTTCCGGGCTGCTGCCGGCCCCCTCGGCGGAACCAGTCTCCGAACCCCACACGATCACCCGCCTTCGTTGACGCGGGTGTTGATCCGCGCTATCTCCCGCACCCACTCCTGACGCTCGCCGTGGGTGAGGTCGAGGATGTCCTCTCGCTGCCAATGGAAGTGGTAGGCGACGTACGCGATCTCCTCCCGCAAACGGGAGGGTGCGTACGTCACGATTCCCCCAGGCGCCCACCCGACAAGTCCACCTCGAACGACCCGTGGCACAGCGGGCAGGTCACCGCGGCGTGCGTGTGGCCCTCGCTGTTGATCCGGCGGTAGAAGTCCTGGAGGAACGCCACATCCGTGGCGTACATCCGCTCGACGACCCCGGCGTGCACATCGGTGATGGTGCCGAGCTGGGTGATCACCTGGCTCAGCAGCACCACGGACAGATACGCCGGGTTCTCCTTCACCCGCAGGTCGATCTGCGGGCGCAGCTCGTCCCGCGCCGTCGCGAGCCGCATCGAGCCGCGCCGGTGGACCTGGCCCTCGTCGTCGACGTAGCCGCGCGGGAGCTCGAACTCGAACTCCGAACGCATTCCCTGCTGTTCACGGGCCGGAGGCTGCGCGGGAGCAGCCTCCTCCCGTGCGGCGGGCGGGGCGGACGCCAGGCTGTCGAGGACTTCGTCGAGCCCGCCCGACGTAACGGTCCTGCGCCTCATTCGACCACGATCTCCTCGAAGGTGATGGTCACCGACTCCGTGGCGGCACTGGATTCGCCGGCCTTCAGCGAGGGGCCCTCCCACTTGCTGGCCCAGCCCTGCATCAGCTGGATACGCCGGACCGTCTCACCCTTCGAGTCCTTGATCTCGATGGTCAGGTTCTGGCGCGCGGTGTCGACCGCACCGTTGTTGAGCGTCTCCTTGATCCATTTGGTGAACTCGCTGCTCTTGTCGAGTCCTCGGGTGATCGTCACCTCGCCCGCCTGACGCGCGCCGGGCTGCTTGCGGATGATCTGCTTGCCCTCGGCGGTCACCTGACGGACCTCGACGACTTCCTCCTCGACGGTCAGGCCGCTGATCTCTTGGATCGACTCGACGAGATAGCCGCCGAGCTGCACGCCGAAGACGTGGGTGGAAAGAGCATCGCCCTCTGCCATGACTCTGTGTCACCTGTTCCGTTTGCGGACCCTGTCGGGTCACTCGTTGACAAGGCTGGTGCTGTCGGAGAACTGCGCGAGGCGGAAGATCACGAACTCCGCGGGCTTCACCGGAGCGACGCCGATCTCGCACACGACCTGACCGAGGTCGATCGACTCCTGCGGGTTGTTGTCACGGTCGCACTTGACGTAGAACGCCTCCTCGGCCGTGCGGCCGAACAGGGCGCCCCGACGCCACTCCTCGGTGAGGAAGGCGGTGACATTGCGCCGGATGCTCGACCACAGACGGTCGTCGTTCGGCTCGAACACCACCCACTGGGTGCCCAGGAGGATCGACTCCTCCAGGTAGTTGAAGAGGCGGCGCACATTGAGGTAGCGCCAGGCCGGGTCGGACGAGAGGGTGCGTGCGCCCCAGATCCGGATGCCGCGCCCGGGGAAGGCGCGTACGCAGTTGACACCGATCGGGTTGAGCAGGTCCTGCTCGCCCTTGCTGAGGCGGATCTCCAGGTCCAGCGCGCCGCGGATGACCTCGTTGGCGGGGGCCTTGTGCACACCGCGCTCGCCGTCGCTGCGTGCCCAGACACCGGCGACGTGGCCGCTCGGGGGTACCAGGGCGTTCTGGCCGGTCGCCGGGTCGAAGACCTTGAGCCAGGGGTAGTACACGGTCGCGTAGCGCGAGTCGTATCCGGCGTCGTCGTTGCGCCAGGTGCGGACGCGCTGGGCGTTCATGCCCGGCGGGGTGTCCAGGACGGCGACCCGGTCGCCCATCTGCTCGCAGTGCGAAATCACCGCCAGCTGGACGGCCTTGACGCCCTCGGCGTCGATGTCCCCGCGCTGGTATGCGCTCATCAGGTCCGGCACGGCGACCATGGTGATCTCGTCGATCGCTTCGAGGCCCGCGAACCCCGTGCGGGCGGCGGCGTCGCCGACGTACTCGGCCGGGTCGACGCGTGCGACGCCGGTTCCGGGGGCGGCGGCGGTGGGCGCCAGGGCGAGGGTCTGGTTCTCGGGGCGGGTCTGGGCCGCGCCGGGCTGCTCGGTGACCTGGATGAGCTTGGACTGGCGGGTCTGGGCGACCAGATAGCCCTTGACGTTCTTGCGGGTGGAGACGTCGTAGGTCTCCACCACCTTGCCGGCCTGCCGCACCAGCAGCCGGAACCGGTCCTCCGGAGGGTTCTCGCCCTCGGCGTCGGCGACCTCCACGGAGAGGTCCCCGCTCGTGCCGGGCCGTGCGGAGACCAGGAACCCCCCGATGGCGGCGGGCGGGGCCACCTCGGCGGCGGATCCCTGCGCCGAGTCCTGCGCGGGGCCGCCGATGCGCACGATGTAGGCCGCGCCGCCGCCGTTGGCGAAGTAGCCGTAGACCGCGGGCGTCAGATACGTGTCGGCGGTGAAGGTACCGAAGATCTGGACGTACTGGTCCCAGTTCGTCACCAGCGTCGGCTGGTGGAAGGGGCCGGACTCCGCGAAACCGACGAAGGCTGCGACCGCGGTGCCGACTCCCTCGATGGGCCTGGCTCCGGACTGCACCTCCTCCACGTATACACCGGGGGTGAGGTACGACGGCATACTCGCTCCTTCGCGTGGTCGTTCGTTCGCCGCCGAGTCTTCCTCGGCGGCCGTGGCGGGCAGTAGGTCTCAAAGTCCTGGACACGGGGCAACGGTGCTGCCTCCCCAGGCACCCGAGCGACGGAAATGTTTCCCCTTGCGGACCGGTCGCGGCGGTCGCCACATTTCCCGGTCCGGTCATGTGACAGCTGGTGTACTGCGGATTTCCGGAAGATGTCCGCCGGCAGGGGGCAGGCGGAAATCAGCCAGAATTCGGGGGCAGCGACTATCCGCTCAGGACCGGGAACCCGAATCCGAAGGCCGCTCCACGTGCCCTTCCGGAGTTCTCCGAGGGGCCCGTGGCCGGAAACTCCACACCCACTGCCGACACCACGGAACCCGGACGGTCCGGATGGCCTCAAGTGTGCACGGGAGAAGGAAACTGCCAACGACCGGCAAGCCGGGTTTCCCTCGGCCGGGATTTCTGCTGTTCTCATCCTCCGTGAGGGAAGCAGGGGGCCAGGAGTCTTGTTCCTACGGTGCGAGATCGCTCAGCACACCGCTGACATTGAGCACCTGATGGCATTCAGAAGCCTGGGTTCCGGTCGCCGGTGTGCCGGGTTTGGCACAGGTGACGGACGCGGTGACCGTGTCGTTCTCCTGGATCTGGATGGGGGTGACCCAGTGATAGTCCTGGTTGCGAAAGGTCTCCAGCGCGATGGTGGTGATCTTCCGTTCCCCGAAGGAGATGGTCAGTACTCCTTCGTCGCCCTGGAAGTTCGCCACCACGATGTCCGTGATTCCGAATACCTTCCCCTGCGGAACCCGGTACGTCCCGTTCTTCTTGGCCCCGGATCCGGTCTGCACATCGATCGTCGCCGAGCTCTGCTGGGTGCCGCCCGTTCCCCCGCCCGTTCCCGAACCGGAGCCGCCCGAACCGGAGCCTCCGGACCCGTTCGGCTTGCCCTGACCCTTGTCGTCTCCCTGGCCACCGTCCGGGTCTCCCGTACCGCCCCCTGTAGCCGAACCCTGTTGCCCGCCGGGGGGTGTCTTCTCCTGCGCGGCCTCGTGCGCCGCCTGTTTCGCGGTGCTCCGTACGGCGGGCCGGACCAGCGCGAACCACGCGAGCAGCAGGGCGAGCAGCGCGGCGAGCACGATCAGCAACCACCGTGGCAGAACGGGCAGTTGGGCGAACTCGCCCGGCAGTGCCTCGGCCCTGCCGGGCTGCTCGCGGTCGGTGTCCCCTTCGGTGCTTTCGGCGGCCTCGACCTCGAACGGCCAGGTGACCGGCGTACCGAACCAGATCAGTTTCCGGGTCCGTACCCGCAGGCCCATCTCGGCGGACTCGCCCGGTTCCAGGCGCCGTTGGCCCGGGGTGAAGGCCAGTCGCAGCTCCTCCCCGGCCTGTTTGCCGGTGAGGGCGATGTCGACTGCGGTGTTCCCCTTGTTCTGCACCGAGGTGCGGAACCGGGCGCCCAGCCAGCCGGAGCGCCGGCGCGGGTCGAGCTCCGCCCGGAGCTCGTGAAAGGGCCCGACGACCACCGTGGCCTCGGGGACCGCCACCGACTCGGGGTGCTCCGTGGGCAGAACGCGGACACCCAGGGGTATCTCGCCGGCCCGCACCTCGTGGGACCGGGGCGGGGTGAGCCGTACGGTCACCACTTCGGAGGTGCCCGGGTAGAGGGACACCCGTGCCGGCTCGACGGTGCTCCAGGCGGCGCAGTCGCCGACCACTTCGAACGTGTACGCCTCGACGATGTCGCCGTCGTTGCGCACGGTCAGGGTCGTCGTCGCTTCGGCACCGGGCGACACCGTCACCGTGGGCATTTCGAGTTCGGCAGATGTGGTCACCCTGCGACGTTAAGCCGCACCGACGGCCGCGCAGCAGAGACGCGAGGGCAACGATCGGGCACGAGTGGTGCCCCATGGGCACAACGGCGCGATGTCCCGGCGACCCCTCCGCGGGCCCGCTCGCCGTGCCGGAGGGCGGTGCGGTCGAGTGCGGAGACAGACGTATCGGACGGAAGCAACGACGGAAGTATCTGAGGAAGACAGGCACGCAGAAGAATGACGACGACAGCAGAAATGAAGAACACGGCCGTTGAACGAGGCCATTACCGCAGGCCCACCACGGCGGAACGATCCGCCGAAGTCCGGGCCAAGGAGACTTCCCGGGGCAGGGTCTCCGTCGCCGTGTACGCGGAGGACCTGATCCTGCGGACCGGTGTGGAGCACCAGATTCGCCCGCGGCCCGAGATGGAGCTGATAGCCGACGCCGAGGCGGACCGGGCTCAAGTCTCCTTAGTAGTAGTGGACATGGTGGACGAACGCACCGTCCAACTCCTTCAGCGTCTCCAGCGCAACACCACGACCCGCACCGGTCTCGTCGTCGGTTTCTTCGAATCGGGCGCGCTCCAGACCATGATCGAGTGCGGGGTCGCCGCTGTCCTCAGGCGCGGGGAGGCGAACCAGGACAGTCTTGTGCACCTGGTGACGGCCATGGCGAACGGCGAGGGAGTACTGCCGGGCGATCTGCTCGGCAAACTCCTCGACCATGTCAGCGGCCTCCAGCGCACGGTCCTCGACCCCCGGGGACTTTCGCTCTCCACTCTCACGACGCGGGAGGCGGAGATGATCAGGCTGGTGTCGGAGGGCTACGGCACCGCGGAGATCGCGCAGAAGACCTCGTACTCCGAACGCACCGTCAAGAACGTTCTGCACGAGGTGGTGACGCGGCTCGAACTGCGCAATCGGGCCCACGCCGTCGGCTACACCATGCGGCACGGACTCATCTGAGTGCTGTCCCTGGGCTCCCGTGCGGACGGCGTGCGGACGTCGCCGCGCGGGGGTGTGCCGGTGTTCCTGGCCCTAACGGCCGGGGAGGCGCCGCAAAGGGCAACAGTCGCTTCCCCCTCTCCGGGTACTCCGGACCTGTTCTCGGCCCCGCCCACGCACGATGCTTGTCTTGGAGAGTCATCAAAAGGACTGTGAGGTGGGCCGTGACCGGCACTGCTGGCCCTGCGAGGCATACCCGGCTGGGCCGACTGACTGGCGCTGTGGTGCTGTTGGCGCCGCTGCTGGTGGCGGGTTCCGCGACCGCGCCCCAAAGTGCGCCGAGACTCGCCGCGGCGGCTGACGAAAGCCCGGCGGATGCCGGGCGCATCGCCTACGCCGGTACCGAACACCGCAGTCTCGGGCGGGTCGCCGACCCGTCCACCAGCGCCCCGCTGTTCGGTCCCGGACCGGCCCACTACGACCAGGACCCCTTCGCGCGCGGTGAGGTGCTGGTCTTCACCAGCCTGCGCGACAGCCTGCGGCCGCAGGTGTACGTGCGGGATGCGGGCGGAGCGGTGCGCAGGCTCACCACCGACCGGGACGCCGCACATCCCGAACTCTCCCCGGACGGACGGACCGTGGTGTTCGACTCCGCGGAGCCCGGGTCGGACGGTGTGGTCCAGCGTGAACTGTGGATCGTCGGGATCGACGGCTCCGGTCTGCGGCGGCTGACGGACACCCCCAACAACGAGACCTCCCCGACCTTCTCCCCGGACGGCTCACGGATCGCGTACTCCTGTGACTCCGGTCCCGGGCGGACCGGTCTGATCTACGAACTGGCCGTGGCCGGCGGCGCGGCGAGGGCGATCAGTGACGGCCCGCCCGGCGACGCGACCGATCCGGAGTGGAACCCGGTGGACGACGACACCCACCGTGCTCGTGTCGCGTACACCCTCACCACGGACGAGACGACGGGTCCCCGGCTCCGGGTGACCGAGGGAATCGGAGCCGACCGTCCGCTGCTGGCCGGTGTCCAGGCCGACTGGCGCACCCGCTCGGCCGCCTGGCTGCCGGACGGGAACGGCCTGCTCTTCCTCAGCCCCGACACGACCTGCGGGTGCAAGGACTACGACCACGTCTACCGGACGACCGCCTTCGACGGGAACGAGCCGGGCCTGACGCTCGGCGAGGACCGTGCGGTCCAATCGCCCACCTGGCTCGGGCCCGCGGACTCCGGGACCCCCGTCGTGGCACGGCGGACCCCCCGCGAGGCGAACGACGTGACGCTCCAGGACGTCAGGCAGGACGGATCGGACCCGCGTGACCTCGGGCTCTCCATCCTGAAGGAGGACCCGGAGGCCAATACCAACACCGACCCCGCCAAGGACCCGCTGTTCAACCCGGCGGAGGCCTACGACCCCTGGACCGAGCGGCAGAACTACACACCGGACGGCAGGCGCATCGTCCTGACCCGCTTCGAGGGGCCGGAGAAGGAGCGCGTCGAGCGGATCTGGCTGGCCGACGCCGACGGCACCCACGAGGCGGCGATGCCGCTCGCCGGGCGCGGTCCCCGTGACTGGGACACCGACCCCACGTTCTCGCCCGACGGCACCAAACTGGCGTTCACCAGGACCTCACCCGGCCGGGTCGACGGGCAGCCGGGGCCGAGCAGCATCCTCATCGCGGACGTCGCCACAGGGGCGATCGAAGGCCGGATCATGCCGCCGGCAGGGCAGTTGACCGGAGGCGACGCGCAGCCGACCTGGTCGTCGGACGGAACCACCCTCGCCTTCACCCGCAACCACGTGATCCGGGGCCTGGGCGGCATCAAGCACGTCTGGACCGTGCCGGTGGCGGCACTCGACCAGCAGCGGGACCTCAGCGTCACCATCTGCCCCGGTGAATGCAAGGTGATCGACGACAGCCCCGCGTTCTCCCCCGACGGCGGCACGCTCGCCTTCAACCGCAAGGACGGCGGCGGCCGGGTCAACGAGCGCGACGGAATCCTCGTGACCTCGCTGACCGGCGGCGAGTGCCGGGTCGTGCTTCCGTCCGTCCAGCGGGACAACCCCGACGCATGCCATCAGGACATCCCCGACACCTCGCAGACCGGGCCCTTCCAGCCCCGCGACGTGGCCTGGTCGCCGGACGCGGGACGGCTGGTGCTGAGCTCACGCAGAGCGCTCGCGCCGAACTCCCCGGAGCAGCTGTCCGTGCTCGACCTCTCCTCCGGCACGCTGACGCCGTTCGGCGGCAGACTCACCGGGCGGCAGAAGGAGCCCGCCTTCCAGCAGTCGGTCGACCTGTCCCTGACCGCACCGCCCACCGGACCCGCGGTGGAGGTCGGTTCCTCCGTGTCGGTGACGGTCACCGTCACCAACCACGGCCCCGCACCCTCGCCCGGCACCACGTTCACCGTCGACGCCCCGCCCGGCGTGCGCCTGGAGGAGCTCACCACCCCGGCCGGGCCCTGCGCCACCGGGTCGCCTCAGTGCGACCTGGGCGTGCTTCGGCCCGGGACCAGTGTGGAGGTCACCGCCCGGCTGACCGGCGTGACGAGGGGAGACCAGCAGATCGGCTGGTCGGTCACCGGAGCCGTGGTGGACCCGAACCCCACGGACAACGCCACCGGGACGACCGTCCCGGTCCAGGACGTACCTCCGACACCGACGCCCACCCCGTCTCCTTCGACCTCGCCGCCCCGGCCTCCGGCGCCCCAGCCGCCCGAACCCGAGGCGGGGCCCGGCGTCACGGTGCGGGCACAGCCCAGCCCCGGCTTCGTCGGCGGCCGGGTCGTGGTGACGTACACCGTGCGCAACGGCAAGAACGCGCTCGCCACCGGCCTGCGGCTGAGGCTCGGACTGCCCGCGCGGATCCCGGCGGGTCCGCTTCCGGCGGGCTGCGCCGCCGGGGTGTGCGCACTGCCCGACCTGACACCGGGAGCCTCTACGGTCGTCCGCGTCGTGCTCAAGCCGGACCGGGCGCTGAGGACGACCATCACCGGAACGCTGACCACGACCGGTACCGACGCCGACACCGGCGACAACGTCGCCAGGATCCCGCTGCGCATCCTTCAACCCCGTATCGTCGCGGTGCCCGCCGTCGGCAAACCCGGGTTCGTCACCTCCGTACGAGGCAGGGACTTCCCGCCCGGAGCACCGGTGAAGCTCACCTGGAAGCCCGGGATCACGGCAACCGCACCGCCCACGGTCCCGCGCGGGGACCGGACGTTCATCGCGCAGTTGCTGATCCTGGCGAAGGACCAGACAGGGCCGCGCACGATCACCGCCGAGGGACCGGGGTTCAGCCCGGTCACCACACCCTTCCTGGTGGTCAGCGGCACCATCGTCCCGCCGGACGAGGTGGGGCGCCGGTGATCCACGAAGTGGACGAGGGGCTGCGGCTGTTGCTGATCGACGCCGGCCTCCAGGAGAGCGGTGTCGACCTGGTCTTCGACGCACCGACGAAGGACTGGTCCGCCCGGCGCAACGCCCCCACGATCAGCGTCTTCCTCCACGGCATCCGTGAGGACGCGGCCCGCCGCCGTACCGGCACGGCCGAGGAGTACGACGACCAAGGAGTGGTCATCGGCTGGCGGACCCCGCCGCGCTGGTTCGAGCTGACCTATCTGGTGACCGCCTGGACCAACCGCCCGCAGGACGAACACCGCCTTCTCTCCGAGGTGTTGCGCTGCCTCGTACGATCGGACGTCCTGCCCGCCCGTATGCACACGGGCAGCCTCGCAGAGCTGGGGCTGACCGTGGAGATCGAGGCGGCGGGTCCGGGCACCGACGGGCCGTCCGCCTCGGACGTGTGGTCCGCGCTCGGCGGTGAGCTCAAGGCGGCGATCGACCTGCGTGTGTGGGCACCGCTGGCCGGTGAAAGGACTTCCGCCGGTCCGCCGGTCACCGAAGGGCTGGTGGTGAAGGCCGAGCCCGCACGGGACGGCGACGCGGCGGCACCGGGGCGTCGGCTGCGCTACGAGGGGGCGTCCGACCCCGGGGGGCAGGGCTTCGCCGCGGCACGTGAACGGCAGTTGCCGCCCGGTCGGCGCAGGCGCGGGGGCGCGGCTCGATGACCACGACACAGGGCACCCATGCCGTCCGCGAGCTGCCGGGCACGCCGACGGCGGGCATCGAGGACCTCTGGGAGCGGTTGACCCATGTCGAGCAGCGGGTCAGGCACGCCGTGGCGGCCCGGCGGGCCGTCGACCCGCAACCGGACGATCCGTACCGGGGGCAGTACCTCACCCCCGAGGCGGCCGAGCGGATCGTGGCGTCCCGCGACGCGTTCGCGCCTGTGCCGGCGTACGGCTCCGAGCCTCCGCCCCACTCCCCGCCCGGGAGCCGGATCCGGCAGCTCGCCGAGAACTTCGGCCTGGTACCGCTGGACGTCGACCTCCTGCTGGTCGCGATGGCCCCGGACATCGACATCCGGTTCGAGCGGCTCTACGGCTACCTCAACGACGACCTCACCCGGCGAAGGCCGACCATCGGCCTGGCACTTGAACTCTGCGGGCTGCCCGCCGCGAGCTCCGGCCGTTTCCGGTTCTCGCCGTCCGCCCCGCTGGTCGCGGGCGGGCTGCTGGAGGTCGGGGAAGCCGACCGCCCACTGCTCTCGCGGGTGCTGCGAGTGCCGGACCGGATCACCGCACATCTGCTCGGCGACGACGAGACCGATGGGAGGCTGCGCGGCCTCGTCCGGGTGGTCGGGCCCGAGGAGGAGCCGGACACAGGACCCGAAGTCCTGTGGGTCGCGGCGGCGTTGGGCACGGGCAGCGGCTTGGTACATCTGCTCGACCGGGGAGGCGACCCCGGCAGACTGGCGGTCGAGGCGCTCCTCGCCGCGGGGTGTCGTGCGCTGGTGGTCGACATCGCGGCACTCGCCGCCGCTCCCGAACCGGCGGAGCTCGTACGGACCTTGGCGGCCGAGGCCCGGCTGAGCAGTGGCGGGGTCGTCCTCGGGCCGCTCGAAGCGCTCGCCCCCGAGCGGCCCGAGAGAGCCGGGCTGCTCGGTGGCCTCTGCGCGGCGGTCAGCGGTACCCCCCTGATCGTGTACGGGAAGAAGAACTGGGACCCCCTGTGGACCAGGGAGAGCCCGGTTCCGGTCCGCGTCCTGCCCCCCGGCCCCGCGGGTGTGGCGCGGCAGTGGCGTCGGGCGCTCACCGAGGCCGGCACGGCTGTCGGGTTGCCCGCCGAGAGCGTGCCGGCCGACGAGGGACTCATCGAGGCCACCGCCTCCTACCGGCTCGACTCCGAGCAGGTGCGCAAGGCCGCGGCCGTCGCCTCCCGGCTGGCCGTCCTGGAGGAGCGTCCGGTGGACGCGCAGGACCTGCGCACAGCGGTCCGGGCACAGAACGGCGCGGGGCTGGAACGGCTCGCCCGTCGCATCGAGCCCGCGGTCGGCTGGGACGACCTCGTGCTGCCTTCCGCGACCCGCCGCCAGCTGTCCGAACTCGCGCTGCGCGCACGCCACCGCGAGCAGGTGCTCGGGCAGTGGCGGATGCGGCCGGGTGGCGGCCGGGGGCGGGGGGTCATCGCGTTGTTCGCCGGTGAGTCCGGCACCGGCAAGACCATGTCCGCCGAGGTGGTGGCGTCGGAGCTCGGCATGGAGCTCTACGTCGTCGATCTGTCCACCGTGGTGGACAAGTACATCGGTGAGACCGAGAAAAATCTCGAAAGGATCTTCGTTGAGGCGTCCGACGTCAACGGCATCCTGCTGTTCGACGAGGCGGACGCCATCTTCGGGAAGCGCTCACAGGTCAAGGACGCGCAGGACCGCCACGCCAACGTGGAGTCGGCCTACCTGCTGCAACGGATGGAGTCCTTCGACGGGATCGCGGTGCTCACCACCAATCTGCGGGCCAATCTCGACGAGGCTTTCACCCGCCGCCTCGACGTGATCGCGGAGTTCCCCATGCCGGACGCCCAGCAGCGACTGGCCCTGTGGGACCGCTGCCTCGGGACGGCGATCCCACGCGACGCGGAACTCGACCTGGAATTCTGCGCGGGACGCTTCGAGTTGGCGGGAGGGTCGATCCGGGCCTGCGCGGTGACCGCCGCCTATCTGGCGGCGGAATCCGGGAGACCGCTCGGTATGGAGCAGCTCGCCTCGGCCGTGTTCCAGGAGTACCGCAAACTCGGCCGACTGGTCCGGGAAAGCGAGTTCGGCCCTTGGCTGGACCGTGCGCGGGGACGTGACGGAGGTTAGCGCCTCCGGGAAATCTCGGCCGTACCTCTCCCGGCCGACGGTGTGCGCCGGGGGTGAGGGTGTGCGTCCCGGAGGCCGTCAGACGCTGCCCTCCGGGACAAGACGCCTGCCCTGCAAGGCTCTTCTTCCTGCCGCGTGCGTCGATAGGCTCGTACGGGTGAAGCCCACAGGGTGAGCGGTGTCCGATCCGTCGTCGTCGCCCCCGGTCGCGGTGGAAGGGGCCAGTAGCCGTGTACGCGTACGAACGGTCGGCAAAGGCGGTGCGCCTGGGGCCTTCGGAGCGAGCAGCCGGACGTGCGGAGTCGGTGTTCCGGCCCGGCCTTGGCCGTCTGACGCCTGCGCGGGCGATGAGCCTGCAGCGCACCATCGGCAATGCCGCCGTGGCGCGCATGGTCGAGGAAGAGGGCGAGTACAGCGCATTCGGGCCGGAGAACCCGCAGCCCGTCCAGCGCGCCACGGTGCACGCGGTGCTCCGCTCGCCGGGGCGGCCGCTGGACGAACCGGTCCGTACCGAGATGGAGGCCCGCCTCGGCTCCGACTTCTCCGACGTCCGCGTGCACGACGACAGTGCGGCCCGTACCTCCGCCGCGGAGGTGGGTGCCCGTGCCTACACCTCGGGCAATCACGTTGTGATCGGTGCGGGCGGGGCCGACCCGCACACCCTGGCCCATGAACTCACCCATGTCATCCAACAGCGCAAGGGACGAGTTGCCGGCACGGACAACGGTGACGGCCTCAGGGTCTCGGACCCGTCCGACCGTTTCGAACGCGAGGCGGAGGCCAACGCGAGGCGGGCCATGGCCGCTCCGCTGGAGAGCGCGAGCGCACCTTCTCCGGGGCACGGGCGCGGCACGGACGCGGGCGCCGGAACCATGTTGCAGCGGATGCCCAAGCGCCGAAGAGAAGCCGTATCCAGTGGTGACAGCCCCCCGCCGCAACGCCGGAACACCCGGGGCAGCAAGAAGGTCTTCGACCTCAACAAGCCGAGACTGACCTTCACGTCCGCGTACGAAGGTCCGGCTAACCAGCAACTCAACGCCGACCAGAGCATCGGGTTCGGGCAGGCTGCCACGTTGCACAACCCGGACGGCGCCCCGCTGTCGGCCGCCACCAACTACCACTTCTGGCAGCAGGTCACCGACAGCAATGTGCAGATCGTTACCGACCACAGCGCGACGGGCCAGGCAAGTCAACGGCCGTGGCAGCAGGACGGCCCGTACCGGCCGCCCTACAACAACGCCGTGATCGAGAACGCCAGGAACGGCATCACGTTCAACGACAACCCGGGCTTCTCCACCTCCGCGAAGATGTCCTCCGGCTACTGGCTGGAGTCGTACAGCGTCAGCTTCCGCTGGAAGGTCGCGAGGAACACGGGCACCTTCAACGCCAACACCACGGCATGGATGAGCGATGTCGTCACTCACACGCTGACGTCCGCCTACGACCCCGACAATCCGGTCGCGCCCGCGCGGATCGTGGCCACCGCCGCCGGCCAGCGTTCGTGGGACATCGATCTGTCCACCCTGGCAGCTGACGAGTGAGACATGAGCCCGGTGCTGTCGGTGGCGGGTACACGCTTCGGAGATCTGTCCTCAGCACTCGAGAAGAGGTCCTCACCGAGGACCTGCGGACAGCACTTCAGCGCTGCCGCTCGTTCTTCAACCGCCTGCTCAGTACGTGACCGCAACAACTGCCGCGTCACGTCGTCCTTGACGGTCGTGCAGCCGCTCACACCTTCAGGGGCGGATCCAACAGCCGGAACCGCAGTCGGCAGATCACCGCGTCCGTCTCGTGGCGGACGGCGTGCGCGACGACCGCGCCTCGCTGGTTCTGCAGTAGCCGCTGCCACATGTGGGCCGGCTCGACCTCGGGGATGAGCACGGTGATCCGTACGCCCGGATCAGTGGCCGCCACCTCGCGTACATACGCGGCGACCGGGCGGCCGACCGAACGGCGCTGTGAGGTCACACGCACCAGAGGGACGCCCGGATTCCACAGTGCCCAGTCCCGTTCCAGCGCTTCGGTCTGGATACGGTCCTCGGCATCGGGGTGGCAGACCGTCACCGCACGGACCTCGTCGCCGAGGGACACAGCGGCGGTGAGGGCCTCGCTGGTGAGCCGGGTGAGGGAGGAGACCGGAACCACGACCAGCGAGCGGTCGCGGTGCGGAGGCTCCGGGATGCGGCCGACGCCCAGCCGCTCGCCGATCCTGGCGTAGGCACGGTGGACACACTCGAAGCCGGCGACCAGCAACGGCAGGGCGACCACGATCAGCCAGGCGCCGTCGTGGAACTTGGTGGCCGTGACCACGACCGCGCCGACCCCCGTCAGGAACGCGCCCAGGCCGTTCAGCAACGCCTTGCCGACCCACTTGGGCCCGCGCACACCGTGCCAGTGGATGACCATCCCGGTCTGGGCGATGGTGAAGCCGACGAAGACGCCGATCGCGAAGAGGGGGACGAGGGTGTTGGTGTCGCCCCCGGAGAAGGCCAGGAGCGCGGCGGAGACGGCCGCGAGCGTGAGGACCCCGTGGCGGTGGACCTGCCGGTCGGCCTTGAGCCCGAAGACATGCGGCAGGTAGTTGTCGCGAGCCAGCAGCTTGAGCAGCACCGGCAGACCGCCGAACGACGTGTTCGCGGACAGCGCCAGCAGCACCATGGTGGCGAACTGCACGACATAGAAGGCGAGATTGTGCCCGAAGGACGCGTCGGCGAGCTGCGCCAGCACGGTGACGCCCTCGACCGGCTGCAGCCCGAACCGGGAGATCAGCACGGACAGACCGATCAGCATCACACCCAGCAGTGCGCCGAGTGCGACCTCCGCGCGCTGGGCGCGGCGGACGGCTGGGGCGCGGAAGGACGGAACGGCGTTGGCGATGGCCTCGACACCGGTGAGCGCCGAGCAGCCCGAGGCGAAGGCTTTGAGGAGGAGCAACGCACCGACTGTGGTGGCGTTGGTGCCGAGTACGGAGGCATGGCCGGCGGCCGCTTCCGTGCTCACCGGGGCGTCGCGGAACAGTCCGACCAGGATGAGGACGAAGATCGCTCCGACGAACACCGCGGTCGGCACGATGAACGCGCGTGCCGAGTCCACGATCCCGCGCAGATTCACGGCGGTGATCAGGACCAGAACCGCCAGGCACAGCCACAAGCGATCCCCGTACAGCTCCGGGAAAGCGGAGGTCAGCGCTGCCACGCCCGCGGTCACGGCGACGGCCACGTTCAGGACGTAGTCCAGAACCAGGGACGCAGCGGCGATCAGGCTGGTGCGGCGGCCCAGATGCGTCTTGGCGACCGCGTAGCTTCCGCCACCGTCCGGGAAGGCCGCGATGACCTGGCGGTACGAGGCCACGAGGACGGCCAGGAGGACGGCGATCGCCAGCGTGACGGGGAGCGTGAAGCCGAGCCCGTGGCCGCCGGCCGCTGCCAGGACCAGGACGATCGCCTCGGGCCCGTACGCCACCGATGCCATTGCGTCGAGAGAGAGCGCGGCGAGGCCGGTGAGGGTGGTGAGCTTGTGTCGGGCCCCGGTATCGGGGGGTTCCTCGGCACTTGGTGCCGTACCGGGGTCCGAGGTGAGAAGAGACATGTGCTTCGCAGTCCTTTGATCGGGTCCGCTCAGGGTGTTCCCGCTTCTGGCCGGTGACGGCAGCCAATGGCGCGTTCTTGGCGTGAAACGGTGATCTCTTCACGTGTTTTTGACGGGCTGGTCGGGGCGACGAAAGCGGGGTGGCCGCGACGACGTCGACAGGGGGAGGTCAGGACGGTGTCAAAGCTGCCCCTGACCTCCGTCGGAACCACCGACCCGCAGCCGTACGGGACCCAGCAAGCCGCTGACACGCTGGCCCGGGAAGACGAAGTGGGTCGGGCTCGTCGCGTCCAGGTACGGTGCCAGCGTCCCGAACACGGTGATGTCGAGGGTATTGGCGCCGGGCCCGATCAGACCTGTCAGATCGAAGACGTAAGAGCACACTCGCACCCCCGCGGCGACGCCACCGACCCGCACCTCCGCCGTCCCGCGGACCCGTCCGAGGTCGAGCGACACCTGTCCCGGGGCGACCTCGGCAGGCACGGTCACCACGCGGCGGTACCGCACACCGCCGCTGTACTCGGCGAGGCCGTGCGTCTCCCAGTCGCCGACGCGAATCCGCCCGGGCCCCACCTCACAGCGCACGGGCCCGGCCAGCGCGGCGCCACCCTCGTACCCGGGGCGCGTCCGGACGCGCAGGGCCGCGGTCCGGGGCCCGGAAGGGCCACCGGCCGAAAGACCGACGGTCACGGTCAGCACGTCCCGCGAGTCCCGCGCGTCGACGGCGGTGACGGGCCCAGTGCACTCGGAGCCGTCCACGAAGACAGTCGTCTCGCCGCGCACGAGCGCGGTCAACCTGGTGGCGCCCGGCGGCAGTTCGCACCACAGCCACTCCACCGCTCCCAGGCTCCCCGGGACCGCGAACCGGACCGGCACCACCGTGCCGTCGTCCGCGGTCGGATCCAGCCAGGCGGCGCCCGGCAGCGGATGCGGGCGGCGGCGCAGATACAGTGCGGCCGGGTCACCCATCGGCGCGCGACGTACCGCGACCGGCACACGTCCGTCCGCGCTCCCGGCCCACCAGCGGGCGTCGCTGTGCAGGGTCGCGACACGGTTGCCGTACCCGTCGTCGAATACCGCATCCACCAGGACCGCGCGGTCGCCGCCCCCGGACGTCTGCACCGTGATGTCGTTGTCACCGATGCGCAGGGCCACCGCCACGTCATGCCGTCGCACGCGCGGGACCGCGTGTTCGGCGTACGGGTCGAATCCGCCCTGCCTGCCCACCACTTGTCCATTGACGCGCAGTACGCAGGGCAAGCGCGCGGCCACCTGGACGACGGCCCGGACGGGGAGGTCCGAGAGACGCAGTGTCGTGCCCATCGTCCCGGAGGCATGAATCCATTCCGGACGCCGGTAGCGCTCCGGATCGCGTACGAGCGCCACATGCGCCCGCAGATCACAATCCTGATCAGGTGTCAGCTCCAGTTCGAGCAGACGGCGGCCCGCTGCCACTTCTACCGGGCCCATCGCAAGGTGGCCCCCGTCGTCCAGGGAGACGGGGGCGCCGTCGAGCCGGGCCCGCTTCGCCGCCGCGGCCCCGATCGCGAGGTGTCCGTCGAAGGCCTCGTCGAGGAGCAGTTCCATGCGCAGCCGCACCACCTCTTCGGCGGCGGTGGGGCCGATGTGTACGAACTCCTCCGGCACATGCCCCTTGGGCCCCAGAACGGCACGGTGGATCGGGTCCTTGTACACGCCCAGGGTGTCGGACCATTCGAGGGCCGACAGGACATCGTGGCCGGGGCCGCCGCCGAGCACGACCGCGTGCGGGCCGAACGTCGCGTGGACCGTGGCCGCGACCGGCTCATCGGCGCGGTCCGGCACGGCCCATCCATCGCGTACGCCGTCCTCCCCGGCCTCTTCCACGCGGTGCCGGAAGGTCCGGCATTCGGTGACGGCAGGGCCGGCGGGCGGGCCGGTCGAGGGGCGGGCGAAGTCGCCCCAGGTGTTGTCGAGGGTCGGCACGAGCGTCATATCCCAGTCCGCGTCCGGAGGGATCTCGATGGTGGTGACGTCCGGTGCGGGTGCGTCGGCCGCTATGGGCATGGCCGTCTCTCGGATACCTGCCGGAAAGACCAGCACCGCTGCGGGGCCCGTATCGAAGGTGACATCGACCTCCACGGCCCGGACGTCGTCATCGGCGGGCCGCACCGGAAGCGTCCGGGGAGCGCCGCCGAACGGATCCAGCAGGACCGCCGGGCCCACCACGTCCCGCACTCGCACCCGTGCGCCGCGCGCGTAGCGGTCCGGATCGAAGTCGTATCGGGCATCCAGCCAGCCCAGTGCGGCGCCCCGCTCGTCGGGGGCCGCGACGGCCGCTCGGGTTGCCCGTGGGGCGGCGGCGGTCAGGAGCACCACCGTGGCGCCGTCCACACGGCGCGCGAGTGCGGGGACCGGGGCCCGGACCACGGGGTGCGCCCCGGCGAGCGCCGCGGCGAGCGAGTCGGCCGGATCGTCCGTCATGGGGACGGCAATGGCCCGGCCGTCCGCGAAGCACGCGCGCAGCTCGGCAAGCACGGTCGCCGATCCGGGGCCGACGACGTGTTCGGGAAGGGCGCCGACCGCGATCAACTTGCCGCCGGAGGAAACGAATTCGATGAGCCGGCGTGCTGTGTCCCGTTCCAGGACTGTGCACGAGGGCAGCACGACCGTGGCGTACGCCTCGTCCGCGACCCTCAGCCGTACACCGCCGTCGGACGGAGCGATCCGGGCACGCGCCAGGGACGCGTCGTCGATGACGTCGGCGTCGAGACCGAGACGGTCCATGATGCCCGGCCGGGTACGGAACCAGGCCATGTCACCGGTGAGTTGGAGATACGTCGACTGGGCCCGCGCCGCAGCATCCGTGACCCCGTCCAGAGCGGTACCGGCCTGGGCTGTGGTGGTGGGCAGCAGGATCGCGATGTCGCACAGGTGGTGGCCGAGGCTCAGGATCGCGCACAGCCGGGTCACGGCGTCGGCGAAGACGCGGTGGTGGCGCCAGTACGGCTGACGCCAGTCGGTCGCGGGTGGCGCCCACTCCCACCAGCCGCCCTTGGTCGTGTAGTAGACGGCATGCGGGTTGTAGAGGGTCGCGCCCGCGCGGAGCCACGGCAGCAGCCAGTCGAAGGTCTCCTCCGGTGTGCCGCCCCAGCCGGTGGAGTGGAAGGCCTCGATCCAGGTGCGGGGGCGGCCATAGAGGTGGGCGAGCGAGGAATGGATGCGGGCGTCCCCGTGGTGGTCGGAGCCGGGGGCCGAGAACCAGCGGTGGGTGCGGGCGTAGTCGGCGTACAACTCCACGCCCGCGACGGGGTGTCCGGCACGGGCCGGGTCCTGCTGGTCGCAGCCGATGAGCAGGCCGTGGCGGTCGTGCCAGGCGGCCAGCGGCCGGAAGAAAGCCTCCTCGGCCAGCTCGGCACGGGTCACCTGAAAGTCGCGCCGGACCCGGTGGGCGTCCGGATCCGTGCTGTCGTCGTACAGGGCGTCGAGCCGCGCAGTGATGTCGTACCCGCGACGGCGCACGAAGGCGTCGGTGAAACCGGTGGACCAGGTGGGCAGGGAAGGCAGCTCGTCCTGGAAGGAGCCGACGACGACGGTCCCGAGCCGGTCGCCGAGCCGGCGCTCGAACTCCCCGTGCACCCGGTCCAGCAGTGCTGCACACGCCCGAGTACCGAGGTAGTCGAAGCCGAGCGGAATATGATGATGGAGCGTCAGGCGCCAGCGTCCAGGGCTCGGCGCCCGTACGACTCCGTCGGCCACCGCGACCGGGACCGCCGGGCCGACTGTCCGGCCGCCGGCGTCGACCGGTTCGGCGCGGCCCGCGAGCGGCCGGCCGTCCGGGGGACACCGCAGCTCTCCGGCCCGTATCGCTGTGGAGTCGACGACGGCACGCAGGCGGTCGAGCCGACGTCCCGCGTGGGCGGGCTGTTCGTCGACGAGGCGCGCCTGGAGGTCGGCACCGGAGAAGCCGAGCTGATCGTAGAACCACAGGCTGACGCCGAGTTCGCGGGCGTCGTCGCACACACCGTCGAGCAGGGCCCACCACGCGTCGGACATGAAAGGCGGATCGTCGGCGTCGGAGCCGAACAGGGGGCCCGACGGCGCCAGGTTGAGGAGCACGAGGTTGTGCACCCCGCCCTCCGCGAACCGCTCCAGCTGCGCCCGCAGCCGCGCGTGGTCGAGCCGTTCGCCGCTCCACCACCAGATGGCGGTGGGCGAGAAGGCACGCGGGGGCTCGGCGAGTACCGCCGCGATGCTCGGGGGGAGTGGTGGGTGCGCCGGGTGTGTCATGAGATGCCCTCAGCCCTTGAGACCGCCCGCGAAGCCCTTGATCACATATCGCTGGAGGACCACGAACACCACCAGGATCGGCAGGGCGGCCAGCACGAGTCCGGCGAAGACGAGTCCGTAGTCGGAGACGTACTGGCCGACGAACGCGAACACACCGACGGGCACGGTCTCCTTGTCGGAGCCGCCCAGGTACAGCAGCGGGGTGAAGAAGTCGTTCCAGATGAACACGGCGTTCAGGATGATCACGGTGCCGGTGATGGGGCGCAGCAGAGGGAAGACGATCCGGGTGAACGCCTGCCGGTGGGTGCAGCCGTCGATGAGCGCGGCCTGTGCGTAGTCCTGCGGCAGGGCCCGGATGAATCCGGTGTAGAGGAAGACGGTGAACGGCAGTTGGATGCCCGTGTAGAAGAGCACCATCCCCTGGTAGGTGCCGAGCCAGCCCAGGTCGTCGACGAGTTCGTAGAGCGGGATCATGCCGAGCTGGAAGGGCAGCACGATGCCCAGCAGGAACAGGATGTACAGGCCGTAGCCGATGCCGCGGGCGCGGCGCGCGAGGTAGTAGGCCCCCGTGGAACCCAGGACGACGAGGATCAGCAGACTGACAGCGGTGATGACCGTGCTGTTGAGCAGGGCGGGCCCCAGCGACGCGGAGGACCAGGCGTTGCCGAAGTTGGCGAAGGTGGGCGGGGAGGGCGGGGAGAGGGGCGAGTCGGAGATCTGCTGGGGGTCCTTCATCGCCAGGGTGATCAGGGCGTACACCGGGAACAGGAACACGACGGCGACCGCGATCAAGACCAGTTCGAGGGCGTACTGCCCGAACCGTGGCCTGCGGCCTCTGCGTTCGGGTTTCTGTTCGGCGGGTCCGCGGGACGTGTCGGTGATCACGCGGTGACCTCCCTCGCGCGCAGACAGCGAAGCTGGACCAGGGAGACCGCGGCGACGAACAGCGCGAGGACGAGGGCGACGGCAGTGCTGTAGCCGAACTTCCCGTAGACGAACGCTTCCTTGTACAGCACGGTCGACAGGGTCTCGCTGGAGGTGCCGGGTCCGCCGTTGGTGGCGGCGTAGACCTGGTCGAATAGTTTGAGTCCGCCGATGGTCGACAGCATGAGGTTGATCGTCAGGGCCGGGGCCAGCAGCGGCCAGGTGACATAGCGGAAGCGCTGCCAGGAGCCGGCGCCGTCGATTCTCGCGGCCTCGTGGAGTTCGGCGGGTACGCCCTGCAGGCCGGCCAGGAAGACGACCATCGAGTATCCGGCGTACTGCCATACGACCATCGCCGCGACGGACCACAGGGCGAGCGAGGGATTGCCGAGCCAGTCCTGACGCAGACCGCCGAGTCCGACCGCGCCGAGGACACCGTTGAGGCCTGCGCCGTTCTCGGGGTTGTAGACGTACTTCCACAGGATCGCGACCATGACGGGGCTGACGACGGCGGGCGCGAGGAAGACCAGCCGCAGTAGAGCGCGGGACTTGATGTCGGCGTGGACGCCGAGCGCGAGCAGCAGGCCGACGCCGTTCTGGACGACGACTACGGCGACGGTGAGCAGCAGCGTGTTGCTGACGGACTCCAGTGCCCGGCTGTCGTCGAGCAGGGCCCGGAAGTTGTCCAGGCCGGTGAAGGAGAAGCCGCCGATGCCGGACCAGTCGGTGAAGGCGTACATCACCCCGGCGAGGCTGGGGTACAGGACGACGACGCCGTAGACGACGAGCGCCGGAACTACGAAGAACCAGGGTGGGACGGTGTGATCGCGGCGCCGGACCGGGCGGCCGGAGCCGGCCCGCGGCCCGCCTCCGGCCTTGCCGACCGTGCCGGAGGCGGCCTTCTCGGACGTGGTCGTCACGATTTCTTCCCGTACGCCTCGTCCATCTGTCCCAGGGCGCCGTCGACGTCCGTCCTTCCCGCGAGCAGGTTCTGTACGGCGGCGAAATGGGCGGGCTGGACCTCGGCGTTGGGCCAGCTCTGGTCCATGAAGGGGACGGCCCGGTTGTCGTCGATGATGGGCAGGAAGTCATTGAGGACGGGGTCGATCTCGGTGGAAGCATCGCGCTTGAACGGGATCGCGGCGACGGACCGCGCCCACCGGTTGACGTTCTCCTGCTTCCCGAGGAACTCGATGAGCGCCTTTGCCCCTGCTGCCTTCTTGGACCGTGCGCAGACGCCGAGGCCGACGACGATGCCCGCCGGGATCCACAGGTTCGCGGCGTCGTCACCGCCGGGGAACGGAAACATGCCGAGGTCGTCCGGTGTCCGGGTGGCCTGACGGAAGTTGGCGAGTACGGCGGAGACCTGGACGGCCATCGCAGCCTTGCCGCTCGCGACCATGGATGTCTGCTGCTCGTACGTCGTTCCGTTGGGGTTGTCGTTGAAGAACCCCCGACGCTGCAACTCCTGGTACTTGCCCATCGCGTCGGCCCACCCGGAGCCGCGGAAGTGCGCCCGCCCGGCGGCCATCTCGGCGTCGAAACCGGGGTTCTTCGCGTAGACGGCGTTGGGGACCAGTGCGTAGGTGATCAGTTGGGTGACCCAGGGAGTCTGCGCGCCGAGCGCGATCGGTATCACGCCCTTGGCCTTCAACTTTGTGCAGACGTCGAGGAGTTCACTCCACGTATGCGGCGGCTCGACGCCGGCCTCGGCGAAGGCCTTCTTGTTGTGGATGGCGCCGATGACGCTGCTTCCCGCCGAATACAGATACGTCTTGCCCTTGTATCGGTACGCGGGGTGGAAGTTCGCCGGGACTTCCTTGGCCCACGCCTGGTCGCTGAGGTCGGCAAGCAGCCCGGCCCTGGCCACCTCGACCATGGACATGGCACTGCCGCTGCCGGGATAGAGCACATGCACATCGGGGGCGTTGCCACCCGCGAGCTGTGTGCGCACCACTGTCTGTACCTGGTCCGTGGGTGCGAAGGAGGTGGAGAACACGTCGTCGGGGTGGGACTTGCGGTACAGCGCGACGAGTTCCTCGATCGGCTTCTGCTGGTCGGCGACGCCGACGATGCGCAGCTTGCCGGAGCCGCTGCTCGAATCGGAGCAGGCGGTCAGTGCGGGGGGAAGGGCGGCGAGCGCCGCGACCCCACCGCCGATACGGAGAAAACCCCGGCGGCCGACCGTGCTCCGGCCCGGCCGGCTGTGAGAACCCGTCGTCATGGTGTGTCCTCCTCGTGCGAACGGGCGGACGAGGGTTTCGCCGCCGGTCCTGATGTGCGTCGGCTCTGGGTGAGCGCCGGCTCGGGCCGGTCCGCCGGAGACGTCCCGGCGTGGCCGTCTGCCGGTGGATGAGTCGCGGTGAAGCGGTAGGCGCCGGAGGACACGCGGTAGCGAACGTGGTCGGAGGCGGTTGCGAGCAGCGTGATGTGGCGGTCGTCGGCCCTCGGGGCCACGCCCGATTCGCGGATCGAGCGGGGGTCCGTGGTGGGCACGTACACATCGGCTGTGGAGCCGGGCGGCACCAGGACCCGCAGGGCGAGCCGGCCGCCGTGTCTCTCCCAGGTCACCTCGACGGTGCCGCGGACCGATTCGTGGCGGGCGCTCGCGTGGCGCAGGGCACCCGGGCGGGGCCGTATCCGCAGATGCCGGTATCCGGTGGAGTCCGGCGCCTGGTCGAGGCCGGCGACACCGCGGTAGAGCCATTCACCGATCGAGCCGAGCGCGTAGTGGTTGAAGGAGTTCATCGACGGCGCGCGGAACCCGGTATCGGGGGTCCACCCGTCCCAGCGCTCCCAGATCGTGGTGGCGCCGTGCCGCAGCGGAAACCGCCACGACGGCACTTCGTCACGGTTCAGGAGCGCATGGGCGAGGTCGGCCCGCCCATGGGCGTCGAGGACGGGCGCGGCGAGCGCGACCCCGAGGAATCCGGTCAGGAGGGCGGGTCCGGCCGACTCGACGATTTCGGCGAGACGGTGTGCGGCGGAATCGACGAGGTCCGCGGGCAGCAACTCGAAGGCGAGGGCGACGAGATAGGCGGTCTGGGTGTCCCCTGCGATACGCACGGCAGGAGGTGCGGCAGCGGCACTCCCGACGGTGACGAAGTGCTCCGTGAACGTGCGACAAATGTCGTCGGCCAGCCGGTGGTAGTGATCCGCGACGTCCTTCCGACCCAGGGCATCGGCAGCCTTCGCGGTGAGGCGGGCACTGTGCGCGAAGCAGGCCGTGGCGATGACGTCGCGCGGGGTGGGGGTGCCGGGAGCGAGCCAGTCGGAGAAGTGCGGACCCACCCGTCTGCGCCAGACCAGATCCGTGTTATGACGGTGAATCAGATCGACCCAGGCGCGCATTCCCTCCAGTTCCCGGGCGAGGAACCGCGGGTCGTCATAGGTGCGGTAGAGGTGCCACGGGATGATCACACCCGCGTCGCCCCAACCGGGCGCGCCTTCGTCACAGACCCCCACGAGGCGGGGGGCGACATTGGTGAAGCCGCCGTCGGGTGTGCGGGCGTCATCGATGTCGCGCAGCCACTTGGTGAAGAACGCCGCGACGTCCGCGTTGAGCGCGGCGGTCGGCAGGAAGACCTGCGCGTCGGCCAGCCAGCCGAGCCGCTCGTCACGCTGCGGACAGTCCGTGGGCACACTGACGAAGTTTGAGCGCTGCCCCCACGCCACACACTCGTGGAGCCGGCGGAGCTCGGCGTCCGAGCAGTCGAACTCCCCGGCCCACGGGGTGTCGCTGTGCAGCGCCACAGCAACGACATCGGACTCGGTCAGCTCCGGGACTCCCCTGATCTCGGCGTAACGGAACCCGTGATAGGTGAAACGCGGCTCGAACACGATGCCCTGGCGCCCGTCCCCGACGATCACATCGGTCGCGGCGGCGGTCCGCAGATTGGCCGTGTACAGCTTGTGCGACTCGTCCAGTACCTCGGCGTGGCGGATCACCACACTTGCCCCGGCGGCGAGTTCACCGATCCGGAGCCGTACGCGCCCGGCGAGGTTCTGGCCGAAGTCGACGATGTGGGTATCCGGCGAGATGCGCCTGACCGAGCACGGGCGCAGCTCGGCCATCGCTCGCACGGGCTCGTCGACGGACGCCACGAGCAGATGGTGGTCTGCGTCCGCGACCAGGGCCGGGGACCAGTCGGTGTCGTCGAAGCCGGGAAGTTCCCAGCCGTCGGCCGCGTGCCGCAGGTCATGGCACTCGCCCATCAGCAGGTCCGCGTGACGGATGACTCCCGTGCTGGCGCGCCACGTCTCGTCGGTGACGATCGCAGTGCTGCGGCCGTCCGGACCGGTCAGGTGAAGCTCGGCCAGGAACTGGGGGAACGAGCCGTAGTGTGCTCCGGCCCTGCGCGGCTCGAAGCCGACGAATCCGCTCCACCAGCCGTCGGCGACGGTCGCGGCAAGAACGTTCTCGCCCTCACGCAGCAACTCGGTGACGTCATACGTCTGGTACTGGACTCGACAGCGGTAATCGGTCCAGCCGGGGGCGAGTTCGGCGTCGCCGACCCGTGCGCCATTGAGCCGGACCTCGTACAGGCCGCGCGCGCTGACAAGGAGCCGGGCTTGCGCGCCGGGCGAGCCGGTGAAGGTGCGTCGCAGGACGGGGCACGGGGCGAGCCCGTGGTCGTCGAGGGCGAACTCGCCCTCGGTGGGCGCGTCCATGACGTCGACCGGATGCCGGTCGTGAGTGATCCACGACGCCCGCCAAGCCCCGGCGTCGGTGAAGGCCGTCTCGAACCAGGACGTGGCCTCGGCGGGCACCGCCGTTCCGGCCGGCCAGACGGAGACCCGCCAGTGATAGCGGGTACGGCCCAGGAGAGCGGGTCCGGCGTACTCCACGGCGGCCGCATGGGGATCAGCCACCCGGCCCGTGTCCCACAGGAGTTGACCGCCCACGTCCAGCTCCTCGGAGCGTTCGGCGACCCGGACCCGGTAGGCCACGGGGTCGTCACCGCGGCGGTCGGACGCCAGCCGCCAGGAGAGCCGGGGTGCCGGTTCGTCGATCCCCAGCGGAGTGGTGCGGTGCTCGCATCGAAGGCCGTACGGCCGCAGCGTCCACTCTGAGGGACGGCCGCCCGCTGCTCCTTCGGCGGGACGGGGGGCGGGCATATCCGCTGCCGAGGGACCGGACACGAGCACGTCCTTCCGTCGCACCGATTTTCCCCATGTGAAATCTAACGTTAATTCTGTGGCGTGGAGACTATGAGCCCCCCTGGGGGGTGTCAAGGGTGTTGCCGACCCGTCCCCAGCCACCTCGGGAAATTGCCGATGTCTCCCCAACCAACCGCCTCTGAACGGCATTGCGACCACCGATGCGTGGTCTTGTGGCGTGCGATTCCCCTGTGATATCCAGCCTGTGATTACCACATGGGCAGACGTGAAATCACGCGTCGATCCCACCTCGTACCGCACGGGATCCCGCCCGACGAAGGGACGAGCTCCATGCACATGAACAGTGGGTCAGGCGGCACCGGAGGGTTCGGCAGACGGGCGATGCTCGGCGGGACGGTCGGGATGGCCCTCGCCGCGGCCGGCCTGTCGTCGGGCAACGCCTGGGGTGACGCCCCCTTCCACCACGACCCGTTCACTCTGGGGGTCGCCTCCGGCGATCCATGGCCGGACGGATTCGTGCTGTGGACCCGCCTCGCGCCCCAGCCCCTCGCCCCCGACGGGGCCGGAGGCATGCCGCCGTACTCCGTCGACGTCCAGTGGGAGGTCGCCCGCGACGAACGCTTCCGATCCGTCGTACGCCGGGGACGGACCCGCGCAGTGCCCGAACTCGCCCACTCCGTCCACGTCGAGGTCTCCGGGCTGCAGCCGGGCAGGCACTACTACTACCGCTTCCGCGCCGGCGGTGTGCACAGCCCTGTCGGCCGCACCCGCACCGCACCCCCGCCGCACAGCCGTCCCAAGGAAATCGACTTCGCGTTCGTCTCCTGCCAGGCGTGGTTCGAAGGCTTCTACACCGCCTACCGGCACCTCGCCGAGGAGGATGTCGACCTGGTCCTGCACCTCGGCGACTACATCTACGAGAACGCCATCGACGGGATGGGCGGCGTACGCAACGTCCCCGTCGCCGCCGAACTGCGCCCCGAGCCGATGGACCTCGTCCAGTACCGCAATCGCCACGCCCTCCACCGCTTCGACCCCGACCTCATCGCCGCCCACCAGGTCCACCCGTTCGCCGTCGTCTGGGACGACCACGAGGTCGAGGACAACTGGGCACGCGACAGGTCCAAGGCCGACACCGAACCCGACCAGGACCCGGCGGTCTTCCGGCAACGCGCGGCGGCGGCCTTCCAGGCGTACTACGAACATCTGCCGCTGAGGCTGCCGAACAAGCCGAACGGCTTCGAGGCCCGGATGTACCGCAGCCTGCGCTACGGGCGGATGGCCACGTTCCATATCCTCGACACCAGGCTCTTCCGCGACGACCAGCCCTGCGGCGACGGCACCAAGAGCGGCTGCGACGAACGGCTCGCACCCGGCCGTACCATCCTCGGCCCGGAACAGGAGCAGTGGCTCTACCGCGGCCTCGGACGGTCGGACACGACGTGGAACCTGATCTCCCAGCAGATCCCCGTGACCCAGGTCGACACCGACCCCGGTCCGGGCCAGGCATTCGTGATGGACTTCTGGGACGGCTATGTGGACGCACGCAGGCGGCTGTTCAAGGAGATCACCGACCGCAGCGTGAGCAACCCCGTCGTACTCACCGGTGACATGCACCGTCACCTCGCCGCCGATCTCAAGCAGAACTTCGACGACCCCGAATCGCCCACGCTCGGCGTCGAGTTCGTCGGCTCGTCCATATCCACCTCGAAGGACGGGATGGACCTGGACCCCTCCGGGGCCAGACTGCTCGCGGCCAACGAGCACATCAAGTTCACCAACTTCCAGCGCGGATACGTACGTTGCTCGCTGACCAAAGAGAGCTGCCGCGCCGACTTCCGGGTCCTCCCGTACGTCACCACCCCCGGCGCCCCTGTGTCGACCCGCACCTCGCTGGTGACCGAGGCGGGCCGCCCCGGGATTCAGCCCGCCTGAGAAAGACCGGCCGCCCCCCTGCCGGGAGAGGACAGGGGCGGATCGTGCCTGACGTGTTCCTCGCCCGGCCCTCGGCCCCGTCGCCGCCCGTACGGACGGCGACGGCCGATTCCGTCGGGGAGGCCGAGGGGGGGCATGGTTCCCCATCACGAGAGCCCCTCGGATCCGTGCCGCTGCTCCGGCGGCACTGTGATCCGAACGTCAAGGGCCCCGTGACCTGGGAGAGGACAGACGCTCGGGGTGACCCGCCGGCAGGATGCGTCCGGGTGCAGGGCACCCGCCGGGCGGTACTCCAGCCGGACCCGCCGACTGACTCCGGAGGGTGGGACCCGCGGCGCGGTTCCTTGCCCGGTGCGAACTCAAAAGATCATCTTGCCGGGTACCCGAATGCGGGCCGTCCAGGACGCCTGAGACGCACCCGGTCCGTCCCGGGACGCCCCGGATCCCCCGAGCCACAGGAGTTCTCCGATGCGCCTGCGCGCCGCTCCCGCCGCCGCTGCCCTGCTCACTCTCACCGTCGCGGTGCCTGCCGCGGCCGCCCAGTCCAAGGACCCGGTGCCGGACCGCGGGTTCCTCCTCACCGTCTCGGGCAGCGAGAACACCTGGATCCGTGGCGTCGCACTGTTCTGCCCGGCCGCCCCGGACGCCCGTCACCCCCATGCGGCCGCGGCCTGCGCGGCGATCGACCGGGCGGAAGGCGATCTGGACGCCCTGCCCGGCAGCCCGCGTCTGTGCGTCGAGGGGTACGACCCGGTGACGGCCACCGCCACCGGTAACTGGGACGGGCACCCCGTCCGCTGGCAGCGGACGTTCCCCAACGCCTGCGTGATGGACGCGGTCACCGGACCGGTCTTCCGCTTCTGAGCCCGGCCGGCCTGAGCCCGGCCGGCCTGAGCCGGGTGAGACCCACCCGGCTCAGGACTCGCGCGTCGCAGCCATCCCCAGAGTGATCAGACCGAGCACCACCCATCCGAACCAGAGCCAGCCGCTGCTCCCCAGCGCCACCGTGTAGGCGGTGACCGCCACCAGTGCCGCCACGGTGATCACTCCCATGGTTTTCGTGGATCCGGACATGCCCGCACCCTCCTCATCGGCCGCGCGGCCGTGGATGCCATCGTCACCCCGGAGGCATGCCCACCGCTACTGCCCGCGCGCCTGCAACGAGGCGAGATAGGCGTTGTACGCCTGCAGCTCCTTGTCCCCGTCCCGGTCGGCAGCCCGGTCGGAGCGCTTCGCCGTGCGCTGCTCGGAGCGGTACCACTGGAAGACCAGCGCGATCAGCACCAGCACCGACGGGATCTCGCTGAATGCCCAGGCGATGCCGCCCGCCCAGTTCTGATCGCTCAACGCGTCGACGCCGAGCGAGGCCGGTGGGTTCTTGTACGTCTCCACCATCGGCGTCGTCGCCATCATCAGCGCGATACCGAAGAACGCGTGGAACGGCATCCCCGCGAACAGCTCCAGCATCCGCATCACATAGCCGGGCCGGTGCGGCCCCGGGTCGACGCCCATGATGGGCCAGAAGAACACCAGACCGACCGCGAGGAAGTGCACCATCATCGCGATGTGCCCGGTCTTCGAACCCATCAGGAAGTCGAAGAGCGGGGTGAAGTACAGCGCGTACAAGCTGGCGATGAAGAGCGGAATCGTGAAGACCGGATGCGTGATGATCTTCATGTACCGGCTGTGCAGCAACATGAGAAGCAGCTCACGCGGGCCGGTGCGGTCACGCCCCGCGACCGGGAGCGCACGCAGCGCCAGAGTCACCGGAGCGCCCAGCAGCAGCAGGATCGGCGACAGCATGCTGATCACCATGTGCTGCACCATGTGCACGCTGAACATGACCATGCCGTAGTCGTTCAGCTTGGTGCACATCACGAGGGCGATGGACAGCACGCCGACGACGAAGAAGACGATCCGGCCGGCCGGCCAGCTGTCCCCGCGTCTGCGCAGCCGCAGCACAGCGTACGCGTACAGGCCGATGGCGAGCACACAGCCGATGAGAAAGAACGGGTCCGCGGAGAATTGGAGCCCGCGTCCCAGCGTGAACGGCGGCAGATCCATGTTCATGCCGTGCCCGCTGTGATCCATCTGTTCACTCCCGCTGGGGACATCCCCGTTTCGTGCCGGTTGTCCCGACCAGAGTAGAACTGCCCCCGGCCGCAGCTGCGGCCGGGGGCAGTTCGTCGGACAGGGGTGTCGCTCAGAGCACGCACTCCGCCTCGGCGTAGCGCTCGGCCGGGACCGTCTTGAGGGTCTCCACGGCCTCAGCCAGCGGCACCATCGCGATGTCCGTGCCGCGCAGCGCCGTCATCATGCCGAATTCGCCGCGGTGCGCGGCCTCCACCGCGTGCCAGCCGAAACGGGTGGCGAGAACACGGTCGTACGCGGTGGGGGTGCCGCCGCGCTGCACATGGCCGAGGATCACCGGGCGGGCCTCCTTGCCCAGGCGCTGCTCCAGCTCGACGGAGAGCTGCGTGGCCACGCCGGCGAACCGCTCGTGCCCGTAGATGTCCTTGGTGCCCTGCTCGAATTCCATGGAGCCGCCCTGGCGCGGCTTGGCGCCCTCGGCGACGACGACGATCGCGAACTTCTTGCCGGCCGAGAAGCGCTTGCCGACCAGCTCGGTCAGCTCGTCGATGTCGAAGGGGCGCTCCGGCACGACGATGGCGTGCGCACCGGCCGCCATGCCCGAGTGCAGGGCGATCCAGCCGGTGTGGCGGCCCATGACCTCGACGATCAGCACCCGCTGGTGAGATTCGGCGGTGGTCTTCAGCCGGTCGAGGGCCTCGGTGGCGACACCGACGGCGGTGTCGAAGCCGAAGGTCACATCGGTGGAGGCGATGTCGTTGTCGATCGTCTTCGGTACGCCGACGATCGGCAGGCCCGCCTCGGAGAGCAGATTGGCCGCCTTGAGAGTGCCCTCACCGCCGATCGGGATGATCGCGTCGAGACCCAGATCGGCGACATGGCCCCTGGCCTGTTCGACGCCGCCTCGCAGATGGGCGGGCTGGACCCGGGAGGAGCCGAGGATCGTACCGCCGCGGGCGAGAATGCCGCCGACCGCGTCGAGGTCGAGCTTGCGGTAGTCACACTCGAGGAGGCCCTTCCACCCGTCGTGGAAGCCGATGACCTCGTCGCCGTGGTCGACCACCGCGCGATGCACGACGGAACGGATGACGGCGTTGAGGCCGGGGCAGTCGCCGCCGGAGGTGAGCACACCAATTCGCATTGCCCGGGAAACCTTTGCAACGTGGGCCGACGACCGGACCACGTCGTCCGGTTGGATCCCCGCCACCCTACCGGCGCAGGGTGGCGGGACCGAACCGGGCGTCCGCCTGCTGGACTCCGCTCAGCTGAGCGAAAGCAAGAGCGTCCGGCAATCGGGGGGGGGCGGCGTCGCGGGGCTGGGCACGCACACCTGCGGCGTTGTCGTCGGTCACCGACTTCCCCGAGCTCTCGGCTTCGCTCGAGCAGGGGAGACCCCATCGCGTTGGCTCAATCCTCCGCCTTGCAGCTGCACGCACCCAGCCCCGCTCCTTCTCCCACCCCCCGATTGCCGGACGCTCTGCGCCTCATCAGGCGGGCTGGGTCGCCGAGGCGATGCGCTCGGCGCGCAGCGCCTCGTACCAGCGGTCGTCCGTCGGCGGCAGGGCGTTGACATCGAGCGCCAGCTTCAGCAGCAGATCCGCGATCAGCGGGTTGCGCGCCATCACGGGCCCGTGCATGTACGTACCGAAGACGGTGTCGTTGTACGCACCCTCGGTGCCGTCGCCGGTGCCGTTGCCCCCGCCGAACTGCACCCGGGCGAACGGCCGTGCCGTCGGGCCGAGATGGGTGATGCCCTGATGGTTCTCGAAACCGGTCAGCGGCGGCAGGCCGAGGCGCGGGTCGATGTCGGCCAGTACGTCACCGACGCACCGGGCCCCCTCGCCGCGGGTGGAGACCACGTCGAGCAGCCCGAGACCGGGCTCGCGCTCACCCAGGTCGTTGATGAACTCATGGCCGAGGATCTGGTACCCGGCGCAGACCGAGAAGATGATCGCGCCGTTGGACGCGGCCCGGCTGAGCCCGCCGTCGCGGCGCAACCGCTCCGCGGCGAGGCGCTGCGGCCGGTCCTCACCGCCGCCGATCAGGTAGATGTCGCCGGACGTCGGGACCGGCTGGTCACTGCGGACATCCACGCGCTGCACGTCGAGACCGCGCTGGCGGGCCCGGCGCTCCACCACGAGCGCATTGCCCTGGTCGCCGTAGGTGCTGAGGAGGTCGGGGTAGACCCAGACCAGACGCAGACCGTTGTTGCTCATGCTTCGTCCTCTCCGGAGGTGGCCGGGGCCGGGGTCAGTTGCCGACACGACGGCGCAGCTCCTGGAAGGCGGTGTAGTTGGCAATGACCTCGATACGGCCGGGCGGGGCCTGCTGCACGGCCTCGTCGAGGTTCTCGCAGACCCGGAAGTCGAGACCGGCGACTTCGAGACGGACCGCGAGGTCCAGCTTGCGGTCGCCGAGCACGAAGATCGGGTGACCGGCGAGCTGGGTGTAGTCCACGTCCCACAGCCAGGAGGTGTCCGTGCCGTCCGCGCCACGGGCGTTGACCGAGAGGATCACCGGGGTGGGCGGCGGGTCGATCAGGGAAAACGTTTCGAGCCAGCCCGCCGGGTTCTTCGCCAGCAGCAGTCGCAGCTCACGGCCGAGGAAACTGACCACGTCGTAGCGGCCCGCGACGGCTTGCACCTGGTACATGCGCTCCAGCGCGACCTGCGGCGGCACACCGAAGACGGCGGCCACGGCGGCGGAGCTGGTGGCGTTGGCCTTGTTGGCGCGGCCGGGCAGCTGGAGGTGGATCGGCCACGCCGATCCGTGCGGGTCCAGGACGTAGTCGCCGTGCAGCACCCAGCTGGGGGCGGGGCGGCGGAATCCGCACTCGCCGCAGAACCAGTCGTCGCCGGGACGCTGCATCACACCGCCGCAGGACGGGCAGGACCAGGCGTCGTCCTTCCACGCCTGGCCGGCCGCGACCCACACCACATTGGGGGAGGAGGACGCCGCCCAGACGATCAGCGGGTCGTCGGCGTTGGCGACGATCACGGCCTTCGAACCGGACAGCCCCTCACGCCACTTCTCCGCGAGCATCCGGGTCTCCGCGGCGCGGTCCAGCTGGTCGCGGGAGAGGTTGAGCAGCGCGATCACCTTGGGCGTCGTGTCGCGAGCGACACCGGCGAGGTACTTCTCGTCGACCTCTATCACGCCGTACTTCGCGTCCGAGCCGCCTGCCAGCGCCGAGGTGATGCCCGCCGGCATGTTCGCTCCGAGCGCGTTCGACACGACCGGGCCCGCGGCCCGCAGTGCCTCGGCGATGAGCCGGGTCGTCGTTGTCTTGCCGTTCGTCGCCGACACGAGGATCACGTCCAGGTGCTGCGCCAGCCGCCCCAGCAGGTCGGGGTCGAGCTTGAGCGCCACCCGGCCGCCGATCACCGATCCGCTGCCGCGCCCAGCAGCGCGCGACACCGCTGCCGCGGCCTTACCCGCCGTCACGGCCAGCTTGGCCCGCGGCGACAGCGGCTCCGTGTTGCCTGCCATCGTCCTAGATCCTCCTTGCATCGGTCCACGCCCAGCCTATCGATGTCCGGCGCGGCGACCGCACCGCGGCACCGCCGGGGAGGTGGAGGTCACGTGGAACGTACGATTGCCTCCATGCGAAACCGCCCGATCCCCGGCAGTTCCGGACTGATTCGTGCCATGAGTCTGCTCGGTGATCCGGTGCTGCACGGTGCCTGCGAACCCGTCACGGACTTCGGTCCCTCGCTCGCCCGCCTCGTCGAGGACATGTACGCCACCATGTACGCGGCCCAGGGAGTCGGACTCGCGGCCAATCAGGTCGGCGTTCCGCTGCGGGTGTTCGTCTACGACTGCCCGGACGACGATGACGTCCGTCACCTCGGGCATCTCGTCAACCCGAAACTGGTCGAGGCGGACGGCATCACCGTACGCGGCCCGGAGGGCTGTCTTTCGCTGCCCGGCATCGAGGCCGGCACCCCGCGCTTCGACCGTGCCGTCGTCGAGGGCGTGACGGTCGAGGGCGAGCCGGTACGGGTCACCGGCACCGGCTTCTTCGCCCGTTGCCTGCAGCACGAGTGCGACCACCTCGAAGGCACGGTGTACACGGACCGGCTGACCGGGCTGCGCCGGGCGAGGGCGCTGCGCGCGGCCCGCCGGGCGCCCTGGGCGGCGGGCGGCTGACCACACAGACCCTCAGAATCCCGGGCCGCCGGGCCGGTCGCCCGCGTCGGCCAGCCTGCCCCACAGCAGATCCGCCAGGCTGCGCACCAACTGCTCGCGGGAGCAAGGGCGTTCCCCCAGCCACCAGTCGCCCGCCGCGTGCATCATGCCGACGATGCCGTGGCCCCAGATGCGGGCCATGGCCTCGCTGTCCGGGCCCAGGTCCACCCGCTCGGCGATCACCAGGGCGAGCTCCTCGCCGAGCCGGCGCAGCAGCGGTGCGGAGTGCCTTCCGACATCGAAGCCCTGCTCGGTCGAGGGTGCCGAGTCGTCGGACGGGTGCATCAGGAAGCGGTAGACCTGCGGCCGGGCCTCGATCGCCGCGAGATAGGTGTCGAGCGTCGACTCCACGCGCCGGCGGCGCTCGGCGGGTGCGTCGAGCGCCGCCCGCAGAGCGATGAGCAGGGCATCGGTGTGGCGCTTGGCGAGGGCGCGGTAGAGGCCGCCCTTGTCGCCGAAGTGCCGGTAGAGGATGGGCTTGGTGATTCCGGCCTCCGCCGCGATGGCGTTCATCGAGGCCCCCGGCCCGTCCCTGAGCACCACGCGGTCGGCGGCCTCGAGCAGCTCGCGGCGGCGGCTCTCGGCCGCTGTTCGCTGGCGCTCGGCCTGTCGTGTGGTCTCCATGTCGCCTCTCCCCACCCCTGGCCATGCAATTGCGTCCTGCCTGCGCAACGTAACACCCCGTCCTGCGGGGTGCGGATCGGCACCCGGGCGGTTGACAGGGGCTACTTGTCGGTAACAGACTGCGGTTACCGCAAGTAACGAGTGGATTTTCAGGGCAGTACGTGGAGGGGAACATGGCCGAGTTCACGCTCGAACTCAACGATGACCAGAAGCAGGTCCGTGACTGGCTTCACGGCTTTGCCGCGGATGTGATCCGGCCGGCGGCTTCGGAGTGGGACGAGCGTGAGGAAACGCCCTGGCCCGTCATCCAGGAGGCGGCCAAGGTCGGCATCTACTCCCTCGACTTCTATGCCCAGCAGTTCTTCGACCCGACAGGCCTCGGCATCCCGATGGCAATGGAGGAGCTCTTCTGGGGGGACGCGGGCATCGCCCTGTCGATCGTCGGTACGGGCCTGGCGGCCGTGGGCGTCCTCGCCAACGGCACCGAGGAGCAGATCGGCACCTGGATCCCGCAGATGTACGGCGACGCCGACGATGTAAAGGTCGCCGCCTTCTGCTCCTCCGAGCCGGACGCGGGTTCCGATGTCGCCTCGATGCGCACCCGCGCGGTGTACGACCAGGCCAAGGACGAGTGGGTGCTGAACGGCACCAAGACCTGGGCGACCAACGGCGGCATCGCAGGCGTCCATGTCGTCGTCGCCGTGGTCGACGCGGAGCTCGGCTCCAAGGGGCACGCCTCGTTCATCGTGCCGCCGAACACCCCCGGCCTCTCCCAGGGGCAGAAGTTCAAGAAGCACGGCATCCGTGCCTCGCACACCGCCGAGGTCGTCCTCGAGGACGTCCGTGTCCCCGGCCACTGCCTGCTCGGCGGCAAGGAGAAGCTCGATCAGCGCCTGGCCCGGGCCCGCGAGCGCGCCGCGTCCGGTGGCGAGCGGGTGAAGAACGCGGCGATGGCCACCTTCGAGGCCTCCCGCCCCGCGGTCGGTGCCATGGCGGTCGGCACCGCCCGTGCCGCGTACGAGGTCGCGCTGGACTACGCGAAGACCCGCACCCAGTTCGGCCGGCCGATCATCGACAACCAGGGCGTCGCCTTCCAGCTCGCCGACATGCGTACGCAGATCGACGCGGCCCGGCTGCTGGTCTGGCGCGCCTCCTGGATGGCGACCACCGGCAAGCCGTTCACCTCGGCCGAGGGTTCCATGTCCAAGCTGTACGCGAGCGAGACGGCGAAGAAGGTCACCGCGCAGGCCGTGCAGATCCTCGGCGGCAACGGCTTCACCCGTGAATACCCGGTGGAGCGGATGCACCGGGACGCGGCGATCTACACGATCTTCGAGGGCACGAGCGAGATCCAGCGCCTGGTGATCGCCCGCACCCTCTCGGGCATGCCGATCCGCTAGCCCGGGGCGGGGGCGGCGGTGTGCACGGTTCACGCTCGTGCGGCCCGCACCCCGGCGCCGGCTGTCCTCAATCGCCGGGCAGGCTGAAATTCCGGCCCGTCCGGCGATTGAGGGCGAAGCGGCCGTCCGTCATCGAGGACGGAAACGGTCAGGCGGGCAGCTGGGACTCGATGGCTGCGATGAGCTCCGGGGCCTCCGGCTCCGTGCGCGGGCGCAGGCGCGCAACCGGCTCGCCCGCAGGCGAGATGAGGAACTTCTCGAAGTTCCACTGGACGTCACCGGCCTCGCCGTCCTCGTCCGCGAGTGCGGTCAGCTCGGCATAGAGAGGGTGGCGCCCCTCTCCGTTCACGTCGGTCTTCTCCAGCAGCGGGAAGCTGACACCGTACGTCGTCGAGCAGAAGGTCTGGATCTCCTCCGCGTTCCCCGGCTCCTGCCCGGCGAACTGGTTGCACGGCACGCCGAGCACGGTGAAGCCGCGGCCGGCGTACTCGTTCTGGAGTCGTTCCAGGCCGGCGTACTGCGGGGTGAGTCCGCACTTCGACGCGACGTTCACCAACAGGACCGCCCGGCCACGGTAGTCGGCCAGGGAGGTGGGCTCGCCGGTGAGCGTGCGCAGGGGGATGTCGTGCAGCGTCATGAGGCTCTCCTTGTGAGGGTGACTTCCACAGCCATTGTCACGCCCACAGGTTGATCGGTACGAACCCGATCGCCCGGATTCAGCCGAGGGGGTTGCCTACAAGGACGTGGACGGGCTCGCCGGACGATCCGATGCTCCCTGTGCGGAGCCGACCGCCTTGTAGTAGAGGGTTGTCGGTTTCAGGACCCCTGCCGGGTCGCAGGCGTAGTCCGGAATCGATCCGCACTCCGCCCAGCCTGCCGAACGGTAGAGCCGTTCGGCAGGACTGCCGCTCTCGGTGTCCAGCACCAGCAGTGTGACTCCCGCATCGGCGGCCGACCGCTCGGCGGCGGCGAGCAGCGACCTGCCGAGACCCTGGCCGCGGGCCGACGGACGGACCATCAGCTTGGCAACCTCCGCACGGTGACGGGCATTCGGCAGCGGAGCCCGGACCAGGCCGATGGTCCCGGCCAGCCGTTCCGCGTCCCGGGCGATCCAGATCTGAAGGTGTCCCGCATCGACGGCCCCGGCCCTCTCCCGCCACCAGGCAGCGGCCACGTCGCGGTCCAGCGGCGCGAGAAATCCCACCGACGATCCGCCGTTCACGGTCTCCACCAGGAGGGCGGCCAACTCATCGGCGTAGGTGACCAGTTCGGGTCCGGAGACCGGGGCGATCTCGGTCATGAGACGGGTCCTTTCACGGCTTCACAACATTCACGGCAGGACGATCATCAGTGCGTAGCGGACCTGTTCCGGTCCCGGACAGTGGAAGCGCGAAGGGCCGCGCAGCCGGAAGCGCAGGCAGTCGCCTCTGCGCACGGTGTGCACGGTGCCGTCGACGGTGATCTCCACCGTCCCCTCCAGCACCCAGACATGCTGCTCCACACCGGACACCGGCGCGTTCTCGTATGCGACGGCGGCTCCGGCGTCGAGAGTGCCCTCGATAACCTCCGCGCGCAGACCGGTGTGCGGCGGCGAGACCGAGCGGCGTACGAAGCCCGATGCCTCGTCCCGCCACACCGGTTGCCGCGCGGCGGGGACCAGCTGCGGTGGTTCCGCCTCCACCTCCATCAGCAGCCGGGACATCGTCCGCTCGTAGACCGTGCACAACTTGCCGAGAAGGGAGGCGGTCGGGCTCAACTCGCCGCGCTCCAGCCGGGACAGCGTGGAGCGGCTCACCCCGCTGCGCCGGGACAGCTCATCCAGCGACCAGCCGTGTTCGGTGCGCAGTTCACCAAGCCGCGCGGCGAGCCGGGCGTCGACGGAGCCGGGCTCCACCCCTTCGGATTCTCTCACAGTAGAGACAATATCCCTGATTGGAGAAAACTATGTCATGGGCGACGGCCGGACGTCATCGTTCTGCTGACCGGGTGCTGTCGTGCCACGCTTGTTCGGGGAGGTCCCGGCGGGCCCACTCGGGTCTGCCGGGTTGCTCTGCTACCCGAGGAGGCCGATATGGCCAGTGCCAGCACCGGGCCGAGTGTGGCGCGTGACGCCACCCCGAGTTCGCATCACCCCTTCCGGTACGGCTGGACCGCCTTCGCGGCGGTTCTGATGATCTTCGGCGGAGCGATGGCGATCTTCGAAGGGATCGCCGCCATCGCCAAGGACAACGTCTTCGTCGCCACACGCAACTATGTGTTCCAGTTCAGCCTCCCCGGCTGGGGCTGGATCCACCTCATTCTGGGCATCGTCATAGTCCTCGCCGGCTGTGCGCTGTTCACCGGGGCCGCATGGGCACGCGTCGTGGGCATCGTGCTCGCAGGCCTGGGTGCACTCGCCAACTTCCTGTGGCTGCCCTTCTACCCGTTCTGGGCCATCGTGCTCATCGCCATCAACGTCTTCATCCTCTGGGCGCTCTGCGCGGGTCCGCAGGAGGAGGAATGGGCCTGAGACCACGGCCTGCCCGTCATCCTCGATCCGGTCGGGAGCCGGCACCCGTCGGAGCGTCGGGTGCCGGAGGCAGGGTGGCCGATGACGGAGTGAGCCTGAGCGTGACGACATAGGAGACCACGACCGAGACGATCACCAGCGGCATGACGGTGACGCCCTCGGACCCCAGCAGCAAGGTGGCCAGCAGCACCGAGGTCATCGGCAGCTTCAGCATCGCCACGCACATGGCACCGATGCCCATCGCGAAGCCCGACGTCGGATTCGGCCCGGGGAGATGGGACAGCGCGAGTCCGCCCGCCGCTCCTACGAACATCGCCGGAAAGACGGGGCCTCCCCGGAAGCTGCTCAAGGACGCGCAGTACGCCAGCGCCTTGCACAGGGCGAGCACCAGGAGCGCGGCAGCGGAGTAGCCCGCGCTCTGGGAGAGCAGCGGGTCGAGCGCGCTCTCCCCGGAGAACAGCACCCCGGATGCGTCCCTTCCCGTGCCCTGCGCGTACACGAACGCCACCAGACCGACGACCAGGCCCATGACCACGGTGGCCACCACCGTCCGCCGTTCGACCCGCGCCTGAAGGAACAGGGCCAGCCGCTGAATGCCCGCGCCGGCGATGGCTGCCGTGAGGCCCAGCACGACTGCCCAGCCGAACTGCGCGATGTCGGGCTCCTCGGCGTGGGGCACATGGTGGAGCGCCAGGGAGTACGTTCCCAGGCCGGTCCATGAGCCGAGACCGGTGAAGATGAGCGCCCCGATGCCGGCGGCGAGCAGTCCCGGCACCAGGACCATCCCGAGCAACATCCCGGCCAGCCCCGAGGCCTCCATCAGGAGAAATGCACCCAGGAGCGGAGACCCCAGCAGTGCGCTGATGGCGGCGAAGCTCCCCGCGGCTCCCACCACGGCACTCGCCTTGGGGCTGATGCCGGGCTTGACCAGACGCACCGCGTACACGGCCAGACCACCGCCGAGCGCGATGAGCGGCGCCTCGGGACCGAGCACGGCCCCGACACCCAGCGAGGCGAGCGCCGCGAATGCGATGCCGGGCAGCTCCACCGCCGAGGGCGCCCCCGTGTTCATGAGACCGTCGGCGGGCCGGTGGCCGCCCTTCCCGGGGAGGTGGCGGACGGTCAGCCCGACCAGAAGGCCGGCCACGGCGAGCAGCGGCACCGGCCACCACGAGGGCGTGCCGGTGAAGCCCAGCGCCCTGGGCAGGTCGTCGTAGGTGAGCGACTGGAGTTCGTGGACGAGGGCGAGGAAGCCGAACGCCACCACCGAGATCGGGATTCCGAGAAGCGCCGCTACCACGAGGAGCATGGCGTAAGCGCGGGTGCGGATCAGTGTGAAGGGGTCCGGCGGCGCCGTGGTGGTGGCCGGCATGATCGTCGTCTCCTCGGTGTCGGAACCCATCTGGAACACGCTGCTCCGCAAGCGTCCACAAGGAGTTAGCACAATGCGGTCACGTGGCCGCGATGCCCCCGCTGTGTGCGGGCGGTGATTTCCGTACGGCCATTCGCTTGGAGCAGCGCCGTGGGCGGGCCGCCGCCCACGGGGTCACAACGGCAAAGACGGGCCTCCGATGTGAGCACGCGGATGATGCACCGGGACGAAACCTCGACGAGGCGCTGGACCGGGCGCGCGACCGGGAGTGCCGCTGACGATGGCCATCAGGCGACGGCCATCAGGCCGACAGTTGCCTGGACGGGGGACTCAGCAGGACGGCGACGTCTCCCGGATGTGCAGCCGGGGTGCGGTTGTTGGTGACCGGGGCGGGTCGCCCGTCCGGGCGGACGACGAACAGCACGTCGTGCCCGGCCGGGACGGCTCCGTCGACCCGGTGGGCCACCACCCGGGTCCCGGCCTCGTACCGCCGGGCCGGCTCCGGACCTGTCAGCCCCGCACCGAAGAGGGCCTCGCCGCGGTGTACGGCGCCACCACGCCCTGACTGTCGGCGGGCGGCCCGAGACGGTGGACCGGACCTTCGACGCTCTCCCGCAGGGTCATGGAGGCGAGTGCGTTGAAGTCGTACTCCCGGATGAGGATGCGTTGCAGTCGCTCGGTCGGCCGTACGAAGTCGAGCAGCGGCCCGACGACCGTCGGCCCGGGCACGACCAGGATCGCGCCCAGCATCACGGCCGCGCCTTTGGACATGTTCAGCACCGGCATGGCGAACAGGGCGGCAGACACCCAGGTGAGGAGCGCCCCGAGCCAGATCAGCCGGACCACGATGCGCCGCGTACGGCCCTGGAGCTTCTTGATGTCCAGGCCGGGTCCGGCGTCGTAGAGGATCACCGCCACCGCCAGGGAGACCAGTGGCGAGAACGCGACGCCCAGCAGCTTCTCGGGATTGATGTTGTCCGTCAGCGCCCCGGTGATGAAGCCGACCGGCAGCAGGATCAGCAGGGCGGGCACACGCAACCGGCTCGCCAGCAGTTGGGAGCCGACCGCCGGCACCACGATGAGGCCCATGCCCACCAGCACTTGGTCGGCCGTCACGTCTGCGCCTCCCCGCAGGAATCCGGGCCCGCTCCGCAGGCCGCCCGCGCGCGACAACCATCCGTGGCGGCGGGGGACGGGAGGGGGCGGCTCGCACCACTCGGCCATTGGAGGGACCCGCTGTCCGTCCAATGGCCCAATGAGGTCCAGGCTCACCCCACGTCCATGGCCGAGATGCGCTGCGGTCCACCCGCTGTTGCAATGGCCAAGGCCGTGGTCTCCGGCGGAACCGGGGCAGTCGACATTCTGAGGAGCTGGCGTGAGCGGCGAGAGCGACGAGACGGGACCGATCGACTACCTGGTGATCGAGTTCCCGGCGGGAAGCCGGATGACGGGAGAAGGGCTGCCCCTGCTGGTCGACCTGGTCGACCGGGGCATCATCCGGATCCTGGATCTGATCTTCGTCAGGAAGAACCAGGACGGAACGGTCGAGGGCGTGGAACTCTCCGAGGTGACCGGGGACGGCGGCGAAGACCTCGCCGTGTTCGAAGGGGCGTCCTCGGGCCTGCTCGGCCAGGACGACATCGACGAGGCGAGCACGGTCCTCGAACCCGGCAGCGCTGCCGGAATCCTCATCTACGAGAACGTGTGGGCGGGACCCCTCGCGGCCGCGCTGCGCCGCTCCGGAGGCCGGCTCGTCGCCAACGGGCGTATCGCGATCCAGGAGGTCCTGGCCTCGCTCGACGCGGCCGAGTCCAGGGTCTGAGCCGTTTACGGTCTCGTCGGGCCGACCGTCCCCGCTGCCCCTCGGTCGGGCGGAACCGTTCCCGCAGAGCCAGTCAAAGGAGATGCACCATGCCAGGCCTTCTTCGCGGCGTCGCCCGTACAGCGGTGATCGCCGGAACCGCCACCTCGGTCTCCAACCGGGTCTCCCGGCGGCAGGCGGGCCGCTGGGCGCGGCAGGACGCCGCGCAGGCACAGGCGGCCCAGCCCGCCCCCGCAGCGCCTCCGTCGCCCGCTCCCACGTCTCTCGCACCGGAGGACGAGATGAGCAACAAGATCGCTCAGCTCAAGGAACTCGGTGACCTCAAGAGTCAAGGAGTGCTGAGCGACAGCGAGTTCGCGGCCCAGAAGGCCAGAATCCTCGCCCCCTGACGGGTCCGGGCCAACCACCGGCGCCGCTGCGGCTCACTGCCGCTTGTCGTCCCAGGGAGTGCCCATCCAGCTGTCGAAGGTGCGGATCAGCGCCGTCAGCGCGGCTGCGAGCCGCCAGTCGACCCACGGTGCGTGGACATGGATCTCGTCGTCGTCCGACCGGAACTCCAGCGGGACATCCTGGCCGGCCCGCCAGATGATGCGCCGCGGCCCCCGCGCCACATCGCCGCTGCCGCTCAGAAGGCTGCCCACGCCGATGGCCACCTGGACGGGGAACAGCAGCCACCACACGTACCACCAGAAGACCCGGCCCTTGAGGCCGACCGCCTCCTGGCAACCGGTCTGCGTGACCGTCCAGCGGGTCCGCAGCCCCTTCCCGGAGAGGGCCTTCTCGCGGACGAGTGTGCCGATGGGCTCACCCTGCGCGCCCAGCACCTGGTACGTGGCGACGCCATCGGCCGCGGACGTGGTGACCAGGGTCGCCACCCGGGCCCGGCGATCGGGGTCGGCCCACAGGACGAAGGAACGCGCACCCGCCTTGCGGGCCGCGAGGTACGCGGGTATCCCACCCTGCGGCAGTTCGCGCTCCACATGGGCGACCACCCGGGACTCCCCGCCGGGCTCGTCCGCGAACTTGACGACATGGCCGATGGGCGCGACCGCATCAGGGGCGATGTCCTCTTTCGCCTTCTTGCCCTTCTTCGGCTGGGGGACCGACTCCAATGTCAGCACGCTGCTCACCCGCGAACTCCTCCGTTGTGCGCCGTTCGGAAGTCGCAGAGTAGACGGGCGTCTTGAGAAGATCGATTCGTGGAGTCCGCCGAACCCTTCCCCGAATCCGGCGTCGAGCCGCTGCCCGACGGCCCGGCCGACCGGACCGCCCGCCGACGGGTGGTGCGCTGCCGCATGTGCGGGCGTCCGCTCACCGGTACGGAGTCGCGCCGCACCGGCCTCGGCCCCGCCTGCGACGCCAAACTGCACCCGGCGCCCCCGGACATCCGCACCCGCCGCCACGAGGTCGAGCAGGACCCGCTCCCCGGCATCTGAGCCCAGGCACGGCTACTCGCCCAGGCGGCGGAACAGCCCCTCCTGCACCACGGACACGAGCAGATTGCCTCCGCGGTCGTAGATCCGGCCGCGCGCCAGCCCTCGTCCGCCTGTTGCGATCGGCGACTCCTGGTCGTAGAGGAACCACTCGTCCGCCCGGAACGGCCGGTGGAACCACATCGCGTGGTCCAGCGACGCCATGTCGAAACCGCGCGGACCCCAGAGCGGCTCCACCGGGATACGGACCGCGTCGAGCAGTGTCATGTCACTGGCATACGTCAGCGCGCAGGTGTGCACCAGCGGATCGTCGCCCAGCGGGCCGACCGCACGCATCCAGACCGCGCTGCGCGGGTCCGCGCCCTTGGTCTCCTCCTGCGTCCAGCGCAGCCGGTCGACGTACCGGATGTCGAAGGGCTGCCGACGGGCCATGCGCTCCAGCGCCTCCGGAAGCGCCCCGAGGTGCTCACGCACCTCCTCGGCGACGGTCGGCAGCCCCTCGGGGTCGGGGACCTCGCGGGCGGGCGGCAGCTGGTGCTCGAAGCCCGCCTCCTCCGGCCGGTGGAAGGACGCCGTCAGATTGAAGATCGTCCGGCCCTGCTGGACGGCCGTGACCCGGCGAGTGGTGAACGACCGGCCGTCCCGGACGCGCTCGACGTCGTAGACGATCGGCACACCCGGACGCCCCGGACGCAGGAAGTAGGCATGCAGCGAATGGACAGGCCGGTCCCCGTCGGTGGTACGGCCGGCCGCCACCAGCGCCTGCCCGGCGACCTGGCCGCCGAAGACCCGCTGAAGAGACTCCTCGGGGCTGCGCCCGCGGAAGATGTTGACCTCGATCCGCTCCAGATCGAGGAGGTCGACCAGGCGCTCGGCGGGGTTCGTCATGCGGTTCGTCTCCACTCTCGCAGGGGTGCCGGATGCATGGCGGGCGAGGTCACAGCTGGCCGACCGAGGTGACCCTGACGACCGCCCGGCCCTCTTCGTCGGAGGCCGCCAGATCGATCTCGGCGCTGATGCCCCAGTCGTGGTCGCCCTTCGGGTCGGCGAAGGTCTGCCGGACCCGCCACAGGCCGTGCGGGGCGTCCTCGTCGATCTTCAGCAGCTTCGGCCCGCGGGCGTCCGGACCGGTGCCCAGATCCTCGTACTCGTCCCAGTAGGCGTCCATAGCCTCGCCCCACGCGTCCTCGTCCCAGCCCGCGTCGCCGTCCAGCTCGCCGAGCGCGGCGACCTTGTCCAGCGCGGCCAGCTCCACCCGGCGGAACATCGCGTTGCGCACCAGCACCCGGAAGGCGCGGGCGTTGGCCGTGACCGGCTTCACCTCGTCGGCCCGCTCCTGCGCCTCCTCAGCGGTCTCCACCTCCGGGTTGGCGAGCTGCTCCCACTCGTCGAGGAGGCTGGAGTCCACCTGACGGACCATCTCGCCGAGCCAGGCGATCAGGTCCTGAAGGTCCTCGGACTTGATGTCGTCCGGGATGGTGTGCTCAAGAGCCTTGTACGCGCCCGCGAGATAGCGCAGCACGATGCCCTCGGTACGGGCCAGCTCGTAGTTGGAGGTGAACTCCGTGAACGTCATGGCGCGTTCGTACATGTCACGGATCACGGACTTCGGCGACACCGGGTGGTCGCCCACCCACGGGTGGCTCCTGCGGTACACGTCGTAGGCATGCCACAGCAGCTCGCTCAGCGGCTTCGGGTACGTGACGTCCTGGAGCAGCTCCATGCGCTCCTCGTACTCGACTCCGTCCGCCTTCATCTGCCCGACCGCTTCGCCGCGCGCCTTGTTCTGCTGGGCTGCGAGGATCTGCCGCGGGTCGTCGAGCGTCGACTCGACGACGGAGACCATGTCCAGCGCGTACGAGGGGGAATCGGGGTCCAGCAGGTCGAACGCCGCCAACGCGAAGGTGGACAGCGGCTGGTTGAGCGCGAAGTCCTGCTGGAGATCGACGGTGAGCCGGACGATCCGGCCCTCCGCGTCCGGCTTGTCGAGCTGCTCCACGACGCCGCCGTCCAGCAGCGAGCGGTAGATCGCGATGGCCCGGCGGATGTGACGCAGCTGCGCCCTGCGCGGCTCGTGGTTGTCCTCCAGCAGATGCCGCATCGCCTCGAAGGCATTGCCGGGGCGCGCGATCACGGACAGGAGCATCGTGTGCGTGACCCGGAAGCGGGAGGTCAGCGGCTCCGGATCGGACTGGATCAGCTTGTCGAAGGTGGTCTCCGACCAGGCGACAAAGCCCTCGGGGGCCTTCTTGCGGACCACCTTGCGCTTCTTCTTCGGGTCGTCGCCCGCCTTCTTGACGGCCTTCTCGTTCTCGATGACGTGCTCGGGCGCCTGCGCCACGACGAAGCCCGCCGTATCGAATCCGGCCCGGCCCGCGCGGCCCGCGATCTGGTGGAACTCACGTGCGCGCAGCGTACGGACGCGGGTGCCGTCGTACTTGGTGAGCGCCGTGAACAGCACTGTGCGAATGGGCACGTTGACGCCGACGCCGAGTGTGTCCGTACCGCAGATCACCTTCAGCAGACCCGCCTGGGCGAGCTTCTCCACCAGCCGCCGGTACTTCGGCAGCATGCCCGCGTGGTGCACGCCGATGCCGTGGCGCACATAGCGGGAGAGGTTCTGCCCGAACTTGGTGGTGAAGCGGAAGTTGCCGATGAGATCGGCGATCTTCTCCTTCTCCTCCTTGGTGCACATATTGATGCTCATCAGCGACTGCGCCCGCTCGACGGCCGCGGCCTGGGTGAAGTGCACGATGTAGACGGGCGACTGCCTGGTCTCCAGGAGTTCGGTGAGGGTCTCGGTGATCGGGGTCAGCCGGTACTCGTAACTGAGCGGGACCGGCCGGGTCGCGGAGCGCACCACGGAAGTGGGGCGGCCGGTGCGGCGGGTCAGGTCCTGTTCGAACATCTTGACGTCACCGAGCGTGGCCGACATCAGGACGAACTGGGCCTGCGGCAGCTCCAGGAGCGGGATCTGCCAGGCCCAGCCCCGGTCCTGCTCCGCATAGAAGTGGAACTCGTCCATCACGACCTGGCCGATGTCGGCGTACTTCCCGTCGCGCAACGCGATGGAGGCCAGCACCTCGGCCGTGCAGCAGATCACCGGGGCGTCGGCGTTGACGGAGGCGTCGCCGGTGAGCATGCCGACGTTCTCCGTACCGAACAGCTTGCACAGGTCGAAGAACTTCTCCGAGACCAGCGCCTTGATCGGTGCGGTGTAGAAGGTGACCTTGTCCTGGGCCAGGGCGGTGAAGTGCGCAGCAGCCGCGACCAGGCTCTTTCCGGAGCCGGTCGGGGTGGAAAGGATCACGTTCGCGCCGGAGACCACCTCGATCAGCGCCTCCTCCTGAGCGGGATAGAGGGTGATGCCCTGCGTCTTCGTCCATGACGAGAAAGCCTCGAAGAGGGCGTCGGGGTCGTCGGTCGGGGGCAGCTGATCGATAAGGGTCACGCCCCCATCTTGCCTGCCTTCCGCCCGGATGAGGGAACCGGACGACCGTATGAAGATCATGGACGATACGCTGCCCACTCAACTCGGCCGTGCCTGGGCGGCAATGGCAGCAGGACAACTTTGGGGGCGGGCAGAACAATGATGGGACCGGCACACTCACTGTCAGGGGCGGCGGCCTGGCTGGGGGTGGGCGCGGCGGCGGCCGCCGCCGGCCACGCGATGCCGTGGCCCGTCCTCGCCGTCGGTGCGCTGATCACCGCCGGAGCCGCGCTCGCCCCGGACCTCGACCACAAGTCCGCGACCATCTCGCGCGCCTTCGGGCCGGTCTCCCGGGGACTCTGCGAGATCGTCGACAAGCTCTCGCACGCCGTCTACAAGGCGACCCGGGGCTCCGGCGACCCGCGCAGGAACGGCGGCCACCGGACCCTGACGCACACCTGGCTGTGGGCGGTCCTGATCGGCGCCGGGGCCTCCGCCGCGGCGATCACCGGCGGCCGGTGGGCGGTCCTGGCGATCCTCTTCGTCCACCTGGTGCTCGCCGTCGAAGGACTGCTGTGGCGGGCCGCCCGGATGTCCAGCGACGTCCTGGTGTGGCTGCTCGGCGCGACCAGTGCCTGGATACTGGCCGGCGTCCTGGACAAGCCGGGGAACGGCTCGGACTGGCTGTTCAGCGCCCCCGGTCAGGAGTATCTGTGGCTCGGGCTGCCGATCGTGCTCGGCGCCCTCGTCCATGACATCGGTGACGCGCTGACCGTCTCCGGCTGCCCGATCCTGTGGCCCATCCCGCTGGGCCGCAAGCGCTGGTACCCGATCGGGCCGCCGAAGGGCATGCGGTTCCGGGCCGGCAGCTGGGTGGAGCTGAAGGTGCTGATGCCGGCCTTCATGGTGCTCGGGGGAGTGGGCGGGGCGGCCGCGCTGAACTTCATCTGACCGCCGTGGTCCGACGGCTGTGGTCCGACCGTCGGGTTCCGGCCGTCCGGATTCAGGCCGTCGGAGCGCTCAGGCCGACTCGCGGGGTACCAGGCGGTGGGCCAGGACGATCTCCCTGGCCGTTCCCGGACCGTCCCCGTCGAGCCGGTCGACCAGCAGCTGCGCGGCCGAACGGCCGATCTCCCGGGCCGGGTTGAGGACCGTGGTGAGGGCGGGGGAGACCAGTGAGGCCGCCTCGATGTCGTCGTACCCGGTGATCGCCACGTCGTGCGGCACCCGTAGCCCGGCGGCCCGCGCCGTGTCCAGCGCGCCGATCGCGATCAGGTCGTTGGCGCACACCACGGCGTCCGGCCGCTCCGCGGCGCTCAGCATGATGGTGGCCCCGGCCCGCCCGCCCTCGCGGGTGAAGCCGGTCCAGGCGACCAGCTCACCGGGCACCGGCAGCCCGGCCGCCTCCAGGGCCTTGCGGTAGCCCGCGAAGCGTTCCTCGCCCGGCTCCACCCCCGGTGCACCGCCGATGAAGGCGATACGCCGGTAGCCGCGGCCCACCAGATGGCTGACCAGGTCGTACATCCCCTCGGTCTCGGCGGCCCTGACCACATCGCCGAGCGCCGGCTCCAGCCGTCCGCCGAGCCGTACCAGTTTCGATCCCGAGGCCACGATCCGGTCGAGATCGCGCCGGGTGGCGCCGTACCGGCCGATCACGATGCCGTCGATACGGCGCGCAACCAGCTGCCGGATCACCGCGGGCAGGTGCGGGCCGTCCATCGGGGCCTCGCAGACCACCGTCAGATACTCGTGGGTCAGGGCGATCTCCTGCATGCCCGCAGCGATCGAGGTGTTGAACGGGTTGGTGATGTCCGGGACGACCAGGCCCAGGGTGCGGGTGCGCTGGGTGCGCAGACCGCGCGCCGAGGGGTCGGCCTGGTAGCCGAGTCGTTGTATGACGTCCTCGACCCGGGCGCGGGTGATGGCCGAGACCGGGCGGCGGCCGCTCAGCACATGGGAGACCGTGGTGACGCTGACGCCCGCTTCGGACGCCACATCCACGATCTTGATCCGGTTCCCGCCCTGCACCATCGACCTCCCGTTGTCGTCCAGGATTGTTGTCCTGGTGTTCGAAGTCACTCTATCCATTGTGCAAAACGTTTTGTATGGTGCTCGTTATCGCGCCTGACAGAGGCCGAGCCAGGTTATGCAAAACGATTTGGAGAATCGATGTCCATCGCAGGCCGGAGAGCCGTATGACGAGCTCTCCCAGCCGCAGAACCGTGCTCGGCGCCGCACTCGGCGTGGCGTCCGCGGCGGCCCTGGCCGGCTGCTCGGGCGGCCGCCCGGCGGACGGCAGAACAGCGGTACGGTTCCTCGGCCCGGAGACCCCCGAGACGTTCCGGGCGGTCATCCGAGGCTTCGAGCGCGCCAACCCCGACCTGCGGATCGACTACACCGTTCCTGGGCAGTGAGCAGAAGTGAGTCCTGTCTCACTGGCACGCCCCGAACGGTGTTGGGCGCGCTGGTCCTCCGCTTTCTCGTCCTGGTCGGCGACGCATATCCCGTATGCGGTCCGTCCCGGGTGGGCGGAATCCCTACGACCTGGCCATGTGGGTGTAGCCAGAGGCGACGGGGAGGCCCCGAACCATCACTCCGGTGATACGGGGGCCCCGACTGCTGACGCCACACCCGGCGTCCCAGATCGCGCCTCACACGTTACGCACATTCAGCCAGGCACACCCACAGAACGTCACGCCGTTCACTCAATCGTGCTCATGTTCGCCAAAACGAGGTACTGGACCAGTAGTTGTGAACCCCCGTGCCTCCCGACCGGCTCGGCGACGTCCTCCAGCTGCGGCTCTCCGCGAAGGACAGCGCGATCGACGTGTACACCGTCGGCCAGCCCCGGGTACCCGCACTCACCGCCCGCGGCTTCCTCACCGACCTCGACCCGGTCGCCGACCGCACCAGGGCCGCCGTCACCTCCGAGCAGTACGGCGTCAGCTCCTGGCAGGGCAGGCTCCGCTCCCTGCCGATCTGGACCTCCACCCAGTACCTCTTCTACAACGCGGACCTGCTCACCAAGGCCGGCGCACCGCTCCCCGGAGGGGCCCCTGCGGACCGCTGGAGCTGGGAGCAGACCAAGAGCGTCGGACGCCGGACGATGGACAGGGCAGGCGCCGACTACGCCCTGCTGCTGGAACAGACCGACCTCTATTACGGGCTCCAGCCGCTCATCGAGTCCCTGCACGGCGGCTCCGGCATCACCGGCAAGGACATGCTCACCCCCGCCGTCACCACCCAGGGCTGGATCGACGCCCTCGACTGGTACCGCACGCTCTTCGCCGACGGCTCGTCGCCGCGCGGCATCCCCTCGTACCAGCTCTCCTCGCTCTTCACCTCGGGCCGGGTGCCGTTCTTCGTCGGCGGCCCGTGGAAGCTCGGCCGCGCAGCATCGGCTACACCCAGTTCGAGACCGTCATGGGTTCCGCCTTCTCCGACATCCGCAACGGCCTCGCAGTGGAACCCCGGCTGGCGAAGGCCTCCGGAGAACTGGTGCGCACCTGGGAGCGACTGCGATGACCACCACAGCAACCCGCTCCCCGAAGCGCCTGCCGCGCCGCCGCTCCACCTCGCAGGGCAGGACCGCCCTGTACTTCCTGGCGCCCGCGCTGCTCGCCCTCGTGGTCCTGCGACTGCTGCCCGCCGCGATGGCACTCGTCAGCAGCCTGCGCCACCACAGCCTGGTCGACGGCGCCACCACCTTCGTCGGCTTCGACAACTACGCGGACCTCTTCGGCGACAGCCAGTTCTGGCAGAGCGTCCGCGTGACACTGCTCTTCAGCCTGGTCATCAACCCGCTCCAGGTACTGATCGCCCTCGGCCTCGCCGTTCTGCTGAACCGCCGTTTCGCGGGTGTCCGGTTCTGGCGGTCGCTGGTCTTCGCGCCCATTGCCGTGCCGCCGGCCGTCTCCGCGGTCATCTGGGGCATCCTCTACCGTCCCGAAGGGCCGCTCAACGCGATCCTCGGCACGATGGGCATTGGGCCGCAGCCCTTTCTCACCAGCTCGCAACAGGCACTCTTCGCGCTCATCGTGCTGACGTCCTGGGTCGGCGTCGGCTACTGGATGATGTTCCTCATCGCCGGGCTGCAGGACATTCCGCAGGAGTGCTACGACGCGGCCGCCGTCGACGGCGCCTCCGCCTGGCAGCGGTTCGTCCATGTCACACTGCCGCTGCTGCGCCGCCCGCTCGCCTTCGTACTGGTCGCCGACACCGTCTCCAACTTCCTGGTGTTCGCCCCCGTGCAACTGCTGACCCGCGGCGGTCCCGACAGCTCGACCAATCTCATGATGTACGACGTGTTCCGCCGCGCATACAGCGTCGGCGACATCAACTTCGCCCAGGCCGAAGTGGTGGTGCTCGTCGCGATCACCCTCACGGTCGTCGCCGTCCAGTTCCGGATGATGCAGGGCAAGGGCGAGGAGTGAATCGATGAAGACAACGACCGCCCCCCCAGCAGCCGACGGGACGCCGCCCCTCCGCGCTGAGGCGCATGCCGCTCGCCACCGCCGTCGTCATCGGCGTGCTCTTCGCCCTCCCGCTCCTGTGGGTGCTGACCGGATCGCTCCGCCCCGGCGACAAGGTCCTGGCCGGACTCGACCGGCTCTCCTGGAGCAGCCTGATCCCGACCGATGCCACGCTGCGCAACTATGTGACGCTCTTCCAGGGCGACTTCGGCCGCGCCGTGCTCAACTCCATCGGCGTGGCAGCCGCCACCGTCCTGCTCGGGCTGCTGCTCTCCGCGATGGCCGCGTTCGCGCTCTCGGTGTTCCGATTCCGTGGCCGCGGCCTCGCCTTCGCCGTGATCCTGCTCAGCTTCATGATCCCGTTCGACGCCATAGCGATCCCGCTGTCGGACATCTTCCGCGGCTGGGGCCTGCAGAACACTTACACCGGACTGATCCTGCCCGGCATCGGCAACGGCCTGGCGATCTTCCTGCTGCGCCAGTTCTTCCTGGCCGTCCCGCGCGAACTCGTCGAGGCCGCCCGGATGGACGGGCTCGGCTGGTGGGGCATCTTCCGGAAGGTCTACGTACCCCTGTCGTGGCCCGCCTTGATCGGCGCCGGACTCACCCTGTTCACCTTCCAGTGGCAGTCCTACATGTGGCCGCTGCTCGTCGGCACCGAACCGGACAAGCAACTCGGCCCGATCGCCCTCGGCACCCTTCAGGGCCAGATGGTCGTCGACTACGGCCAGGTGTTCGCCGCCGCCGTCGTCCTGACCGTCATCCCGCTCGTCGTCCTGCTGCGCCTGCAGCGCTATTTCACACAGTCGATCGCGGGCAGCGGTCTGAAGTGACGGCCGCTGAACCGACCGCCGGAACACCGAAACCCATCCCCACCGACCCGAGGAACACCGTGACCCACCCCCTCGCCGACATTCTCCTCGACACCGACATCGGCAGCGATGTCGACGACGCGCTCGCCCTCGGTGTGCTGCTCGGCTCACCCGAGGCCCGGATCACCGGCATCACCACCGTCTACGGCGACACCCTGCTCCGGGCCCGCCTTGCGCACCGGCTCGGCACCCTCGCCGGACACGACCTCACCGTCGTCCCCGGAGCCACCGAGACCCTCTCCGGCAAGGAGGTCTGGTGGGCCGGACACGAGGGCAGGGCCTTCACCGACCTGGAGACCGAGCCGGTACGCGACACCGTCGCCGCCGACCGCTTCCTCGTCGACTCCGTCCTCGCCCGGCCCGGCGCGACCGATGTCATCGCCATCGCCCCGCTCGCCAACATCGCCCGCGCGATCAGGCTCGACGACCGCTTCGCCGCAGGCGTACGCACCCTGTACATGATGGGCGGCAGCTTCGGGCCCGGAGCCAAGGCCGAGCACAACATCGTCAGCGACATCACGGCCGCCCGTGCCGTCTTCGGCTCCAGCATCCGCACCGTCGTCACCGGCCTGGACATCACCACGCGGCTGCGCATCGAACAGCCCGGCATCGAAGCGATCCGCGAGGCCGGCGCGTACGGCGCGGAGCTCGCCCGCGAGATCGACGCCTGGACCGGCTTCACCGGCGAACCGTGGAGCGTCCCGCACGACCCGATCACCGCGCTCTCCCTGCTGCGCCCCGACCTCTACACCACCGAACGCGGCACGGTCGAGGTCACCGACGAAGGGCTGACCGTCTTCACGGCCGATCGGGACGGCAATGTGGACCTGGTCGTGGACGCCGACGTGGAGGCCGTCGCGGAAGAGATCGTGGCCCGGATCGTCCGGGCCTCGAAGGGCGACTGAAGAGCCGTCATTCGATCGCAGCGGAGACAGTCCGTGTGCAGTTGCAGATGCCCACGCAGGGCTTCTGGCCTCAGGCCTCTTCGGCTGCAGTGGAGGGTGCGCCTCACATGGCCTGACGGATCGCGCTCCGAAGGTCGGAGGCAGTGGTCGGAGTGATCCGGGGTCGGTCGATGAGACCGGCGTCGATCAGCTCGGCGAGCCGCCGGGGGAGGGAGGGCAATCGGTCGCGTATCGGCACCGGCGGCTCGCGCAGGACGACGGCGGCCGGGTCGGCGCCGGGCGGGAAGTCACGTGGGGCCGAGCCGGTGAGCATCCAGTACAGGCAGGCTGTCACGGCCCACAGATCGGCCTCCGGGCGAGCGTACTTGAAGTCGATCACCTGGCCGCGCGGCATGGAGGCCAGGCTTCCGCCCATCGCGCCGGTCAGGGTGTGCCCGGACAGTCCGGCGCTGTCGTACGCCTTGGCCAGGCCGAAGTCCGCGATCTTGAGTGTCATCCGCTCCCGGTCGCCGGTGAGTAGCAGATTCTGCGGTTTGATGTCGCGATGCACCAGCCCGTGACTCACGGTGACGGTCCCGTCGGGGAGCCGTACAGGTACCTCCGCGGCGTGCGCGTAGTCAAGGCCGCGCAGCGTCCGCAGGGTGATCGCCGGCGCCTGTTCGACGCACAGTCTGCCGCCGGCCCGGACGACCCAGTCGGCGACACTGCCCCAACGGCAGAACTCGCAGGTGAAGTAGAACGTGCTGCCGTGCACGCCGCCACCGTGGAAGGCGACCACATCGCGGTGCCGCGGGGCCCGCGTGCAGGCGAACTCGCGCAGGAACCCGTCGCGGGCCGCCCGGCCTGACGGAACCATGGGCCAACAGCGTCTTCAGGGCGAGGAGTTCACCGGTCTCCTCTCGGCGGGCGAGATGGACGACGCCCTGCCCGCCACGGCCGAGCTCCTGGAGTAGTTGGTAGCCGCGGATCGCGGTGAGGTCGGTTTCGCCCGCCTCCGCGGCGGCCAGCAGCGTGTGCAGGGCGTCGGCGGGGTCCTGGCGGGCATCGGGCACGGTCGCGGGGTTCGCGTCGGTGACAGTGACCAGCAGGAGCGCATTTCCGGGGCGGATCTCGTCTCCATCGGTCAGCTCCCAGGCGGCTGGGCTCTCCTGACCGGTTTTGTCGAGGAGATGGATGACTCGCGAGGCCTCATCGATGAGTTTTTGGCCCATTGCTGTGGGGTGACGGGGCGATTGCGGTGGTTGAACAGGCCGAACCCTGCGGCTTCCTCGATGGTCTGGATCTGGGCGTTGAAGGTGGTGCCGGACCCATGTGGCCAAGAGCGGTCGGGCCGTTTCCAGCCGACTCTCATAGACCACGGGCCCGGCCGTCGTCGCTGATGCGTGCCGTCCCGAGTAGTGCGCCTGGCCGTGGACGGAGCGAAAGCTCCGCCCCAAAACTGCCCGTCCGTTGGCCATTTCACCCGCGCACCGTCCATCGAGACGCGGAACCTGCACAGGAGGCGTGCAGGCCTTCTCAGCCGTGCCAGGACCGCCACAGCGCCGCATAGGCGCCGTCCGCCGCCACCAGCTCGTCATGACTGCCCAGCTCGCTGATCCGGCCGCTCTCCACCACTGCGATCACATCCGCGTCGTGCGCGGTGTGCAGCCGGTGGGCGATCGCCACGACCGTGCGACCGTCCAGCACCCGGGCCAGTGAACGCTCCAGGTGCCGCGCGGCCCGCGGGTCCAGCAACGACGTCGCCTCGTCCAGCACCAGCGTGTGCGGATCGGCCAGGACCAGCCGGGCCAGCGCGATCTGCTGGGCCTGAGCCGGTGTCAGCGCCAGGCCGCCGGAGCCGACCTCGGAGTCCAGCCCCTCCTCCAGGGCCCTCGCCCAGCCGTCCGCGTCGACCGCCGCGAGCGACGCCCACAGCTCGGTGTCCCCGGCGTCGGTACGGGCCAGCAGGAGGTTGTCCCGCAGCGAACCGACGAACACATGGTGCTCCTGGTTGACCAGCGCCACATGCGTACGTACGCGCTCCGCCTTCATCCGTGACAACTCCGCGCCACCGAGCGTGACTTCACCCGTACGCGGGGAGTAGATCCCGGCCAGCAGCCGGCCCAGCGTGGACTTGCCGGCACCGGACGGGCCGACCAGCGCGAGGCGCGTACCCGGTGCGACGTCCAATGACACCTTGTGCAGGACGTCGAGCCCGGCGCGGTAGCCGAAGTGCACCTCGTCCGCCCGGACATCACGGCCGTCCGGGACGACCTCCGCATCGCCCGCGTCCGGCTCGATGTCCCGTACGCCGACCAGCCGGGCCAGCGACACCTGCGCGACCTGCAACTCGTCGTACCAGCGCAGGATCAGGCCGATCGGGTCGACCATCATCTGCGCCAGCAGCGCACCCGTCGTCAGCTGCCCCACGGTCAGCCAGCCCTCGATGACGAACCAGCCGCCGAGCATCAGCACCGCGCCGAGAATCGTCACGTAGGTGACATTGATGACGGGGAAGAGCACGGAACGCAGGAAGAGCGTGTACCGTTCCCACGCCGTCCACTCCTTGATCCGCCGGTCCGACAGCGCCACCCGGCGCGCACCCAGACGGTGGGCCTCCACGGTCCGTCCGGCATCCACGGTCTCCGCGAGCATCGCCGCGACCGCCGCATATCCGGCGGCCTCCGAACGGTACGCGGACGGCGCCCGCCTGAAGTACCAGCGGCAGCCGAGGATCAGGACAGGCAGGGCGACCAGAACCGAGAGCGCCAGCGGCGGAGCCGTCACAGCGAGTGCAGTCAGGAGCAGCCCCGCCCACACCACACCGATCGCCAGCTGCGGCACGGCCTCGCGCATCGCATTGGCCAACCGGTCGATGTCCGTGGTGATCCTGGAGAGCAGATCACCGGTCCCGGCCCGCTCCAGCACGCCCGGCGGCAGCCCGACCGACCGTACGAGGAAGTCCTCGCGCAGATCGGCCAGCATCTCCTCACCGAGCATCGCGCTGCGCAGGCGCATCATGCGGGTGAACACGGTCTGCACGATCAGCGCGAGCGCGAACACCCCGGCGGTGCGCTCCAGATGCAGGTCGGTGACGCCGTCGGAGAGGTCCTCGACCAGCCCGCCCAGCAGATACGGGCCGACGATCGAGGCGATCACCGCGATGGCGTTGAACGAGATGAGCACGGTGAACGGCCTGCGGTGGCGCCGCAGCAGCTCCCGTACATAGCTCCGTACGGTGGTGGGGGTGCCGACCGGCAGGGTCGTCGCCGACTCCGGTGCGGCCGGGTCGTACGTCGGTTCTGCGACGCCGGTCATGCCCGTTCCTCGATTTCCTCGATCGTCCTGATCCTCTTGATCGCGTCCTGAGACAGGATCGCGATTTCGTCGTCCGTCTCGCGCGTCACGACTGCCCGGTAGCGGGGGTCCGTGTGCAGGAGTTCACGGTGTGCGCCGACCGCGACGACCGTGCCACGGTGCACCATCACCACCCGGTCCGCGAGGTCGAGCAGCAGCGGTGACGAGGCGAACGCCACGGTCGTGCGGCCCTGGCGCAGTGCCTTGATTCCGGCGGCGACCCGGGCCTCCGTGTGCGAGTCGACGGCGGAGGTCGGCTCGTCGAGAACCAGCGCCTCCGGGTCGGTCACCAATGAGCGGGCCAGTGCGAGCCGCTGGCGCTGGCCGCCCGAGAGCGACCGCCCGCGTTCGGTGATGCGTGTCGTCATCGGGTCGCCGTCCGTGGCGACGGACGCCTGCGCCAATGAGTCCAGCACATCGTCGCACTGGGCGGCGGACAGCGCGTCCTCGGCGCTCACCCGGCCGGACGACGGAACGTCGAGCAGCTCGCGCAGCGTGCCGGAGAGCAATACCGGGTCCTTGTCCTGGACCAGTACGGCGGTCCGCGCCGAGTCCAGCGGGAGTTCGTCCAGGGGTACGCCACCGAGCAGGGCGGACGGGGTCTTCTGCTCGGACGTGGCGTCGTCCGTGGAGTCGCGCGCTCCGTTCTCCGCCGAGTCCTTCGCCCCGTTCGCGTTCCCGGCCTCGTCCGAGTCCGAGTCCGCGTCCGCGTTTGCATGCGCGTGTCCGCCGAGACGCTCGGCCAGCCGGCCCGCCTCGTCCGGATCGCCGCAGACCACCGCGGTGAACAGGCCGGCCGGGGCCATCAGCCCGGTGACCGGGTCGTACAGATCGCCGGTCGGCGTTGCGTCGACGGTCGACGGCCGGTCCGTGCGGTGCAGCGACAGCACCCGGACCGCGCGCTGGGCGGAGGGGCGCGAGAAGGAGTACGCCATCGCGATCTCCTCGAAGTGCCGAAGCGGGAACAGCAGCAGTGACGCCGCGCTGTACACCGTGACCAGCTGACCGACCTCGATCCGGCCGTCGCGGGCCAGCGATGCCCCGTACACGACCAGCGAGATGAGCAGCACGCCCGGCAGCAGCACCTGGATCGCCGAGATCAGCGACCACATCCGCGCGCTGCGCACCGCGGCCTTGCGGACCTCCTGCGAGGCGCGCCGGTAGCGGCCCAGGAACAGCTCCTCGCCACCGATCCCGCGCAGTACCCGCAGCCCGGCAACGGTGTCCGAGGCCAGTTCGGTGGCCTTGCCCGCCTTTTCGCGCTGGAGGTCGGCGCGCCGGGTGGCCCGGGGGAGCAGCGGCAGTACGGCCAGTGCCAGCAACGGCAGGGCGAGTGCCACCAGGACGCCCAGCGACGGCAGATAGAGGATGAGCCCCACGCAGATCAGTACGAGGGCGGCGGCCGCCGCCGCGAAGCGGGAGAGCGCCTCGACGAACCAGCCGATCTTCTCGACGTCGCCGGTGGACACCGCGACGACCTCGCCCGCGGCGACCCGGCGGGTGAGCGCCGCGCCGAGCTCCGCGGTCTTACGGGCGAGCAGCTGCTGAACACGAGCGGCGGCAGTGATCCAGTTGGTGACGGCGGTCCGGTGGAGCATGGTGTCGCCCAGCGCGATCAGCACACCCAGGACAGCGATCACGCCGCCCGCCCACGCGAGCCGGCTGCCGGAACGGTCGACGACCGCCTGCACGGCGAAGCCGACGGCAGGCGGCAGCCCGGCAAGGGAGCACTGGTGCAAAAGGCCCCAGGACATGGACTTGAGCTGGCCGCGCAGCTGATTGCGGCCGAGCCAGAACAGGAAGCGTGGGCCTGACCGGACATCGGGATCGCCTGGATCCGGGTACGGAAGATCGCGAATCTGCATGACGTCCCATGGTTCGGTGTGCGTCGGTTTGTTCGGTGAATGACTCAAACCGTGCAAGGTTCGCCCCGGGACGTCCCTCGGAGCAATTGGTTTTCTCCAGGAACGGTACTTATCGCGCCATGATCACGATGCGGGCGGGGGAGCTGATGCGGGGCCGGCTCGACCGGAGCAGGCCCCGCAGCGCCCTATCGGCCCGTCAGGCCTTTTCCGGATTCTCCGAGTCCATGCCGGAGCGGGCCTTCTTCCACTCGCCGCGGGTGAAGTCCGGAATCTGCTGCGGCGCGCCCTTCGCCTTGATGGACAGATGGCTGAGCGGAACGGGTGACGTCCAGGTCGCCGCGTCGTACACATCGAAGTCGGGGACGAGACCGAGCCGCATGCACTGCATCAGCCGGAACACCAGCATGTAGTCCATACCGCCGTGACCGCCGGGCGGGTTGGCGTGTTCCTTCCACAGCCAGTGGTCCCACTGGGTGTACTTGGCGAAGTCACCCCAGTTGTCGTCCGTGTGGTCGGGCTCGATGTAGATACGGGCCGGGTAGTCCTCGAAGACACCCTTCGTACCGCCGAGACTGTTGATCCGCGAGTACGGATGCGGAGTGGACACATCGTGCTCCAGCCGGATGACCCGTCCCTTGGCGGTCTGGACAAGACTGATCGTCCGGTCGCTCTCGATATAGGTCTCCTTCCAGCTCGGATCACCGGCCGGCATGTTCTTCTCGCGGTACTCGGCGAGCCCCAGGGACGGGGATCCGACACTGGTGATGCTCACCGCACGGTCGCCGCGGTTGATGTCCATGTAGTTGGCGACCGGACCGAACCCGTGGTTGGGGTAGAGATCGCCCCGCAGCCTGGTGTGCCACAGCCTGCGCCAGGGACCTTCGTAGTACCCCGGGTCGAACATCAGGCCGCGCAGATCGTGGTTGTACGCGCCCGCGCCGTGCAGCAGATCACCGAAGAGACCGGCATGCGCCATGCGCAGCACCCGCATCTCGTTCTGCCCGTAACAGCAGTTCTCCAGCTGCATGCAGTGGCGTCTGGTGCGCTCGGAGAGGTCGACCAACTCCCAGAGCTGGTCGAGCTGGAGAGCGATCGGACACTCCACGCCGACATGCTTGCCGTTCAGCATGGCGGTCTTCGCCATCGCGAAGTGGAAGTCCCAGGGCGTCGCCACATAGACGAAGTCGATGTCCCCGCGCTTGCAGAGATTCTCGTAGTCGTCCTCGCCCTTGGTGTAGACGGCGGGCGCGGGCTGACCGGCGGCTGTCACCTTCGCCGCCGCCTGTTCGGCCTTGGCCTTGACCGGGTCGCACACGGCGACGACCTGTACGCCGGTGACGGCGAGGAAGAGATCGATCATGCTGCCACCGCGGTTGCCGAGGCCGACGATGCCGACCCGGACGGTGGAGCGCCGGTCGAACGGCACCCCTACCATGGTGCGCCCCTGGCGCTTCGGAGCGGCCGCCTGTCCCGCGGCAGTGGCCTCCGGGCTCCGGGTGGGGGTGGCAGCGGCCGCGGTGCCGCTGCTGAGACCGCCGAGTCCGAGCCCGGCACCGGCCACTGAGGCGGTCGTCCACAGGACCGAGCGGCGGCTCATCGAGCCTGCGTCGCCGTCCTGCGTACCGTCGTCCTGCTGTGCTGCGTCGTTCATCGATCCTCCAGAAAGGGGGTCTGACGTGCGCGGCTGGTGAATGAACCTCGGTAAGGACCTTGGTAGTTGGGGCTGCTGATGCGCAAGGGGAGTGATTGGACTCCTGCTTCGAAACCATGGACTTTTGTGCCCACACAAAAGCCGGGCGGGCTCGGAAATTGAGCCCGCCCGGCTATTTGGCGCATCGTCAGGCCCATCGGGTTGCCGAGAACGAATCGGCCGCCGGACGACCCCGGTGATCACCGCACCACAGCACCCGGCCGCGTGGCCCGCTCCAGCTCCATCAGCACCGAGTGGTACGACTGCCCCGTGGCCCGGTCCATGCCGATCTCGCACATCCGGTTGGCCGAGAGATACGCGTCGTACTCCCGCGCATTCACCTCGGCGGCCTCCTTCGCCGTCGCGGACGCCGTCAACTCCTTGTGCAGCATGCCGCGGTCGCCCGCGAAGGCGCAGCACCCGGCGTCGTCCGGGATCACGACCTCCTCCACGCAGGCCTCCGCGACCGTGCGCAGCTGCTCCACGTCGTCCAGATGCTGCATGGAACACGTCGGATGCAGGACCGCCGAGTCGATTTTGCGGAGGACTGTCAGCTCGGGAAGCAGTTCGTCTGCCGCCCAGACCAGGGAGTCGACAATGGTCAGCTCCCGGTGCAACTCCCGGTTGTCGTCGGTGAGATACGGCACCACCTCATGGGCGATGCCCAGCGTGCACGACGAGGCGTCGACTACCAGCGGCAGCTTTCCGCCCGCCGTCCAGCCCCAGGCCGCTTCCACGATGCGGTTGGCCATCACGGCATTGCCCGCGTCATAGCCCTTGGAGTGCCAGATCGTCGCGCAGCAGGTCCCCGCGACATCGTCCGGGATCCACACCGGCTTTCCGGCGCGGGCGGAGACGGCGACGACGGCCTGCGGCAGCGACGGGCCGCGATGGCCTGCGGGACCTCCGAAGATACGGTTCACGCACGCCGGGTAATAGACAGCACTCGCCCCGACACGGGAGGTGCGGGGCAGCTTCCGTGCGGCGGCGCCGGGGATCTCGGGCAGCCACTCGGGCACCAGATCGGGGCGCACGGCCTTGCGGGCGAGCCCGGTGAGCGTCTCCAGCGGCCCGTCACCGATCCGGTCGCCGATCCGGTCGGCCGCGGCGACCGCGAGCCGTGCCGCCGCCTCCACCGCCTTGAAGTTTTTCGCGGTGAGCGCCGCGATCCGTTCCTCGCGTGGCGAGTGCCGCTGGTGGCGGAAGTCCTTCATCATGGCGCCGGTGTCGATGCCGACCGGGCAGGCGAGCTTGCAGGTCGAGTCGCCCGCGCAGGTGTCGACGGCGTCATAGCCGTACGCGTCGAGCAGCTGCGCCTCCACCGGTGAACTGTCCGGCTGCCGCATCATCTCCCGGCGCAGCACGATCCGCTGGCGCGGAGTGGTGGTCAAGTCCTCGCTGGGACAAGTTGGTTCGCAGAAGCCGCACTCGATGCACGGGTCGGCGATCGGCTCGACCCTGGGGATGGTCTTCAGCCCGCGCAGATGGGCCTTCGGGTCGCGGTCGAGGACGACCCGGGGCGCCAGCACCCCGTCGGGGTCGATGATCTGCTTCGTGCGCCACATCAGCTCGGTCGCCCTGGGGCCCCACTCCAGCTCCAGGAAGGGGGCGATATTACGGCCGGTGGCGTGCTCCGCCTTCAAGGAGCCGTCGAAGCGCTCCACCGTCAGCCGGCAGAAGTCGTCCATGAACGCGGCGTAGCGGTCGACATCGGACGGCTTCGCCGCGTCGAAGGCGAGCAGGAAGTGCAGATTGCCGTGCGCCGCATGGCCGGCGACGGCGGCGTCGAAGCCGTGCTCCGCCTGAAGTCCGAGCAGGGCCTCGCAGGCATCGGCCAGCCGGGAGGGCGGCACCGCGAAGTCCTCCGTGATCAGCGTCGTACCCGAAGGCCGGGAGCCGCCGACCGCGGTGACGAATGCCTTGCGGGCCTTCCAATAGCCGGAGATGACCTTGGCTTCGCGCGTGAATTCATTGGTCACCGAGGCAACGGGGGCGACCAGGTCGAGCCCCGCGACGACGGTCGCCGCCGCCCGCTCGTACGCCTCCTGGCCCGCTTCGTCCGGAGCCCGGAACTCCACCAGCAGTGCCGTGGTCTCCTTGGGCAGCTCGGCCCAGTCCGCGGGCACGCCCTGGACGCTCACGGACGCACGCAGCGTGTTGCCGTCCATCAACTCGACGGCGATCGCCCCCGCCTCGTTGAAGCGAGGCACGGCGGCCGCCGCCGCAGTCAGGGAGGGGAAGAACAGCAGGGCCGTGGAGATGCGGCGGTCCAGCGGCAGTGTGTCGAACACGACCTCGGAGATGAAGCCGAAGGTGCCCTCGGAGCCGACCATCAGACCGCGCAGGATCTGTACGGGCGTCGAGCCGTCGAGGAAGGCGTCGAGCCGGTAGCCGTTGGTGTTCTTGATCTCGTACTTGGCACGGATCCGGGCGGTGAGCTCGGCATCCGCCTCGATCTCCGCCTTGAGGGCCAGCAGCCCCTCGCACAGCCGCGGCTCGGCATGGGCCAGGTCCTCGTCCGCTGCCGGATCCGCAGTGTCGACGACCGTGCCGCTCGGCAGTACGAAGGTGAGGGAGGAAACGGTGCGGTACGAATTGCGGGTCGTTCCCGCAGTCATTCCGGAGGCGTTGTTGGCGACGACTCCGCCGATCGTGCAGGCGATGGCGCTGGCCGGATCGGGCCCCAGCAGCCGGCCGTGCCGGGCGAGGGTGGCGTTGGCCCGCAGGACCGTCGTACCCGGCCGGATGCGGGCCTGCGCGCCGTCGTCCAGGACCTCGATGCCCGCCCAGTGCCGGCGCACGTCGACAAGGATGTCCTCACCCTGGGCCTGGCCGTTCAGACTGGTGCCGGCCGCCCGGAAGACGACCTCGCGGCCCTTGCCGTGCGCGTACGACAGGATCGCCGAGATGTCGTCGATGTCCTCCGGGACCACGACGACCTGGGGGATGAACCGGTAGGGACTGGCATCGGAGGCGTACTTCACCAGGTCGGAGACCTTCCACAGCACCTTCTCCGGCCCCAGCAGGCCGACCAGCTCGCCGCGCAGCGGTTCGGGCGTGCCCGGAGCCTGCCGGTCGGGGACCCGGTCCACGGACGGAGTGCGCACCGCACCAGGGCGGAGTGCTTCCGGCTTCGGCTCCAGCAGTGGCATGTCGATCTCTCCTCGGCGGTTCGGTTCGGTACTCGGTACGGCGACGGCACACCCGCAGCACCCGTCCGGTCTACGCGTGTCCGCACGGGTTCAGCAGCGGCGCTCCGGCATTCCGTTGACCACGGTGGACAACAGCCCGCCGAGCACCTCGCGCTGATCGGCGGTCAACGGGGCCAGGATCTCCTCTGCGGCGGCCCGGCGCGCGTCGCGCAGCGACCGGAGGGTGGCGAGGCCCTCCTCGGTGATTTCGATCCGGACCACCCGGCGGCTGTCCGGATCGGGGGCGCGTCGCACCCGGCCGCTCGCCTCCAGGCCGTCGACCAGACTGGTCACGGCACGCGGGACGACATCCAGGCGCTGCGCGAGGTCCGCCATCCGGGGCGGCCCGTCGTAATGCGCGACGGTGCGGAGCAGCCGGAACTGTGCGGGAGTTATGCCGATCGGCTCCAGCTGGCGGCTCTGAATCCGCTGGAGCCTGCGGGTCACCCGCAGCAACTGCTCGGCGAGCACGCCATCGGCGTCGGAGGAGTCCATGAGGGGAACAATATCAGGACCTTATGCATTGTGAGTATAGGTAACAATGAGCTATGCTCTCGAAAGTCCGAGTCCCCAGTCCGAGTCCCGAGGCTGAGTCCCGAGGCTGAGTCTTCAGTCTGATTCCTCGCTGTCGCGCGCCCGACGAAGGAGCCCATGAAACCCGACGAAATCACCTGGACACCCCCGCCCCGGGACGGGAGCCGCCCGCCCGCCGAGCTGCGCCGCATCCTGCACCTCTTCCGTCCCTACCGAGGCCGGCTCGCCCTGGTCGGGCTGCTCGTCGGCGCCTCGTCGCTGGTGTCGGTCGCCTCGCCGTTCCTGCTGCGCGAAATCCTGGACACCGCCATCCCGCAGGGGCGTACGGGACTGCTGTCGCTGCTCGCCCTCGGCATGATCCTCACCGCCGTGATGAACAGCGTCTTCGGTGTCCTGCAGACCCTGATCTCCACCACGGTCGGCCAGCGCGTCATGCACGACCTGCGCACCGCGGTCTATGCGCAGCTGCAGCGGATGCCGCTCGCCTTCTTCACCCGGACCCGCACCGGCGAGGTGCAGTCCCGCATCGCCAACGACATCGGCGGAATGCAGGCGACCGTCACCTCCACTGCGACGTCACTGGTCTCCAATCTCACCGCGGTCGTCGCCACGGTCGTCGCCATGCTCGCGCTCGACTGGCGGCTCACCCTCGTCTCGCTCCTCCTGCTTCCGGTCTTCGTCTGGATCAGCCGCAGGGTCGGCCGTGAGCGCAAGAAGATCACCACCCAGCGCCAGAGGCAGATGGCCGCCATGGCGGCCACGGTCACCGAGTCGCTCTCCGTCAGCGGCATCCTGCTCGGCCGGACGATGGGCCGGGCGGACTCCCTCACCAAGGGCTTCGCCGAGGAGTCCGAGAAGCTGGTCGACCTCGAAGTGCGCTCCAGCATGGCCGGGCGGTGGCGGATGTCGACGATCGGCATCGTCATGGCCGCCATGCCCGCCGTCATCTACTGGGCGGCGGGCCTGGCCCTGCAGTCCGGCGGCCCCGCCGTCTCCATCGGCACACTCGTCGCCTTCGTCTCGCTTCAGCAGGGTCTTTTCCGGCCCGCCGTGAGCCTGCTCTCCACCGGGGTGCAGATGCAGACGTCCCTCGCGCTCTTCCAGCGGATCTTCGAGTACCTCGATCTCGAGGTGGACATCACCGAGCCCGAGAACCCCGTCCGGCTGGAGAAGATCCGAGGTGAGATCAGCTTCGAGGACGTCGACTTCAGTTACGACGAGAAGAGCGGCCCGACCCTCAGTGGCGTCGATGTGACCGTGCCGGCCGGCGGCAGCCTGGCGGTCGTCGGACCGACCGGGTCCGGCAAGTCCACGCTCAGCTATCTGGTGCCCAGGCTCTACGACGTCACCGGCGGCCGGGTCACGCTCGACGGTGTCGACGTACGCGATCTGGACTTCGACACCCTGGCGCGGGCCGTGGGCGTGGTCTCTCAGGAGACGTATCTCTTCCATGCCTCGGTCGCCGACAACCTGCGCTTCGCCAAGCCGGATGCGACCGACGCCGAAATCGAGGCAGCCGCCCGTGCGGCGCAGATCCACGAGCACATCGCCTCGCTGCCCGACGGCTACGACACCCTGGTCGGTGAACGCGGCTACCGCTTCTCGGGCGGCGAGAAGCAACGCCTTGCCATCGCCCGTACGATCCTGCGCGACCCGCCCGTCCTGGTGCTCGACGAGGCGACGAGCGCCCTCGACACCCGCACGGAATTCGCCGTGCAGGAAGCGATCGACGCACTCTCCGCGGGACGCACCACCATCACCATCGCCCACCGGCTCTCCACTGTCCGCGACGCCGACCAGATCGTCGTCCTGGACGGCGGCCGAACCGCCGAGCGCGGCAGTCATGACGAACTCCTCCAACAGGACGGCCGCTACGCCGCCCTGGTCCGGCGGGACACCGAACTGGCACCCGCGCCAAGCTGATCGGCGGGGTCGGGCGTGCCCCCGCCGGGGCCGTACACGCGGCGACGCCGCCACTCCCGTGGGACGGGGAGCGACGGCGCCGGGCGGAGCAATGGTCAGACGAGCCAACCCACGAAGTGGACGATGCCGGCGAGCAGGTTGGTGATGAGGTTCATCCGGTGTTTCTCCTTGTACATGGTGCATCTATGGGACTGCGCAGTCTCGGTCTGCAGCCCGTCGCTTGCGCCCTGTAATCATCATCTGCCGCAGGGGAGTTGAGCAACGAACAGCGAAACGATCACGCGTTCCAGCGAACACCCGATCCCCTGTTCGTGTGTTCTCTTCATGGAGTGTGGGCCCGTGTCGTCCAGGTGGGGGTTCCGGGCGGCGGGATAGCGTGCCCGCATGGTGAACGAGTCCCCGGACACCCCGCCTCGTCGCACTCGCCGCCCGACCCGGCGCGGTCGTCCGGTGCTGCTCATCGGCATCATCCTCGTCCTCGCCGTGGCAGCGGCTGTCCTCGTACCGCTGCTGACACGGGGGCCGAAGGTCGAGCGGGCTCGCCCGCTCGTGATCCCCGAGGGATGGCGGGCGTCCCAGGTGTACGCCGCAGTCGACAAGACCCTGGCCGTGGCATCCGGCACCACCGAGAAGGCCGCCGGTACGTCAGATCTGCCGCTTCCGGCCGAGGCGAAGGGCAATCCCGAGGGTTACCTCTTCCCGGCGACGTACCCCGTCACCTCCGAGTCCACCCCGCAGAGCCTGCTCAGGTACATGGTCGACACGGCGGTCAAACGCTTCGGCGCGGACCACATCACCGCAGGCGCGCGGCGCAACGGCGTCCCGGTGTACCAGACGGTGACGATCGCAAGCATCGTGCAGGCCGAGGCGGACACTGAGGGCGACATGGGCAAGGTCGCCAGGGTCGTCTACAACCGGATCGACCGGGGCATGCCGCTCCAGATGGATTCCACGCTCAATTACGCGCTGAACCGCAGCATCCTGGACACCACCACCGGCGACACGAAGATCGACAGTCCGTACAACAGCTATGAGCGCAAGGGGCTGCCGCCCACACCCATCGGCAACCCGGGCGAGCAGGCGATGATGGCGGCGATCACACCCACCCCCGGACCGTGGCTGTACTTCGTCACGGTCGCGCCGGGAGACACCCGCTTCACCAGCAGCTATGCGGAACAGCAGCGAAACGTGGAGGAGTTCAACCGCAACCGCCGCAGCGCGTCCGGCGGCTGAGCAGCGGCGCCGTCACACCACGGCCGGCATGAGCTCCTCGTCCGTCCTCGTTTCCGTCTCCGCTCCGGTCTCCGCCCCCGCCGTGTCCAGCAGTCGTGTGATCGCACGCACCGCGGCCCGCCCCGCCCGGTTGGCGCCGATCGTGCTGGCGGACGGCCCGTACCCGACGAGATGGATGCGCTCGTCCCGTACCGCCTGTGTGCCCTCGACCCGGATGCCGCCGCCCGGCTCGCGCAGTTTCAGCGGCGCGAGATGATCGACGGCGGCCCGGAACCCGGTCGCCCAGAGGATGACATCGGCCTCGACGGTCCGGCCGTCGCCCCACGCGACGCCGGTCGGCGTGATCCGGTCGAACATCGGCAACCGGTCGAGCACCCCCTCCTCGCGGGCCCGCCGGATCGCGTCGGTGAGCGGCAGCCCGGTCACGCTCACCACACTCTGCGGCGGCAGCCCGCGCCGCACCCGCTCCTCCACCATCGCCACAGCGGCCCGCCCCTGGTCCGCGCCGAACGGTCCCTCCCGGAAGACCGGCGGCCGACGCGTCACCCAGTACGTCACGGCCGCCACCTCGGCGATCTCCATCAGATGCTGCGTACCGGAGGCGCCGCCGCCCACCACCACCACGCGCTGCCCGGCGAACTCGGCGGGCCCCGGGTAGTTCGCGGTGTGCAGCTGCCGCCCCCGGAAGGTCTCCTGGCCCGGGTAGCGCGGCCAGAACGGCCGGTCCCAGGTGCCGGTGGCAGTGATCAGGGCACGGGTGGCGTATGTACCCTCGGACGTCTCGACGAGCAGTCGCCCGCCGTCGCCCTCGCGTACGGCGCTCACCTCGACCGGCCGGTGAACCCGCAGGTCGAAGGCGCGCTCGTACGCGTCGAAGTACTCACCGATCACTTCGGAGGAGGGTCGGCTGTCGTCGGCTCCGGTGAGTTCCATGCCGGGCAGGGCGTGCATGCCGTGGACCTTGCCGTACGTCAGCGAGGGCCAGCGGAACTGCCAGGCGCCGCCGGGGCGCGGGGCGTGGTCGAGCACGACGAAATCACGGTCGGGTTCCATTCCTGCGCGTCGCAGATGGTAGGCGCCGGACAGTCCTGCCTGTCCGGCGCCCACCACGACCACATCGACCGTGTGCGTTGCGGCCACCCCAAAGTTGTTCACGCTTCTACTAACTTCTTCGGGGGCGAGGATCTTCCCGCGATCTGTAGCGGTTCCCTCACACCGGCCGACGCGCCGGCACGGCGACACACCGGCCCGGCCTTCCGGCTCACCGCACCACCCGGCTCAGCGTCCACCGGCGATCAGCAGCGGAGCCCCGCCCGGCGCGGACGCCGGCCGGCCGTTCGCCGCGGGCACACCGAGCAACGGCGACGCCGGTACGGTCGAGAGCAGATCACGCGCCGCCGACTCGGGCGTCACGTCCTCACCGAACCAGTACGCCTCCTCCAGATGCGGGTAACCGGACAGCACGAAGTGGTCCACACCCAGTGCGTGGTACTCCTCGATCCGGTCGGCGACCTCCGTATGACTCCCGACCAGCGCGGCGCCCGCACCGCCCCGCACCAGACCGACGCCCGCCCACAGATTCGGCGAGATCTCCAGATTGTCGCGTGAGCCGCCGTGCAGCGCCGGCACTCGCTGCTGCCCGACCGACTCGCTCTGCCCCAGCGCCTGCTGAGCAGCGGCGATCGTCTCGGGTCGAGATCGCCCAGCAGCCGGTCGGCCGTCGCCCACGCCTCCTGCGACGAGTCGCGGGAAATGGTGTGCAGCCGGATACCGAAGCGGACCGTACGGCGCCCCTCGACCCGCACGGCGGTCTCGGGCCGGTCGGGCGCGGCGGGGGAGCTCACTGCCCCGTGAAGGTCGGTCGCCATTGCAGCAGCCTTTCGAGTATGCGGGCGCGTGGACGCGTGATCTCGCCGCATGAGCGAGAGGATGGCGGCATGCCCCACGCCTTCACCACCAGCGTCCTGCACATCACCACCGGATCGACGGAGACCGTCACCGACCTGACGCACGAATGCGAACAGTTCCTCACCCGGACCGCGGCCAGGGACGGTCTGCTCAACATCTTCGTACCGCACGCAACCGCCGGCATTGCCATCCTCGAAACCGGATCGGGCAGCGAAGACGACCTCCTGGCCACCCTCCACACCCTGCTTCCCGCCGACGACCGCTGGCAACACCGCCACGGCAGCCCCGGCCACGGCCGCGACCACGTACTCCCCGCCCTCGTCCCGCCGCACGCAACGCTGCCGGTGATCGAGGGGCGGCTGGAACTGGGGATGTGGCAGTCGGTGTGTCTGGTCGATACGAACAGGAGCAATACCAACCGTAAAGTCCGGTTGAGCTTCTTCGGTCAGTGAGTCGCTTCGGTGGCACTGTAGAGGGGAAGCCCGGCCGCACCAAATGAGCAGCGCGCGTTGCTGCCGCAGGGTGGGCGAAGGCGGCCAGCAGGTTCTTCGTCTGCTGGTGGTACACGGGGCATTGCCCTGCTGGCCAGCCAAAGCGGCGGCTTCTGAGCCATGTTGTGCGACGATGGTCCGGGAATGGCCCGGATCTTGATCCGCTGGCGAAGAGGTCGCCGGCCTTCTGCTGGGGTGCTGTCCGTGGTGCCTGCACAGTGTGGGCGGCTGCATCGGTACCACATGGCACAGGTTGTAGATCGCGTCTTGTGTGGTCCAGGTGGCCCATGTGAGGGTAAGTGCAGGTCAGGTCATTGTGGTCCAGAGGCGTCGGCGCTGTTGGTGATACGTGTGTGAGAAGTCACGAACCCCCGTCGGCTTGCGCCGACGGGGTTCTGCGTGTGGCGGTGGGCCGCACAGTGCGGTGTTCCAGGACACGACGAAGCCCCGCCATGCTCCCTTGAGTTCCAGTGGTCGTCGCAACACCCCAGCTCAGGGGATGCGATGGACTTCAAGATCCGGGAGGACCGGAACCGGAAAGGGCGCCGTCTGACGCGTGGGCGCGAGGCATACCTTCAGCATCGCCACCGACATCCCGGTCTACTTCTGCAACCCAGGCAGTCCCTGGCAGCGCGGCTCGAACGAAAACACCAACGGCCTGCTCCGCCAGTACTTCCCCAAGGGCACCAACCTGGCCCGGCACACCCGCGAAGACCTCGACGCCGTCGCCGCCGAACTCAACAGCCGCCCACGCAAAACGCCCGGCTGGGAAACCCCAGCCGAGCGCCTGTCTAAACTGCTCGCGGCCTGAACAACCGACCACGTGTTGCAACGACCCCTCGAATTCGCCCATGCTTGGCGGGGCTTCGTCGTGTGCGGCACGGGAGCAGCCCTGGGCTCCTTGTTCGTCACCCGCTTTGCTCTGCCGTACTGCCCTGCGGCTAGTTTGTGTGCAGGACAGGTACGCAGGCCCGTGGTGGCAGAGGTGCACGGGGGACGGGAGGTCGGGAAGAGTGTCGCTGCGCGTAGGCGATCCAGCCGAGATCGGCGGTTATCCGCTTGAGGCGCGGCTCGGCTCGGGTGGCATGGGCACGGTCTTTCTGGCCCGTATGAGTTCGGGGCGACCTGTCGCGATCAAACTGATCCACCAGCAGTTCGCGGGGGACGACGAGTTCCGCATCCGTTTCCGGCAGGAGGTGGCGGCGGCGAGGCGGGTGAGCGGCGCGTTCACCGCCGCCGTGGTCGACGCTGCCCCTGAGGCCGAGCAGCCGTGGATGGCGACGACCTATATCGAGGGGCTCACGCTCGCCCAGCGCATCGCCACGAAGGGCCCGCTGAACGGAGCGGAGCTGAGGAGGCTCGCCATCGGGCTGGCGGAGGCGCTGTGTGACATCCACCGGGTGGGGGTCGTCCACCGTGACCTGAAGCCCTCGAACGTGGTGCTCTCGCCCGAGGGCCCGCGCGTCATCGACTTCGGCATTTCGCGCGCGATGGACCAGCAGACGCTGACGATGACGGGGCGGGTCATCGGTACGCCGCCCTTCATGTCGCCGGAGCAGTTGCAGGCGCCGCGTGGTGTGGGGCCGCGGTCCGATGTCTTTTCGCTGGGGACTCTGCTGGTGTACGCGGCGACGGGGCAAGGGCCCTTCGATGCGGACAGCCCGTACATGACGGCGTATCAGGTGGTGCACGAGGAGCCGGCGCTGGGTGCCGTGCCGACGGCTCTGCGCGCGGTCGTCGAGCCGTGCCTGGAGAAGGAGCCCGAGGGGCGCCCCTCGGCGGATGAACTCCTCGTGCTGCTGCGGGACCTGCCGGTTGACCTCGGCGGGACCGATGCGGACGGGGTTGGCGCGGGCCGCACCCGTGACGTGATCACCCAGCATCACTTCGCGACGCGGGCCACCCTGTCGCCGATCGCCCCGGCCACCGCCCCGGTCGGTCCCGATACGGGGAACACCGGTACCCCCATCGGCCGCCGTCTGCGCCGCCGATGGCGTCCCGTGCTCGCGGCCGCGGTCGCGGTGGCAGCGATCGGCGGCGGGGTCGCCGCGGTGACGGCCGACGGCTTTGGGGGGAACAGCGGCGTCGACAAGGGCAACAGCGTCGCGGCGCCGGGTGCCGCACTTCCGGCCGGTTTCAAGCCGTGGCGCAAGACCGTGCAGGGCGGCCGCGAGGACATCCCCGACGAGCTGCGTTGCGTCGCGCGCGGCGACGCGCTGTTCTGCGGGGGCGGCGGAGTCGTGGCGACCCGTATCAGGGCCTCGGACGGCTCGCGGGTGTGGACGGAGAAGAGTCCGGGCGTCCCCGTCCAGGGCATGCACCTGGTGGGCGCGACCGACGATACGGTGCTCGGTTACCGCTTCGCCGCCCAGGACGCCCCGCAGGGCCCCGCCGGCGAGGTGGTGGCAATCGACGCGGACAAGGGCCGAAAGCTGTGGTCCGTGCCGTCCGGCGCTCAGTCGAAGGCTGTCACGGGTCGGACTCAGGACGCCGTGGTGGTCGGCTCCGCCGTCGTGACGGTCGACGCCTCCAACTCCCGCTTCGAGGCCCGGGACGCGCACAGCGGCAAGGTGGCCTGGACGGCGCCGTTCCCCGCGGGCACACAGTGCGCTCCCGTCCCGGTGGGCCCACAGCTCCTCGCGATGTGCGCGACGGATGCGGAGGTGGATGCCTCAGAGGTGCGCCACCCCACCCTGTACACGGTCGACCGCACCTCGGGGACACTGGGCAGGCCCATCGCGGTTAACGGCCCCGCCGTGCCGATGGGCGTCGCCAACGGCAGGCTCGTACTCCTTCAGGGGCACATGGAAGGAACGGCGCTGGCCGGCTACGACGGGGTGGCGCGGGTCGACCCGGCCTCGCAGAAGGTCACGTACTCCCGGCTGGCCAAGACATACGCGGGGACGCCCGGCATGGCGGACGGCATTGTCTACGTGAGCGGGCAGACCGGTCTCGTCACGGCGCTCGACCCCGCGACCGGCCGGAAGAAGTGGTCGCGGCAGACGAGCGTGGAGGGCGCGTCGGGTCCCGTGGCGGGAGCCGACGCGCTGTATTTCAGCTCGGCCACCGGCCGAGTGGTCGCGCTGTCGCCGTACGATGGCAAACCCCTGTGGACAACAGATCCGCAGGCCGATGGTTTGACGGGCGAACAGGGCGCAAGCCCGCGCGTGACCGTCGCGGGGCGTGCAGTGATCGTGGCCGCGGCCAAGAACACTCTCTTCGCCTTCGACGCGCAGAAGCCGCCGAAGTCGGGCTGACCCCGGCGGCACCGGACGCCTTCCTTGCCGTGCGGACACCTCAGCGGCTCACTCGGTCGCCTACGCAGCGAGGTCGCGTCTTGTGCGAGTGCGTCGCGCCCGTAGCGTTTTTGGCGCATCACACTAGTGTCTCGTGATCCCGTTCGTGGAACTTGATGCTGGTTGGCTTGTTGAGCCCGACATGGACCTCCACTCTGAACAGGTCGCCGATTTGCGAGAGTTGACCGCCTCGCGTCACGTGCCGGCCGATGTGGCCCTGCGGGCCCGGATCGTGTTGTGGTCCGCAGAGGGGCGGCGGCGCAAGGACATCGCCGAACTCACCGGGGTATCGCCGGTGACGGTGGACCGTTGCAAGGCCCGCTATGCCGCGCACGGTTTGGCCGGGCTGGAGGAGAAACGCCGCGGCGGGCCGCGTGACCAGGTGCCGCCGCAGACGCGTGGTCGCGTGGTCGCGTTGACGAAGATGTCCCCGCCGGCTGATTCGGGGTTGTCGCACTGGTCGACGCGAACCCTTGCCGATCATCTGAAGCGGCGCGAGGGTATCTCGGTGTCCTGGCACTACGTGGCGAGGATCTGGCGCGAGGAGAATCTCAAGCCGCACCGCAGCGGGACGTTCAAGATTTCGGCAGCGGCCCGCGCGGCGTCCAGTTGGGGACGATCCGCACGTCGAGCACGATCGCGGGGTGATCGGCGGTCAGCTCGGCATGGAGGGTCCGGTCGACGGCCAGCGCATTGACCGGCCCGAGACGCAGCTGCTGGACGCCGGCCTCCAGGTCGAGCACGACGGTGCGCTCGATGTGGGCGCGATCCTCAAGGCACGTGACGGCGGTGACGGGGAGGGCGATCGGCTTCGGGCCGTGGACATGGCGGGTGTCAGCTCCTGCGGTTGCCGCCGACCAGCCGGGCCGCGAGTTCCCCCGGCAGGACGTCCCGGTTTGCCGGAGTGAGCTGGATGACCTCGATGTCGGCGCGGCGCTTGAGGGCGTTGGTGAACGGATCGCGGTGCGTGTGGACCGTGGCGACGACGTCGACCTCTGCGACGAACAGCGCGTCGACCGCGTGCCGGAACGCCGTGCACGTCAGTTCCATCCGCCCCAGCTCGTCGATGAGCACCAGCCGCCCTGTTGCCTCCTCGGTTGCTGCCGGCCGAAGCGACGGCAGCGCCAGTCGTTCCATGACGCCCAGGTCGACGCCGTATTTCCCTACCCGTGGCGGACCGGGCAGGTCGACATGGGCGAGCACCTCCCGCCGGCCTGCCAGGGTCTCCAGCGCGAAACCGACGCGGGCGCCGGATTGCCGGATCTCCTCCGTGGTGAAGCCGGTGGCCGCGTGGGTGGGCAGCAGCGCGGCCAGCCGACGCAGAGCGGTCGTCTTGCCTGCGCCAGGGCGGCCCTCGAGCAGGATCCTTGTCGGCACACCGCCATCTTCCCCCCGCTTCCGGAGGCGGCCCGGGTGGGCTCGGCCGAACGGGGGTTTTGGGGTGCGGACCGGTGCCGGTGCCGCCGTTGCGGGTATGGCGGCGCGCATGAGCGGAATTGAACTCAGCAGCACCGCGTTCGACGACAAAACGGTGATCCCCCGTCGGTACAGCGGGGAGGGTGAGAACATCTCACCGCCCCTGACCTGGTCGGGGGTGCCCCACGAGGCCACGGAGCTGGTGCTCCTGTGCGAGGACCCGGACGCGCCGGGGACGACCTTCCTGCACTGGCTGGTGACCGGCATCGATCCGGGGGTCACCGGGGCGGCCGAGGGCCAGAAGCCCCACGGGGGCCTGCCGTGGCCCAACGGCTTCGGCCGTGTGGGCTGGGGAGGGCCGATGCCTCCACCGGGGCACGGGCCGCACCGCTACTTCTTCCGCCTGTACGCCCTGTCCGAGCCGCTGCCGCTGCACGACCACCCGGGCGCCGAGGACGTGCACCGTGCCCTGAAGGGCAGGGAGCTGGCCTCCGGCACCCTGGTCGGGACCTATCAGCGCTGAGCCCGTCACCGCTGGTCGTAACCATGGGCGCCGTACAGCCGGACGAACCGGGCCCCGGTGACCGTCCTGCGGTGGACCAGGCCGCGGGCCCGCCGCTCGTACAGCTCGACGCGCTCCTGCCCGCCCTGCCCGATCGGCTGGACGAGCCGGCCACCGGTGCGGAGCTGATCCACGAGCGGCTCAGGCACTCGCGGGAAGGCCGCGCAGACGATGACGGCGTCGTACGGGGCACAGGTCGGCATCCCGAGGGTCCCGTCGCCGAGTACGACCTCGGCATTGCCGACGCCCTGCCCGGCCAGCCGCAGGCGGGCCTCGCCGACCAGGTCGGGCCAGCGCTCGACGCTGACGACGTACGCGGCCAAGCGGGCCAGCAGCGCGGTCTGCCAGCCGTATCCGGTCCCCACCTCCAGGACCTGTTCGTCTCCGGTGAGACCGAGAGCCGAGACCATCATGGCGATCAGCGAGGGCTGGGTGGTCACCTGCCCGTGGGGGAGCGGAACGGGTGTGTCCCGGTACGCGGATGCCACCTCGTCCGCGGGGACGAATTCCGCCCGGGGGATGCTCCGTACGGCCTCCAGGAGACGGTCGTCGGTCACGCCCACGGCGTGGGCCGCGCGGACCAGGTCCTCGGGGGTCCCTTCACGGGCCATCGGACCGCGGGGCCGTGGCGGTGGCGCCGGCGGCCTTGGTCGTGGTGCGTTCCAGTCTGACCACGATCCCCTTCGGCGTCGGCGTGTTGCTGATCTCGGTCGTACTGTCCAGCGGCACCAGGACATTGGTCTCCGGGCAGTAGGCGGCGGCGCAGCCGGGTGCGGTCGGGTGGTCGACCAGCCGGAAGCCCTCCGCGCGGCGCTCGGTGCCGTCCGTCCAGACACTCACGAGGTCCACCCGTTCGCCGTCGGAGAGCCCGAGCGCGGTGAGGTCCGCCGGGCTCACGAAGGCACGACCTTGGCGATCCGGTCCCTGAGGGCGCCGCAGTCCGCGGTGAACTCCTCCCAGGGGACGGGCACCTTGTCACCGAGGGTTCGGCGGGCCGGCCGGCACAGGACGGCCACCTCGCTGAGCGGCTGCGGGGAGGCGGGCTCCAGCCGGCCATGCGAGGCACGGACCTCGCTCATGGAGTCCTGGGCGGTGACGAACTGCTCGCCGCCCACCTGGAGGTCGCGTTCGGTCCGGCCCAGCGTGGGCAGGATCAGCGCGGTCTGCCCGCACACCGTGTGCGAGTGGTTGAGCTTGGTGGAGACGTACGCGGTGATCCGGCACCGGCGCAATGCCTGCTCGGTCACCCGGCTGTCCGGGGTGGCCCGGACGAAGTTGCCCGCCACGCCGAGGAGCACCTTGGCACGGCCGTCGAGCACGGCCCGGATGGACTCCACGGTTTCCCAGCCGTGTTCGGTCGGCGGGGTGAAGCCGAACTCGCGTCCCAGCGCGTCCAGGAAGTGCTGGGGCATCCGATCCCGGATGCCCATGGTGCGGTCGCCCGCGCTCCTGCTCCTGTCCATGTGCCCCATCCGCCGCTCATCCGCCGCGCTGCCGCTCCAGCCCAGTGTCGGCACGTTCCGCGCGCGGCGCGATCCGGGGCGGTCGGGCGCAAGGGGCGACCCGTGACCCGGGAGGCGCAGTGCGCCGGCGTCAGGACGGGGTCCCCGGGTCGGTGTACCGCAGCAGGGCGCCCACGCCCTCGTACAGCCTCAGCTCGCTCTCCGGTACGACGACCAGCTCGGCACCGGTGCCGACAAGGGCCCGGACGAGGGCCTCGTCGGCGCGTTCCTCGCGCGGGGCCCGCACGCCGAAGGACATCAGCTCCGCCTCGGTCAGGGCGAGCTGAGTGGGCTGGGAGCCCGCCCAGAGCTGCAGCGAAGACGCTGGCGGCCGGTTCAGCAGCAGTGCCGCGACCTGGCCACGCTGGAGGGCGGCGACGGTGGCGGCCAGCCCCTCCGTCATGGGTCCGTCCAGGGCACGCCGGCCGATGAAGATGTCCACGAGTTCCCGGTCGTGCGCGGCCATGCGGCCGCGGAAGACGCCGTCGAGCTGCGGCTCCAACAGGGCGCGTCCGGTGTCGGTGGGGGTCCGGCCGCCCACGCGTACGACCTTGTCCCGCAGAGTGTGCGGCAGGCGGCGGATCAGTACGTTGCACGCCCACTCGTCGCCGCCCACGACGACGGCGTCGGCATGGGCGCGCCGCGCCCGTTCGTCCAGCCGGTGGCCGAGCCGGAGGGAGGTGCGGTGCCAGGTCGCCACCGCGACCCTGCGGTGCAGCCGCTCACCCGGGGTGACGGTGGACGCGGGCCAGGTGCCGGTCTCCGCCTCCAGAGTTACCCAGCCGTGGGTCTCGGCGGTCGGAAGGCCGCCGTAGTGGACGACTACGGCCATGTAGGGGATCTCCGGAACGTGCTGGGTGACCAGGGGCATCGCGTCCGGCAGGGTGCTGTAGCGCGCGGAGTCGTGCTCGGGCGGCCTGGGCAGCTCCCCGTCCAGGACGAGCGTGCCGTGGGCGGCGAAGATGGCCTGACCGTGCACCCCCGGCACCTCTGTGTCGGCGCCGACCACCTTCTCCAGTACGTTCAGCAGCGCCCGGTCCGAGCCCTGACGGGACAGACTCTCGCGCAGCCGCCGCCAGCGCAGCGCGATCGCCCGCTCGGGATGCTCGACGTCTCGGGAGGTGTCCAGGTACACGGAGGCGAACGGGCCCGGCTCCGCGTAGAGGGGTTCAAGGAACGACAACCTCATCGCCACTCCTCGTCGATGGTCTCCCCTCCTTTGATGATGCGCGCCCAGGGGCGCTGGAGCTCGACGAGCGCAAAGCGGTGCGGAACGCGGGACGGTCAGGCGCCGGCCGGCAGCAGCCGGCCCATCGTGAGCGTGGTGGCGGCGACCAGGCCGTCCAGCCAAGCCGCGGGACGGGACAGCGGGCCGCTGAGCAGCCGGGCTCCGTGGCCGAGGGCGGTGAACCAGGTCAGGCCGGGCAGGTCGGCAGAAGGCTGTTCGACCCACCCCGGTCGGCAGCTGTGGCAGATCTTGTCGTCGAAGGCGAAGACGGACTCGCCGTGCCCGTTGTGACCAGGCCCCTTTGGTGCCCGTCCGGAGGTGGCCACGTGCGGGCCACGGATCCGAGCCTCCCGTGCGAGCGCGCGGCGTCCGCCGCCCGTTCGGCGGACTCGGCCGACGAGGCGCGGCGTATGGCTCAGGCGGTTCTTTCCGAGGAGTGACCCGGTTGTCCGGACGAACAGGGGCTTCCCATCGAAGGATTACGCCGGCCGGCTGCGGAGTCAGCCACCCTGAACGGCCCACTCAGCAGATCCACTCGGCGGTGGGCCGGTATCGGCCTCTGCCTCTCCGGCTCGGTCGGCCTGCGGGCCCGGGCCGGTCGTGCCGCTCCGTCTCCCCGCGCCGATCGGACGCCGCGCCTCACCACATCCGACCGGCGCAGGACCCAGCGGCGCCACCGCGGTGGCGGGAGCCGGGAGACGTTCGCGTCCGGGCTGTGGGCCGTGAGCCGTTCCGCTTCGCCTGCCCCCGGCTCGCGCGTCGCCGATGCCCCGTCGGGGCCCTCGATGTGGTCCCGTGGATGTGATGCCACCCATAGGAGCTGTGTCACATCCTAAGGCGGGTAGTAGGGCCGGGGGCCGCCCGAACAGCACGTAAGTGCCGCAGAACGTATTATTTCGGACATTTATCCGATGTTGGGTAGTACGTCACATCATTGCGTCCCGCCCCGCACGTCGCTAACCATGGCTGTCGTTGCGGGAAGCCGCGACAGGGCCGGGTGGATTCCTTCGGATCCGTTCGCTCCGGCCCGCAGCG
>NZ_JBVJWD010000028.1:0-42840 GCF_055602785.1 Streptomyces sp. NPDC037301
CCCCCCCCCCCCCCCCCCCCCCCCCCCCCCCCCCCCCCCCCCCCCCCCCCCCCCCCCCCCCCCCCCCCCCCCCCCCCCCCCCCCCCCCCCCCCACTGCCCATCTCCGTCCCGTTCTGGAGCCCCCATGTCCCGTACGCCCATGCCGCTTTGGCATGTCGCACTTCCGGTGCTCGCCTGTCTCGCTCTCACCGGCTGCTCCTCCGGCGCCGTGGATGCCTCGTCCGCCGCATCACACGCAGGCGGCGGTTCATCCAGCGCCCCGGGCTCTCTCAACTCTCCGAAGGACACGGGGCCCGAGGAGACACAGAAGTCCGGGAAGCCGAAGTCCGCGGCGAGCCCCACCCATGTCAGCATCCCTTCGATCGGGGTGAACAGTTCGCTGATGCGGCTCGGTCTGAACGAGGACGGCACCGTCCAGGTCCCGCCCGCCGAGAAGGGCATGACGGTCGGCTGGTACACCGGTGGCGCCGTCCCCGGCGAGCGTGGCGCCGCAGTCCTCATCGGGCACAACAACACCCGCTTCGGGAAGGCCGTCTTCCACGATCTGAAGAAGATCGGCAAGGGTGCGGACATCGCGATCCGCAACGACCGGGGGGCGGAGATCCACTACAGGGTCACCGGCACGGAGACCGTCAGCAAGAAGGCCTTCCCGACCAAGAGGGTCTACGGCGCCACCAACGAGCGCGTCCTGCGTCTCATCACCTGCGACGGCGCCTTCGACGCACAGGGCCACCCCGTGGACAACCTCATCGTGTACGCCGCCCGGAGCTGACGGCGACCGCGACCGCCTCCCTGGGCGCGTCGTCGACGGTCTGCGCTGCCGTGTCCCGGCCCACCGGGCGGCCCGGCCACCAGAAGGCGGGGCCGACGTCGAGGGCGAGCGCCGGAACGAGGACGGAGCGGACCACGAAGGTGTCGATCAGTACGCCGATCGCCACCACGATGCCGATCTCGATGAACGCCACCTGTGGAGCGCTGGTGAGGGCGGCGAACGTCGCCGCGAGGACCGCGCCCGCGCCGGTGATGACCCCGCCGGTGGAGGTGAGGCCGGACAGGACCCCGCTCCGGTGGCCCTGATGCCCGACGTCCTCACGGATGCGGTGGATGAGGAAGATGTTGTAGTCGACGCCGAGGGCGACCAGGAACAGGAAGCCGATCAGCATGACCTGAATGTCGACGGCGGGGAAGCCGAGGGCGTGCTGGAACAGCTGCCAACTGATGCCGAGTGCGGCGAAGTAGGAGAGCACCACGGTCGCCATCAGCAGTACCGGCGCGACCAGGGCCCTGAGCAGTGCGATCAGGATGACGAAGACCACGACGAGCACCAGCGGGATGACCACCCTGCGGTCGTGTGCCTGCGCCTCGGCCTTCTCCTGGGCCATGGCGGTGGGACCGCCGACCCGTGCGTCGGCTTCGGGGATGTCATGGACGGCGGTGCGGATCCGGTCCACGGTGCGAGCAGCGCCCGAGCTGTCCGCGTCCGCCTTCAACACGGCCTTGGTGTCGGCGAGTTCACCGTCGGTGGAGATGGTGGCGGGCACGACCTCGAAGACCCCGTCGATGTGCTTCAGTGCCTCGGCGACCGCCGGTGCGGCCGCGGCCCTGCTGGTCCGATCAAGGCTGCAACAGCTGGCGGTTCTACTTTGACGGGGAGCTGTAGCACCCCTTCCTGTGGTTCCGCCCCGCTCCCGGCGCTGACCGTGTGCCCCGGGTCTTCGGGGTGAGTCTCGCGGCCCTCTGTCGTTGCGACGGCAGGGGGCCGCTTGCTGCCCCAGTTGTTCAGCGGGGGTTGCTGAACCCGTGTCCGGGCGGTGTCCGGGTGCGTCCGGACAGGGGACGATGGAGCGTGGTGGAATGAGCGTCCGCCCCGTGATCGTGTCCCCGCCGAGTCCGACCGGTGGGGGCCGGGTGCGCGTGGACGGGGAGATCCTCGGCCTCGCGTACGACCTGGGCTTTACCGATCACCTCCCAGTTGTCCGGTTCGCTCGTTAGTAGTGAGATCCGGGTCGATGCGTTCGCTTTTACCGAACGTGGAAGGCTTCTATGCCACCGAGGTGTGTGAGAAAGCGCGGCTCGGTAGCGCCGATCAGGACACGGCGACCTATCTCTACGGCAGAAGGACATTGATGTCGCAGGCCATTGAGGGTATCGACCCGACGGTGCCGCCCAGCGGAACCGTCTGTGTGGAATGTGAAGCGGCGCAGGGCTGGTGGCTGCATCTGCGCCGCTGCGCCCAGTGCGGGCACGTCGGTTGCTGTGACACCTCCCCGGAGCAGCACGCCTCCCGGCACTTCGCCGACACCGGGCATCCGTTCATCCAGAGCTTCGAGCCGGGCGAGGACTGGTTCTGGGACTTCCGCACCAAGGAGATGTTCAGCAAGGGCCCGAACCTGGCGCCGCCGCAGCACCACCCGCAGACGCAGTCGGTGCCCGGCCCGCACGAACGGGTGCCTCTCGACTGGCAGAGGCACACCCACTGAGGCCAGGCCCCACCGGTACACCGCCCCTGGCAGCGAATTGGCTGGGGCTGGGCCGGGGGCGTCGCAGTGCCATGGCCGCCAGCGCCGCGGGGGCGCCCTCCGGTCCGCGGATGCCGGGGAAGGCGTTGATGTCGACGACGACGGGCGCCCCCTCGCGGTCCAGCAGGTCGACACCGTAGACGTCCAGGCCGAAGACCTCACCTGCGTGGAGGGCTGTCTCGGTCCAGGCCGGCGGCAGGTCACGGACCAGGGGCGCGGACTGCGCACTGTCCGGCGGGGCGCCCACCGGTGCGGGGCGCACCGCCGCGAACACCTCCCCCGCGATCACCCACAGCTTGTGGTCCCAGCCGCTGTTCGCGACGAACTCCTGCAGGACGACGGGCTCGTTGGACCACTTGGCGGCGAGGTCCTGGAGCTCGGCCGGGCCGTCCACGCGGGCGACCAGGTCCGCGCGCCGGCTGTGGCGGCTCTTGACCATGAGCGGATAGCCGCTCTCCGGCCGCTTCGCTCCGTGGAGGGCCTCGGACAGCGCGTCCAGGGTTCTGGTCCGGGGCATCGGCAGGCCGGCGCCTTCCGCCACGGCGGCGATCCGGCTCCTGTCCTGGCACAGCTCCGTCGCGGCGGCGGAGTTCACCACCCGGGCGCCGTGTGCTTCGAGGAAACGGGCCAGCACCAGTGCCCGGGGGGTATGAGCCTTGAGGAGGTAGACGTCGGCGAGATCATCCGCGATCACCAGTTCCGACGGGGATCCCGTTCCGGTGTCCGGGTTCAGGAACGTCACCTGGTGCTCCGCCTCGATCAGTGCGGAAGAGGCTGCGGCGAGCAGCGGATGATCCGGCTTGTCGGTCAGTAGACACACCCTCATATCTGGGCGGCTCCCGGTGCGGCCGCCAGCATGTCCGCTTCGGGGTGCGGGTGGGGCTGTCCGTGGGGGATCTGCGGCTGCGCGGGAATGCGCGGAGCGGGGGCGAGCACGCCCGTCCGGGCAGCGCCGCCCGTCCTGGCCAGGTCGAGGACGGCCCCGGCCAACCGGGATACGGCGTCGGGGACCTGACGGAAACTCGGGAAGTCGTTGATGTCGACGATCACGGGACCGTCGGGGCCGAGCACCACGTCGATGCCGTACAGATCGAGGCCGAAGACCGCTCCCACCTTCGCCGCCGCTGCGGCCACCTCGGCGGGCAGGGGGACGGCTCCCTCGTCGACCGGCCCGTCCGGGTGGAGCGGGGAGCGGCGCAAGGTCGCGTGGAACTCGCCCGCGAGACAGTAGACCTTCAGGTCGGAGCCCGGGTTGGACACGTAGGGCTGTGCGATGAGTTGGCCCTCCCCCGCCTGCTCCGCCTCCGCCAGGCGCCCGGGGTCCGGCACGAGCCGCACCCCGCGCCCCGAGCTGCCGTCGGCGGGCTTGACCACCAGGGGGAAGAGCTCCTCGGGGACATCCGCGAACAGCGTGGCCCTCGGTGCCGAATAGGTCACCGGAACCGGTAGCCCGTGCTGTCGCGCGATGACCGATGTGAGGACCTTGTCGCGCACCGCGCGGATCGACCGCGCGTCGTTCACCGTGGTCAGGCCCACAGCCGCTGCGGCCTCCAGCAGGGTGAGCCCGGGGCCGCCGGACACGGTCTTGAGTACCCAGGCGTCATGGGTCCCCGCCCGCACCTCTTCCGAGATCCGCAGTAGTGAGCCGCCGGGGCGCACCACGTCCACCTGGTGTCCCCACGACAGCAGTCGTCGGACCACGTCAAGCGGCATGCCGTCATGCCGGTACAGCTCTTCGACGAGGAAGCAGAGCTTCATCCCAATACCCCTCGGTGCCCCCATGACTGATGAGGGCACAACGGTGCCTCGCGATGCTCTTCCGAACACCACCAAAAGGGCAACGCTACGTCACGCTCGCCCCAAAGCAACCGCCACCGGGTGTTACTGATGATGCGTTCCTCATCCAAACAGATCTCCGTCGGGCGGGTCACGGAGTGGATGGCCCCGCACCGGCCGAGTCCGCCACCGGGTCGCGGAATACGGATCTGTCTTGAGGAGCCGGCATCGTGGGGCGCACGGGCCGACCCGCGGGTGCACCCTGGGTCACGAGAGGGATGGGTCGGGCAAGTGGACCATCAGTACTGTCGACGGTTCACTGGGATCCTCACCATCCGCGGCAGCGCATACACGTGATGGGCCGCTCCCGAAGAGGGATGCGGCCCATCAGCTGCGCGGTGATCGCGCCAGAGACCGCGGTGACCACCGCGCAGACCCGTCGTCCGTGATTCGCACGCCCGGTGTCTGCCGGCCTCTGTCAGAAGAAGACCCCGCACCGCAACAGCACGTTCGCGTACGGCCGCGCCTCCCCCGTCCGCACCACCAGCCGGGCACCCGCCGAAAGCGCCTTGAGCTCCTCGTGCGGTACGTGGGCGAGTTCCGGGAGTCGCTCGTCCAGGAGGCGTGCGGCCTCCGGGTTGGCCTCCCGCACCTCGTGCGCCGCTGTCGCGCCCTCCACCACCAGTTCGTCCAGCAGCCCGTCGAGCACGTCGGCGAACGACGGGACACCGGCCCGGAAGGCCAGGTCGACGACCCGGGGGCCGGCCGGGATGGGCATTCCCACGTCGCAGATCAGTACCCCGTCACCGTGGCCCAGCTCGGCCAGTGCTCCGGCGAGATGGCGGTTGAGGATTCCTGCCTTCTTCACAGCGCGGAGACTTCCTCTGCGGTCGGGAAGGACGCCTGCGCGCCCTGCCTGGTGACGGCCGCCGCACCCACCCTGACGGCGAACGCGGCGGCCTCGGTGAGCTCCTCGCCCAGGCCGAGCCGCCAGGCCAGGGCGGCGGTGAACGCGTCACCCGCCCCGGTCGTGTCGACGGCCTCGACCTTGAGGCTCGGTACGCGTACGACGCCGCCCCTGCGGCTGTCGGCGACAAGTGCGCCCGCCGCCCCCAGCGTGACCACTACCGACTGCGGGCCGAGCTCGAGGAGTGCTCGCGCCCACTCCTCGGGCGTGGTGCCTGCGGCTTCGCCCAGGATGTAGCGCGCCTCGTGCTCGTTGACCACCAAGGGGTCGCATGCGGCCAGCACATGGTCCGGCAGGGGTGCGGGCGGGGACGGATTCAGAACCAGTCGGGTGCCGGGTGACATTGCACCGGCCACCTCGGCGACCGTCTCCAGCGGGATCTCCAGCTGTACGGAGACGACCCGGGCCGCCCCGAACAGGGCTCCGGCGCCCCGGATGTCCTCCGGGGTCAGCCGGGCATTGGCCCCCGGCGACACCACGATGCTGTTGTCACCCGAGGGGTCCACGGTGATCAGCGCGACTCCGGTCGGTGCCCCGCCCACGAGGACGCCGCTGGTGTCCACACCCGCCGCCCGCTGCGATTCCAGCAGCAGGCGGCCGTGGGCGTCGTCGCCGACCCGGGCCAGCAGGGCGGTGACGGCCCCGAGGCGGGCGGCGGCCACCGCCTGGTTTCCTCCCTTGCCGCCCGGATGGACGACAAGATCGGAACCGAGCACGGTCTCACCGGGTGCGGGGCGGCGCTCCACGCCGATGACCAGGTCGGCGTTGGCGGACCCTACGACCAGCAGGTCGTACCGGTCGTGGTCGTTCTCGTGCATTGTTCCTGCTTTCCGTGGTCAGGCAGTGTTCAGGTCCCGCTCAGGAGAAGTCGGCGACGTTCTTCCCGGTGACTACCTTGACCGGCACCTTCACCGTGCTGTCGACCTTCTTGCCCTCTGCGGCCTTCACCGCGTTCTGCACCGCGATCTTGCCCAGTTCCTTCGGCTGCTGGGCCACGGACGCGTACAGCGTGCCTGCCTCGACCGCCTTCAGGCCGTCCGGAGTTCCGTCGAACCCGACGACGGACACCGACTTTCCTGCCTTGCTGCCGAGTGCCTTGACCGCGCCGAGCGCCATCTCGTCGTTCTCGGCGAAGACGCCGGTGACACCGGGGTGGGACTGGAGCAGATTGGTCATGACGTCCAGGCCCTTGGTGCGGTCGAAGTCCGCGGGCTGCTTGGCCACGACCTTGATGCCGGGGTACGCCTTGATCCCTTCGGCGAAGCCCGCGCCGCGCTCGCGGCTGGCGGAGGTACCCGCGGTGCCCTGCAGGACGACGATGCTGCCCTTGCCACCGAGCTTGTCGGCCAGCGCCGCGGCGGCGAGCTTGCCTCCTGCGACGTTGTCGGAGGCGACGAGCGTCGCGGTCTTCGCCTTGTTGACGCCTCGGTCCGCGGCGACCACCGGAATGTCCGCCTTGTTGGCGCTCCGTACGGCGGGGCCGGCCGCGTCCGAGTCCACCGGGTTGACGATGATGGACTTCACCCCGGAACTCGTGAAGTTCTGGAGCTGGTTGGCCTGTTGTGAAGCGTCGTTCTGCGCGTCGGTGACGGTGAGGTCCACCCCGGCCGCCTTCGCCTCCGCCTGTGCGCCCGCCTTCATCTGCACGAAGAAGGGGTTGTTGAGCGTGGAGAGCGACATGCCCACCTTGGTGTTGCCGCCGGAGGAGCCGGAGTTGAAGTAGGACACCGCGCCCACGACAACGGCCACGCAGAGTGCGGCGATCCCGAACTTGACCGCTCCCGCTCGCTTGCCGCCGGATCCCGGCGATCCCGGTGCGCCGGAGGAACCGGTCGAGGCGGCGGCTTTGGACCCGGCCCTGCGGCGCAGCGTGTCCAGCAGCACCGCGAGGGCGATGACGACACCGATGACGACCTGCTGCCAGAAGGCGGACACGGACAGGAGGTTGAGTCCGTTGCGCAGCACGGCGAGGATGAGCGCGCCGATCAGGGTGCCGGACGCCTTGCCGACGCCGCCGGCGAGGCTGGCGCCGCCGATGACGACTGCGGCGATCGCGTCGAGTTCGTAACCCTGCGCGGCCTGCGGCTGCGCGGAGGTCAGACGGGAGGCGAGAACGATGCCCGCGACCGCGGCGAAGAGGCCGGACAGGGCGTAGATGGCCAGCTTCTGTCGCTTGACGCGCAGTCCGGAGAGCCGGGCCGCTTCCTCGTTGCCGCCGATCGCGTACATCGAACGGCCGATGTAGGTACGGGCCAGGATCAGTGCCGTGATCAGGCCCATCGCGATCATCACGAGGACCGGTACGGGCAGCCAGCCGCCGAGCGTGTCGCCGAGCACGGAGACCGAGTCGGGGAAGGCGATCGGGCTGCCCTGGGAGATGACCAGGGACAGACCGCGCGCGATGGAGAGCATGGCCAGTGTCGCGATGAACGGCGGCAGTTTGCCGTACGAGACGAGGGCGCCGTTGACGAATCCGCAGGCGATGCCCGTGGCGACGGCAAGGATCACCGCCAGCCAGACCGGCACACCCTCCGACGTCGCCGACCAGGCGAGGACGGTCGCGGAGAGCGCGGCCACCGAGCCGACGGACAGGTCGATGCCGGCCGAGACGATGACGAAGGTGACGCCGAACGCGAGGATCGCGGTGACGGCGGCCTGCACGCCGACGTTCAGGAGGTTCTGGGTGGTCAGGAAGTCGCCGGAGAGCAGCGACATCGCCACCAGCAGGACGACCAGGGCGCTCAGGGCGCCGTTGTCGAGCAGGAGGCGGCGGACGGTACGTCCTGCGGCGCCACTCGCGCCCGTATTGCTCTTGAGCGTGTCAGTGGCCACGGGGGCTCTCCTCTTCGTTCACAGCCGGCGTCGTTGCCGGAGTCGTTACGGGAGTTGCTGTGGGGGCGGTGCTGACGGCGAGCGCCATCACCGCGTCCTGGGTCGCTTCGTGCGCGGGGAGCTCTCCGGCGATCCGGCCCTGGGCCATGACCAGCACCCGGTCGCTCATGCCGAGGACCTCGGGCAAATCGCTGGAGATCATCAGCACGGCGTGGCCGGAGGCCGTCAGCTCGTTGATGAGCTGGTAGATCTCGACCTTGGCGCCGACGTCGATGCCGCGCGTCGGTTCGTCGAGGATCAGCACTCTGGTGTCGGCGAGCAGCCACTTGCCGATGACGACCTTCTGCTGGTTGCCACCGGAGAGGGTGCGGACATGCTGGCCGAGGCCCGCCATCCGTACCCCGAGCTGTTCGGCGATCCGGGCGGCGGCCGTGCGCTGTCCCTTGAGATCCACGAGCCCGGACCGGCTCGCCGAGCGCAGGGTGACCAGGCCGAGGTTCTCCTGCACGGACGCGTCGAGGACCAGGCCCTGGGCCTTGCGGTCCTCGGGCACGAGACCGATCCCGGCGCCCATGGCCGCGGTCACGTCGTACTTGGCCAGCCGCTCGCCGCGTACGTCGACGGTGCCCGCGTCATAGGGGTCCGCTCCGAAGACGGCACGGGCGACCTCTGTGCGTCCGGCGCCGACGAGGCCGGCGAGGCCGACGACCTCACCCGCCCGCACGTCGAAGCTGACGTCATGGAAGATGCCGTTCCGGGTCAGCCCGCGGACGGCGAGCAGGGACTCTCCGGCCTTCGGGCGCTGCCGCGGGTACTGCTGCTCGATGCTTCGTCCCACCATCAGCCGTACGAGCTCCTCCTCGGGGGTCGAGGCGGGCACCTGGTCGATGCTGCGGCCGTCGCGCAGCACCGTGACCCGGTCGCCGAGCGCCGCGATCTCTTCGAGGTGATGGGTGATGAAGATGATCCCCACACCCTCCTCGCGCAGCTGCCGCACGATCCGGAAGAGCTTCTCGACCTCCTCGGACGTGAGGACCGCCGTGGGCTCGTCCATGATCAGGACACGTGCGTCGAGACTGAGCGCCTTGGCGATCTCCACCATCTGCAGCCGGGCGATGCCCAGTTCACGCACCTTGGCCTTCGGCGAGACATGCAGGCCGACCCGGCGCAGGAGCACCTCGGCGTCCGCCTCCATGCGACGCCGGTCGATCATCCCGAAGCGGCGCGGCTGCCGGCCGAGGAAGATGTTCTCGGCGACCGTGAGATCGGGTACCAGGTTGAACTCCTGGTAGATCGTGGCGATTTTGAGCCGTTCGGCGTCCTGTGCGCTGTGGATGCGGACCTCACGCCCCTGGGCGAAGATCCGGCCGCTGTCCGGGCGGTAGGCGCCGGAGAGCATTTTGATGAGGGTGCTCTTGCCCGCTCCGTTCTCACCGAGCAGGACATGCACTTCGCCGCCGCGCAGGTCGAAGTCGACGCTGTCGAGCGCGACCACGCCGGGGAAGGTCTTGCGTACGCCTTCGATGCGCAGCAACTCGTCCTGAGTGCTCACAGGTTGCTCCTCGGGTTCGAAGCGTGCTCGCCGCAGGAACTGCGTACGACAAGGCGGGCGGGAAGGGTGACGGACTGCGGGGACCGTCCCTCGATGAGGTCGACCAGCGCCCGCACGGCGGCTCGGCCGAGTTCGCCGGTCGGCTGGGCGATGGCCGTGATCGGCGGGTCGGTGTGCAGGAACCACGGGATGTCGTCGAAGGCCGCGAGCCCGATGTCCTGCGGGACGCGCAGCCCGCGTGCGCGGATCGCGTCCAGCGCGCCGAGTGCCATCAGATTGTCGGCGGCGAATACGACCTCGGGCGGTTCGGGAAGGGCCAGAAAGCGCTCGGTGGCGCGGCGCCCGCTGTCCGCCTGGAAGTCGCCCTGCCCGATGTAGGTGTCGGGCAGCGCGAGTCCGTGCTCACGCAGCGCCTCACGGAAGGCCTCGACTCGCTCGTTGCCCGTGGTGGTGGCCGCCGGGCCCGCGATGATCGCAAGCCTGCGGTGGCCGAGGCGGTGCAGGTGGCCGACCAGGTCCCGGATGGCGTCGCGGCCGTCGGCACGCACCACGGGGACGTCCACACCCTGGATCCAACGGTCCACGAAGACCATCGGTGTGCCGCTGCCCACAGCGCCCGGCGCGAGCGGGGAGCTCCCGTCGGCGGGGGAGACGAGGAGTCCGTCGATCCGGCGGTCGAGGAGCGTGCGGATGTGATGTTCCTGCAGGTCGGGCTGCTCGTCGGCGTTCCCGATGATGACGCTGTAGCCCAGTGCGCGGGCCTCCTCCTCGACGAAGCGGGCCAGTTCGGTGAAGTACGGGTTGAGTACGTCACTGATGACCAGGCCGAGGGTGCGCGTCTGATCGGTGCGCAGCGAACGGGCGACGGCGTTGGGCCGGTAGCCGAGGACGTCGACAGCGGCGAGGACGCGTCTGCGCGCGTCGGGGCTGACGGAGGGATGGCTGTTGAGAACGCGGGAGACCGTGGCGACGGACACTCCCGCCTCGGCCGCGACATCCTTGATGCTCGCCATTTCCGGACCACCTCCTTGTGGTTTCCGTGAGCCTCGAAACCAGCGGTCCAGAGCCGTGGAATCGATTACAGCGATGATTGGAATCGATTACATGGCCGAAAACAAGACCTCACCTGGCCTCCGAGACCGGATTGTGACTAAGACCGACCGGCAAATGGGAGGGTGGGAGAAGGAGCGGGGCTGGGTGCGTGCAGCTGCAAGGCGGAGGTGGGAGGCAACGCGGAGGGTCGACCTGTCCCTCGTGAGGACCCTCTTGCTTACCTGCCCGTAACCTCTGATGTACCTCAGATTTGTTCCTGAGTGATGTGGAGCACTGCCAGAATCACAGGATTCCCGGATGATGTGTCGTTGAGCCGTGCCACGGTGACGACTCCCTGGCCGGCCATGGCCGGGACCGCCCACCTTCCCCTCACAAAGGCGAATCTCCTTCATGAGTGACCGCACCACTGCGGCCGATACGCTCGCCGCCGCCCCACCGGCGACGAGCTCCCCCCACCGGGACGCCGGCGACGCCGGTTACAGCAAGGACCTCAAGTCCCGTCACATCAACATGATCGCCATCGGCGGCGCGATCGGCACCGGCCTGTTCCTGGGCGCGGGCGGTCGACTGGCCGGCGCGGGTCCCTCGCTCGCCGTCGCCTATGCGGTCTGCGGTGTCTTCGCCTTCTTCGTCGTCCGCGCGCTCGGCGAGCTGGTCCTCTACCGGCCGTCCTCCGGCGCCTTCGTCTCGTACGCCCGGGAGTTCATGGGCGAGAAGGGCGCCTTCGCGGCCGGATGGCTGTACTTCCTGAACTGGTCGACCACCGCCGTCGCCGACATCACCGCGGCCGCCACCTACGCCCACTTCTGGGCGATGTTCAGCGACATCCCGCAGTGGATCCTCGCGCTGATCGCCCTCGCCGTCGTCCTCACCGCCAACCTCATCTCGGTGAAGTACTTCGGTGAGATGGAGTTCTGGTTCGCGATCATCAAGGTCTCCGCCCTGGTTGCCTTCATGCTCATCGGCATCTTCCTGGTGGTCACCCAGCACCCGGTGGACGGTCACACGCCGGGCATCTCCACCATCACCGACAGCGGCGGCATCTTCCCCACCGGCATGCTCCCGCTGCTGATGGTGATCCAGGGCGTCGTGTTCGCGTACGCCTCCGTCGAGCTGTGCGGCGTCGCCGCGGGTGAGACGCAGAACCCCGAGAAGATCATGCCCAAGGCGATCAACTCGATCATGTGGCGCGTCGGACTCTTCTACGTCGGTTCGGTGGTGCTGCTGGCCCTCCTGCTGCCGTACACCTCGTACTCGGCGGACCAGAGCCCCTTCGTCACCGTCATGGACAAGCTCGGTATCCCGGGCGCGGCCGGTGTGATGAACCTGGTCGTGCTGACCGCGGCACTCTCCAGCCTGAACTCCGGTCTGTACTCCACCGGGCGCATCCTGCGCTCCATGGCGCTGGCGGGCTCCGCGCCCCGGTTCACCGGCCGGATGAACAAGGGCCAGGTGCCCTACGGCGGCATCCTGCTGACCGCCGGTTTCGGTGTACTGGGCGTCGTGCTCAATTACGTCATGCCGGGCCAGGCGTTCGAGATCGTCCTCAACTTCGCGTCGATCGGCATCCTCGGCACCTGGGGCATGATCATGCTCTGCTCGCTGCTGTTCTGGCACCGCTCGCGGGACGGCAGGGTCACCCGCCCCTCGTACCGGCTGCCCTGGGCCCCGTACACACAGATCGTCACGCTGGCGTTCCTCGCCGCGGTCGTGTTCCTGATGTGGTGGGGCGGCGGAGTGGGCCGTACGACCGTGCTGTGCCTGCCACTGATCGCGGCGGCCCTGGTCGGCGGCTGGTTCGTCGTCCGCGGCCGGGTGAACAGCCTGGTACAGGAGCGCAAGGACGCCTGACGGCTCTCGGCAACGGCGGCTGCTCCCGCGGAGACACCTTCCGCGGGAGCAGCCGTTCCCGTGCTACCCGCCCGGAACGCAAAGAGACCCCGGATGAAGCGCCACCGCTGGACCGATCGGACGCTGACCCACAACTCCTTCGCGATCACGGCATTGCTCTGGCCGCACGCAAACAACTCGGCCGCCGGCACGTGCGCTACGCGGGCTCGGTACCGCTGTTCCTGCCGCGCATCGTGGAGGAGGCCCGGTCAGTCCAGTCGGCCAAGCCCTCAGAAATATCCACGAAGGGATTCTGCCGGCACGGCATCACACCCGGCGAACGTTTCCGGACACAGCACCGGGCGACGGGGCTTGCTCGCTCAGAGCCATCCGCGGCGGCTGGCCTGGACGCCGAGCTGGAAGCGGGTCTGCGCGCCCAGGACTTCCTGGAGGCGTGCGATGCGACGCGCCACCGTCCGTTCGCTGACGCCGAGTTCGCGGGCGATGGACTCGTCGGTGAGTCCGCCGCTGAGGTAGGTGAGAAGCTGCCGGGCGTCGTCGGTGGGGGCGGCACCGACGTCGCCCATGGGCTCGTCGCCGGCGGGGAGCGGAACGGCCATCTGCCAGTGCGACTCGAACATGCCGATGAGGCCGTCGAGCAGGGCCGATCGCTGCACGACTATGTGGTGGCGTCGCTGGTGATCGCGCGTGGGTGCGGAGACGACGGCGAAGCGGTCGTCACAGATCATCAGGTTCAGCGCGACGTTGGGGAAGACGCGGGCGCGTTCACCGAGGTTGACGCAGGTCTGGATGGCCTCCCGGCCTATCGCGTCACGCAACACCTGGGTGCCGTAGACCACGGAGTACGCGACGCCGCGCGCGAGTGCCTCCAGACAGCCTGGCGCCACCGTCGGGGGCGCGGCGAGGTGGCCGGAGGGGCCGATGGACAGAGCACGGACCTGGTGCGTCGCCTCGTCCTGCACACGCCGGACAAGCGCTTCACCGGCCTCGTCCGTCCGGACTATCTCGATGTATCCCGGGGCTTCGGTGTGGTGGTCGCGCCAGAACCGGGCGAGTTCGTCGGCGCTGTCGCGCAGGGCTCCGAGTTCCTTGGCGCGGATTTCCGCGAGGGCGTCGAGCGCGGTGCGCGGGGGGCAGGCGACGAGTCCTTCGTCGTCCGGTTCCACCAGGCCCAGTTCGGTCAGTTCGCGGGCCGCCTCGACAACGGCATCCGGGGCCACACGCAGGATGCCCGCCAGCGCGGCCGGGGTCGTCGGGTCGCGCTGCACGAGCGCGAGGTAGACGTCCTCGGCGGTCGCAGTGAGGCCGATGGCGCGGAGCGGATGCATATTGCAAGCATTGCACGTATATGCGATGTGCTCCATGTGAAGATCGTGTCCACATGGTGGCTACCACCGGGTAGGGGCGCCCGGAGTGACAAGTCGTCAGATCGGGATGGTCACATCGGGCGTGCACGTGACTGCATGGCATCTGTCACCTTCCTGCCATGCCGGATTCAGACAGCACCGACAGCTTCTCCGGAAGGTGCTTTCTTTGCAGACTCTTGGCTCATGGCAATCCGACCGCCTCTCCCGTCCCACAAGGACGAATGGCGCGTCGGCTTCGACCCACCAAGGAGTTGACTGTGAAGAAGTCCCTCGCCTGGGCCGTCACCCTCGTGACCGCGGCCACGTGCACCCTTGGCACCGTCCTGCCGGCAACGGCCGCTAACGACACGACGGCCACCGCCGCCGCCTCAGCCTCCTACGGCTCTGCGATCGACACCTCCAAGCTCGACCCGCAGACGAAGGCCCTCGTCGACCAGATCCTGGCCGAGCTGCCGGCCGACTGGCAGGAGCGCCTCCAGGCAGCCAACGCCAAGTACGGCATAGGCGACGCCCAGTGGACGGACATCCGCAACAGCGTCATCAACCCGGGCGACTACCAGTGCCAGAGCACGGAGCTGACGGCCTACGCGAACAATCTGCTCGAGGGCGCCGAGGACCCCTTCACGATCTTCATCCTCTCTCTGCTCGGCGGGTTCGACCTCCCCACGTACGATGCGCTGCTGTTCGGCAGCGAGTCCAAGTCCAACACTTACGGTGTCAACGGCGAATACACCAACCAGCTGACGTCCGAAGCCAAGGACCTCAAGAGGTTCTGGGACATCTACTCCGACGACATCCAGCTCATGCCGATGCACGGCGCCGACGTCTTCTCCTCCCCGGAGCGGCTCGCCCGCACCCTGTCCGTGCTGTACGGCGGCACGACCGAGAGCAACCTCGGCCTGGCCGAGCTCTTCATCTCGCTGGTCGGCTCCGAGCCCGTACTGAAGGGCGGCGCCAACCCGATCTTCACCTTCAACGCGTTCGCCTACTCCGAGAAGGGCGACCCGCAGCCGCTGGGCATCTCCGACCGCATCGTCATGGGCGACGGCATCCTGGAGGCCACGAAGGCCATCGGCCTGGGCGGCACCGCCCCGCGCGCCATCCTCGCCCACGAGTTCGGCCACCACGTGCAGTACGAGGACAACCTGTTCGACAACACCACGCTCACCGGGCCGGAGGCCACCCGCCGCACCGAGCTGATGGCGGACGCGTTCGGCACGTACTTCCTCACGCACTCGCGCGGCGAGGCCCTCAACACCAAGCGGGTGCTCGGCTCCGCCCAGTCCTTCTACCAGGTCGGCGACTGCAGCTTCAAGAGCAACGGGCACCACGGCACGCCCAACCAGCGCCTCGCGGCGTCCACATGGGGCGCGAGCGTCGCCAACGAGGCCCCCGACCAGGGCCACATCCTGCCCTCGCTGAAGCTCGACGAGCTGTTCGAGGCGAAGCTTCCCGACATCGTGAAGCCGGACGCGACGAACTGAGTACGGCGCCTCGGGTGCGCGGCCCGGTCGGCGCGCGACGGCCGAAAGGCCGCGCGCCGACCGCCCACGGCCGCGCAGCGGGGCCGCGCCGGCGTCCGGGCGGCCGCAAGATGCACCGTCGGCGCGGCACAGCGCACCTTCGGCCTTACGCTGACCTGCAACACGAAAACGCGGGCTGTGACTGTAGAGTCACAACCCGCGTCATCCGCTGTGTCCGAGGGGGGACTTGAACCCCCACGCCCGATAAAGGGCACTAGCACCTCAAGCTAGCGCGTCTGCCATTCCGCCACCCGGACTAGGTGATCGGCCCCGGTCTCCCGCGGCGACAAAGAAAACAATACCAGGGGTTTGGGGTGCCTCTCACCTGCATATTCGGTGGTCAGTGGGGGGTGGCAGGCACAGGGAAGCCGTTGGCCTGCCGTGTGTACGGTCTGTCGTCGCTCGTGCACGTGCAGTACGTCCGGCGGATCGCCGGGCGGCGTCCGGCTGCCGCGAAGACCGGGCCGCTCGGCGGCAGGGGGTCGTCCTGCGGCTGATCCCCAGGATCGGGGACTACGTGGTGCCGGGGACGCCGGTGCCGGCCGGTCATGGAACATTGTGGTGGGGGCGTGGGACCACAAGGGCGCGTTCGTCATCGCCGGATCGGGGAGAACGACCGGCGGATCCCCGACCGGTCCCGGGGTCGGTCGCGCAGTTCGGGGTGCTGGTCAGGCACCGTACGCTCCTGGTGACTGCCGTGGAGCGTACGGTGCCTGACGTCACCGGGCGGGCGATTGCGCTGTTCCCCGGTCTTCAGGAATTCGGGGTGCGGCGCGGACCGCCCCTCCGGTGCCGCCGATGGTCCTACTTGCGCAGCGCCGCCAAGTTGTCGTAGCCGGTCCGCGCATGGTTCAGGGACTGCGCGGGGACGGTCGAGCTCGGTGCGTTGTCCTGCTCGACCATCGGGTTGTGGTAGTTCTTCGCCCCGACGCGGCGGAAGAACGTCCGGTAGTCGATGACCCCGGTACCGAAGGGGACCATGTCGTAGCCCTGGCCGCTGGTTGTGTTGACGATGCCGTCCTTGGCGTGGAACAGCGGGTAGCGCTTGGTGTTGCAGCGGACCAGTGCCGCCGGGTCGAAGATGTTCTCCTGCTGCGATCCGTCGTGCGCGGTGTAGGTGTGGAACTTGTACTGAGCGACGTGCGCCCAGAAGATGTCCATCTCCAGCCACACGGACTTCGGGTCGGTGACCTGAAGGAAGTACTCGAGCTTGCGCATGCCGGAGCTGCGGGTGGGGCGGCCCTGTGCGTCCAGCGGACCGCCGTCGAGCAGGAAGCCGTAGGCCGCGTCGTGGTTGTGGGTGTACAGCTTGATGCCCGCGCCCTGAGCGATCCGTCCCAGCGTGTTCCACTTGTCGGCAGCCACGTCCCAGTCGCCGCGGTAGGCGCTGCCGGTGGGGTCGCCACCGGTGCCCATGTGTTCCATGCCGAGGATGTTCGCTATCTCGAGGTGGCGCTTGAACTGGTCCAGGTCGCTCTGGTTCAGCGGCCAGGACGACGGGATGAAGCCGTGGTTGCCCTGGGCGCGCAGACCGTAGTCGTCCAGCCACGAGCGCAGCAGCTTCGCGCCTTCCACCGATTCGAGGTTGCTTCCGCCGGGTGCGTTGGCGTGCTGGCCGTACCCGGCGAACTCGACCTGCTTGTAGCCGTAGCGGGCCAGCTCCCTGAAGACCTCACGGAAGCCCGAGGGAAGGTCGGTGCTGAGCGGATCCCGGCCCGTGGCGTCGCGCACGGTGTAAAGGATGATTCCTCGTCGCTCCGCCGGGACCAGAGCCTGGCCGACGCCCCGCCCCTTGCCGGAGGCGGTCTGGGCGAGGGCCGGCGAGGCGCCGAAGGCGGGCGCGGCGATCGCCGCTGTCGCAGCGGCCGTGCAGGTGCTCAGAAAACGGCGGCGGCTGACGCCGAGGCTGCGGCGCAGGGCGCCGTCCGTTCCGGATTCGTCGTTGTACGCGGTCACGGTCTCTCTCTTTCTCGAAGATGCTCGAAACGCCGTCTGCGGACCGACCTCATGCGAGGCCGGCAAGCGTGAGGAGCAAGGACTTCACCTCGGTGGCCCGGACGGGTCCGGTGAACGCGTGGGGGGTGGAGCACAGGATGAGCGGACCTTCTTCGTCACTCATGGGGAGGCGGCCGTGGCTGCCGCGAACAGGTGACGGGTCCAGCGGTACGACCGCCATGCGGTAGCGCATGCCGAGCTTCTTGCGGGCGACGGCCGCGGCGGCCTTGACCCGGACGTACGGGTCCTGGGGGTCCAGGAAGAGTTCGACCGGGTCGTAACCGGGTTTGCGATGGATCTCGACGAGCTGCGCGAAGTCGGGGGCGCGCGCGTCGTCGAGCCAGTAGTAGTACGTGAACCAGGCATCCGGGTCCGCGACGGCGACCAGTTCGCCGGAGCGCGGATGGTCCAGGCCGTGTGCCTTCTTGCCCTCGTCGTCGAGGAGCTGCTCGATGCCCTGGAGGTCCTGGAGGGCTTCGCGCGTCGCTTCGAGGTCCTCGGGGCGGCGTACGTAGATGTGGGCGAGCTGGTGGTCGGCGACGGCGAAGGCGCGTGAGGCCATCGGGTCGAGGTATTCCATGCCGTCCTGGGTGTGGACCTCCAGGAGACCGGCGCGGCGCAGGGCCCGGTTGATGTCGATGGGCCGGTCGACGCGGGTGATGCCGTACTCGGAGAGGGCGACGACGGTGCGGCCTTCGCGGCGGGCATCGTCCAGGAGGGGTGCCACGGCCCGGTCCAGATCGGCCGCGGCCCGGTACGAGCGGGGGTCGTCGGGGCCGTAGCGCTGCAGGTCGTAGTCGAGGTGCGGGAGGTAGCACAGGGCCAGGTCGGGGTGGCGGGTGTCGAGAATGTGCCGAGTCGCGTCGATGATCCACTGGGAGGAGACGAGGTCGGCGCCGGGGCCCCAGAAGTGGAAGAGGGGGAATGTGCCGAGTTTTTCGGTGAGTTCGTCGTGCAGGGCGGGCGGCCGGGTGTAGCAGTCGGGTTCCTTGCGGCCGTCGGCGTAGTAGACGGGGCGCGGGGTGACGGTGATGTCGGTGTCGGCGCCCATCGCGTACCACCAGCAGATGTTGGCGACGGTGTAGCCGGGGTGAGCGCGGCGGGCGGCGTCCCAGAGCTTGTCCCCGGCGACCAGACCGTTGTGCTGGCGCCAGAGCAGGACGTCACCGAGCTCGCGGAAGTACCAGCCGTTGGCGACGATGCCGTGCTCGGCGGGCGTGGTGCCGGTGAGGAAGGTGGACTGGGCCGCGCAGGTGACTGCGGGGAGCACGGTGCCGAGAGGGGCGTGGGTGCCGGACTGCCCCAGGGCCTTGAGGTGCGGCATGTGGTCGAGGAGCTGTGGGGTGAGCCCGACGACGTCGAGAACGAGAAGCGGGGTTGGTGCGGTGGGCGTGGTGGCCTGCTCGGCGGCGGTCATGGGAGCTCCTTGAGGCCGAGGTCGACCAGGAGGTCGCGGGCGAGGGTCAGTTCGGCGGCGATGCCGTCGGCGAGCTGGGTGCGGGTGCGGGGGCGCAGTGCGGCCGGGAGCGCCTGCCAGGTGTACGTCTCGACCTCCAGGTGCCTGGTGAGTGGCCGTGTGCCGCCGACCAGCCGGGTCAGCGTGGACCTGAGCACGGGAAGGGTGGAGGTGAGCGGTGGTGCGGGAGGTGCGTGCAGGGGGACGTGGAAGTGGGCGCGCCACGGGGCGCCGTCGGGCAGGGCCCGGCCGGTGACCGCCTCGTCGAGGTCGTCGGTGCCGCGCAGCCCGGCGGCGGTGCTGGTGCGGGTCTGGTGGAGGAAGCGGGGCTCGGCGAAGGCGGCGAGTGCGGTGCGTACCTCGGGGAGGTGGGGGTGTTCGGCGTGCAGTGCGGCGGAGAGCTGGGCCTTGACTACCGGGATGCCCGCTGTGTCGAGCGCGTCGACGGCGGTGTCGGGGTCCTCGAAGGAGGTGGCCAGGTGGCAGGTGTCGATGCAGATGCCGATGCGCCGGTGTCCGACGGCGGTGAGCGGTGCGATGGCGTCGGCGGTGGTCTCGACGGTGCAGCCCGGCTCGGGTTCGAGGCCGATGCGGATGGACTTGCCGGTGAGCTCGGCCAGCGCGTCGAGGCGTTCTGCGAGGGTGGTGAGCGCGGTGTGTGCGAGAGGGGCCGCCCCGGCATCGGAGTCGAACGGGGTGCGCCAGGCGATCGGGAGGGTGGAGATGGTCCCTTCGGTGACGTCGTCGGGGAGCAGACCGGCCAGGAGCCGGGCGAGGTCGGTGGTGTGGGCGAGCCGCTCCGGGTCCGTCCAGTCCGGCTTGTACACCCGGTACTTGACTTCGTCGGCACCGAATCCCTCGTACGGGAAGCCGTTGAGGGTGACGACTTCCAGGCCACGGCGGTCCAGTTCGGCGCGCAGGGAGCGCAGCTGTGACGGGTCGTTGATCAGGCTGCGGGCCGCGTCCCTGGCGAGCCAGAGGCCGATGCCGAGCCTGTCCCGGCCGAGGCGTTTGCGGACCGGTTCGCAGTGGTCGCGCAGTTGGTTGCGGACCCCGTCGAGTGTCTCTGCGGGGTGGACGTTGGTGCAGTACGAGAGGTGGACGGTGGAGCCGTCGGGATGACGGAAGCGCATCGCCTCACTCCCCGCCACGCAGGATGGAGTTGCCCTCGTGGAGTGGTTCCGGCGCGGCGATGTCGAGCTGCAGCCGGCCGCTCTGCCCGTAGAAGGCGACGGGGTTGCGCCAGAGCACCTGGTCGACGTCGTCCTCGCTGAACCCGGCGGCGAGCATCGCGTCGCCCACCTTGCGGGTCTTGAGCGGGTCGCTCCTTCCCCAGTCGGCGGCCGAGTTGACCAGGACCTTCTCGGTGCCGTGGGTCTTGAGGACCGCGATCATGCGGTCCTCGTCCATCTTGGTGTCGGGGTAGATGGAGAAGCCGGCCCAGCAGCCGCTGTCGATGGCGTCCTTCACGGTCGTCTCGTTGAGGTGGTCGAGCAGGACCCGCTCCGGGGGGAGGTGGGATTCGCGGATGACGTCGATGGTGCGGTGCAGTCCGGCGAGCTTGTCGCGGTGCGGGGTGTGCACGAGTGCGGGCAGGCCGTGGTCGGCGGCGAGCTGGAGCTGTGCGGCGAGGGCGGTGTCCTCGGCCGGGGTCATGGAGTCGTAGCCGATCTCGCCCACGGCGACGACGGAGTCCTTGACGAGATAGCGGGGCAGGGCGTCCAGCACGGGGGTGCAGCGGGGGTCGTTGGCCTCTTTGGGGTTGAGGGCGAGCGTGCAGTGGTGGGCGATGCCGTACTGGGCGGCGCGGAAGGGTTCCCAGCCGAGCAGGGCGTCGAAGTAGTCGAAGAAGCTGGCGGGCGAGGTGCGGGGCTGGCCGAGCCAGAAGGAGGGTTCCACGAGGGCGCGGACACCCGCGTCGTACATCGCCTGATAGTCGTCCGTGGTGCGGGAGGTCATATGGATGTGGGGGTCGAAGATGCGCATCAGGACTCCTCCGTGGGGGCGGCAGGGCCGGGGGTGGTGAGATCGAGCACCCGGGTGAGGTCGGCGGGGACGCTGCGGCCCGCGGCGATGCGTTCGGCCGCGAAGTCACCGAGCATGCGGGCGAGTTCCGCGTCTCCGCGCGAGCGCCGTGCCAGTTGGCCGACGGCATCTACAGGGACACCGGTGAAGAGGCATTTGAGAATGGCGTGGCGCCAGTTGTGCGCGTCGAGATGGGCGGCGGCGTACGGGCCGACGGCCGCGGCGACCAGCCGGGTGTCATTGGTGCGCAGGGCGTCCTCGACGAGCACAAGGGCGGTGGGGCCGAGGTCCAGCCGGTGCAGGGTGAGCAGGACGGCGCGTCGTTCGGCGGCGGTGCCCTGCTCGTAGAGCCTGGTCAGGGCGGGCAGCGCGGCGCGGGCTTCGACGAGCAGCAGGGCGCGTACGGAGTCGGCGTGTTCGAGTCCGCAGTACCGGCCGGCGGCGGCGTACCGCAGTTCCCACGACGGTACGGCGTACGGGCCGCGGGGCTGTTCGGAGTCCTCGTGGGAGGCGGCGTGTTCGGCCTCGGCGAGGGCCTCGTCGAGCCAGGCGCGCGCGGCTCCGCCGAGCTGTGCGTCGAGTTCCTTGCGGGTCAGCAGCGGGGAGGTCGTCGGGGTCATCGGCATGCGTTGCTCCCTTCGGCGGTTTCAGCGGCTCGACGGACCGTGCTTGCGGAGGAACTCGATGGAGGTGCGGGCGAGTTCGGGGCCGGCGTGGGAGTGACGGGGCAGCTCGACGACGGTGAGGCCGCGGTAGCCGGTGCCGGAGAGCGCGTCGAGCGCTTCGAGTACGGGCGGGAAGTCGATCTCGCCTTCACCGAACGGGAGGTGTTCATGGATGCCCCGGCGCATGTCCTCGATCTGGACGTGCCGCAGCCAGGGGGCGGCCTCGCGCACGCAGTCGACGGGCGGGGCGGGCTCCAGGCATTGGCAGTGACCGATGTCCAGGGTCAGTCCGAGCGGTGGTGGATCACCGCTGAGAACGCGCAGATGGTGGAAGTCGGCGAGGTTGGCGAGGAGGTGTCCGGGCTCGGGCTCGATCGCCAGGGGGATGCCCGAGCGGTCGGCGGCGTCCAGGACCGGGGCGAGCGAGTCGGTGAGCCGCTGCCAGGCGGTGTCGGGGGTGGTGTCCGGTGGGGTGATGCCGCTGAAGCAGTGCACGGCGTGCGCACCGAGGTCGGCGGCGATGCCGACGGCCCGGACGAGCAGCCGGGTGCGGGCTGCGCGGGCCTCGGGGTCGGGGTCGAGGAGCGACGGGCCGTGCTTGCGACGGGGGTCGAGGACGTAGCGGGCCCCGGTCTCCACTGTGACGCCGAGGCCCAGCTCCTGGAGCCTGGACGCCGCGTGGCGGGTGCGCGCGGCGACGTCGGGGGCGAGGGGGTCGAGGTGCATGTGGTCGAGGGTCAGCCCGACCCCGTCGTACCCGAGATCGGCGAGGAGTGCGAGGGCGTCGTCCAGGCGCAGGTCGGTGAGCCCGTTGGTGCCGTAGCCGAGGCGGATGGTCATGTGAGGCTCACCTTCCGGGCGAGGGTGCGGGCGAGCGGGACGAGTCCCATGACGGCGAGCCCCGAACCTGCTGCTCCGGCACGGGCGGCAAGGGCTGCCTGGAGCGGGATCATCGCCCGGATGCCCCCGCCGACGGCGCGCTGGGTGAGGGGCGGGGACGGGTTGAGGGCGGCGTGGAGGAGGGGACCCGCGGCCGTACGGAAGTAGGAGCCGGTGAGCGCGGTGAGCAGGAGGCGGGAGGCGGTGGCGGCGGGGGTCGCCGGGGGCCGGTGCGACCGTCCCGCATCCGGGGTCGCGTCCCCGGGTCCGCGCTGCTCGCGCAGGGACGCGGCGCCCAGTGCGGCAGTGACCGCGAGCGCGGCGAGGGGTGCGGTCGTGGATCCGCCCTGCGCCTCGTGCCGTGAGACGGCGGTGACGGCGTAGGTGTGCGCCCCGAGCAGGCCGGCGGCCGGGAGGGCGCCGCGAACGAAGCCACGCGAAGCCGCGGACGAACCCGTGCGCAAACCGGAAGCCGAAGCCGCACTCGAACCCGAGGCCGTAGGCGACCCCGATCCCGTACGCGACCCCGTGCCCGCCGTCCTTTTCACCGCGCCGGTGGCGGTGGCGCCGAGCAGCAGATCCAGTCCTCGTGCCGCCGCCATCGCCGCCGGTCCCGCCGGGGTGTGCTTGAGGCGGAGGTCGTACGCCCAGACCGTCGCCGCCAGCCCGGTGGCGACCGCGAGGGCCGGTCGGCCGGCCCGTGCGGCGAGGCCCAGTCCTGCGGCCGTCAGCGCGCCCGCCGCCGCGAGGGCCGCGCCGGGGGCGATGCGGCCCGAGGGGATCGGCCGGTGCGGGCGGTCGACGGCGTCCTCGTCGCGGTCGGCCCAGTCGTTGAGCGCCATGCCCGCCTCGTACAGGCAGAGCGAGGCGCCGACGGCGAGCGCGGTGCCGCGGTCGGGGCGCCTGCCCGTCGCCGCTGCCCCGGCGAGTGCGTCGCCGGGGACGGTGAACAGCGCCGACACCCGCAGCAGCTCCGCCCAGGCCCGTACCGTCACTTCTCCCCCCGCAGCGTTTCGGCGAAGGCGAGCAGCGCCGTGTACTGCTCGAAGAGTGCGGCAGGGCCGCCGTCCGGGTCCTTGAAGTAGAAGCCGAGCTGGGGCAAGGGGCCGGTCAGCCCCTTCTCGTGGGCGCGGGCCACCAGTCTGGCCAGGTCCAGGACCAGGGGTGCGGCCAGTGCGGAGTCGCACCCCTGCCAGGTCGTCTGGAGCACCATGCGTGCCCCGAGGAATCCGTCGAACGCGATGTGGTCCCAGGCCGTCTTCCAGTCGCCGAGGGCCGGTACGTCGTCGATGTGGACCTCGCCCTCGGGCGCGGTTCCCAGCGTGTCGGCGAGGACGCGTTCCTTGCCCGCGTTCTTGGCCGCGGCCGCGCCCGGGTCGGCCAGCGCCGCTCCGTCCCCGCCGCCCAGCAGGTTGGTGCCCGACCAGGCCCGTACAGGCAGGGCGCGTTGCACGAACATCGGGGCGAGTACGGAGCGGAGCAGCGTCTGGCCGGTCTTGCCGTCGCGGCCCGCGTGAGGAAGTCCGCAGCCCGCGACGGCGTCCTGGAGGGCGGGGGTGCGCAGCCCGGTGGACGGGGTGAAGTTGATGTACGGGCAGCCGGCCCGGAGCGCTGCCGCGGCATAGAGCGAGCTGGCGGGCAACCGCCGCTCGCCGGGGGCCGGGACCGGTTCCGTGGAGGCGACATTGATCACGACCGTCCTGGCCAGGTCGTTGCGGTGCCCGAAGTCCGCAAGGTCGGCGGCGAAGGCGGTGATGAGCTCCTCGTCGCTGCGGGTGTCGCCGGGCAGTGGGCCGCCGGGCCGTATCTCCGCGTCGGCGGCGGCGAGTTCGGAGCGTACCGCCGAGGGCAGGCCGTGCGGCAGCACTCCCCCGGTGGCCAGTGCCTCGGCCCGTTTGGGCAGCGGACAGCCGACGGTGTCGTGTCCGCCGAAGACCAGTGAGGTGAGGGTGGGCAGCCCGCTCTCGGCGAACGGCGGTGTTTCGGTGACCATGCCTGCCGCCTGGTGGAGCCCTGCTGCGACCGCCGCGCACCCCGCTGTGGCGGTGGTGGCGACGGAGCCGCGTGCTCCGATGAACCAGACTCCGGTACGAACGGCGGGTGCTGACACGGGCTGCCTCCCTGGCTGGGGGTCCTGGCTGGGCAGAGCAAGTGGCGCTGTGCGACGAGGGTCGGGATCGGGTGGTGACGGCGGGCGGGGAGGTTGTCCTTCCCCGCCCGCCGCCGGCCGGAGTGCGCCCTACGCCGAGGGCAGTTCCTTCAACTGGATGTTGCGGAAGGACACATGGTCATTGGCACCGTGGTTCTGGATGCCGATGTAGCCGTCCTTCAGGCTCCGTACCGGATCGGTGTTGGTGAAGTCGTTGATCTTCACTCCGTTGAGGAAGACCTGGAGACGTTCGCCCTGGACCTTGATCTCGTAACTGTTCCACTGGCCGGGCGGCCGCAGGACCTGGTCACGGGCCTTGATGTCCGCCGCCTTGAAGGTGTAGACGGAACCCGTGGTGCGGTCGGGCGCGTCGGTGGCGTCGATCTGGACCTCGTAGCCGTTGTTCACCGCGGACCAGGGGTCGTCGGACTCCGGGAAGCCGACGAAGACACCGGAGTTGTCGTCGCCCTCCATCTTCCAGTCGAGCTTGAGCGAGTACGACCCGAGCTCCTTGGCCTGGTAGGTGAGCAGGCCCATGCCGCCCTCGGAGCGCAGTTCACCGTCGACGACGTTGAACTTTCCGGGGCCGGCCTGCTTCCAGCCTTCGAGCGTCTCGCCGTTGAAGATCGACCGGTAGCCGGTGCCGGGCTTGCAGTCGGCCTTCACCTGTCCGGCCGCGTACCGCAGGCCGCCGAGAAGAAGCCCGCGGAAGTCCGTTTCGGCGTAGGACTCCTTGGTGTGGCCGAGGCCGGTGTAGAAGGAGCGGCCGCCCTGGTAGCTCTGGCACCAGGTGATCGGGTGGTCGCCCTTCATGGTGCCGCCGGTGTAGGTCGTCTCGTCGAGTGTGGCGAGCACCTTCACCTTCCCGCGCGGGTTGGTGCGGTAGTTGTACAGCTCGTCGGTCCGGTTCCAGGCGTCGTCGAGGTGCGCGGTCGCGGGGTGCTTGTGGTCCTCGACGCGAACGGTGACGGGCTGGATGGCGGGGTGTCCGGCGAAGTACGCACCGACGAGCTCCCCGTAGAACGGCCAGTCGTACTCGGTGTCCGCCGCCGCGTGCACGCCCATGTAGCCGCCACCGGTGGTCACATAGTTCTCGAACGCCTTCTGCTGCTCGGCGTTGAGCACGTCACCGGTTGTCGAGAGGAAGACGACGGCGTCGTACCGTGCCAGGTTGCTGGTCGTGAACTGGCCGGCCTCCTCGGTCGCGTCGACGGTGATGTTGCTGTCCTTGCCGAGTTCCTTCAGCGCGGCGATGCCCTCGGGAATCGCATCGTGTCGGAAACCGGCCGTCTTCGAGAAGACCAGGACCCGCTTGGCGGTCCGGTCGGGGGCGCTGTTGGAGAGCTGGAAGTCGTCGACGTCGTACAACGCTCCGGCGCCTCCCTTGAAGACGAGGAAGAGTTCGGTGGCCTTCTTGGGAACGCCGCGCAGCGGTACGTCGATGTCCTGGAAGGTCTCCCAGCCGCCGGTCACCGGCACCGGTGCGGAGCCGAGGATCGTGCCGTTGGCCGATCCGGACCGTACCTCGAGGAAGCCGCCCGCGCCGCCGGACGAGATCCGGGCGGTGAGCTTGGTTGTTCCGTCGAGGATGTACGGCTTGAAGGCGATCCAGTCGTCGTTGTTGATGTCGCCGACGGTCTTCCCGCCGTGGGCGGCCGCCTTGTCGTACGTCTTGATGCCGGACGACGAGGTGAAGTGCTCGGCCTGCCGGTGGCGGGGCTGGAGCTGCGACTGGTCGTGCCCGGACAGCGCGGCCTGGCCGCCGCCTCCGTTGTCGGTGTAGGAGGCGTCGATGACTCCGAAGATGTTGGCGTTCGGGTCGTGTCCGCCGTCGATCGCGGTCTTGATCGTGCCGGAGCACCCGTTGACGGTGGTGATGGGGTGTCCGTGGCTGTCGTGGCCGAGGACGAAGCGCACCTCGACCTTGGAGCAGTCGATCGTGCCGTCCTCGGGATCGGTGACGGTCACCTTGAACGGGATTTCGTCCCCGAAGTCGAACAGCTGCCCGTCACCGGGGAGTTCCAGGTTCACCTTGGGTGCCGTGTTGCCCACGGTCACATGGACGCTTGCCGCGCCGGTGCGTCCGGTGGGGTCCTTGGCGGTGACGGTGGCGGTGTAGGTGCCGTTCTTCTTGTACGTGTACGTCGGGTTGGCGGCCGTGGAGGTTCCGCCGTCGCCGAAGTCCCAGGCGTACGTGAGCGCGTCGCCGTCACCGTCCGTGGTGCCCGCGGAGGAGAACTGCACCTTCAGCGGTGCGGTGCCGGATGTCTTGTTGACCGCTGCCTCGGCGACGGGTGAACGGCCACCGGTGGCGTTCTCGATGCGGTAGAGCGCGGAGTTCTCGTCGCCGCCGAACCAGGACAGGCCGTAGTCCAGGACGTACAGCGCCCCGTCGGGGCCGAAGGCCATGTCCATTACCTGGGTGCCTGACCAGGGGATGTTGTTGATGGACTTGACCGTGCCGTTGTCGTCCTGCTCGATGCGCTTGATCCAGCGCCGGCCGAACTCTCCGGCGAAGAAGTCCCCGTCGTACGCCTCGGGGAACTTCACCGGGGAGTCGAGGTTGGGGTCGTAGTGGTAGACCGGGCCGCCCATCGGGGACTCCGATCCGGTACCGAACTCGGGCACGGAGCCGCCGTCGTACGGAATCCAGGCGGGCTGTGCCGCGGGCAGGTCGACCAGACCGGTGTTGTGCGGCGAAGTGTTCTTCGGGGCTGCGCAGTCGAAGGCGGCGCCGGAGGTCTTCGTCGCGAAGTCGTAGTCGACGTAGGCGTCGTTGTTGCCCGTGCAGAACGGCCAGCCGAAGTTGCCCGGCTTGGTGACCCGGGCGAACTCGACCTGTCCGGACGGTCCGCGCTTGGGGTCGGCCGCGCCCGCGTCGGGGCCGTAGTCACCGACGTACACAATGCCGGTGGCCTTGTCGACGCTGAAGCGGAACGGGTTGCGGAAGCCCATCGCGTAGATCTCGGGGCGGGTCTTGTCCGTACCCGGCGCGAAGAGGTTGCCGTCCGGAATGGTGTACGAACCGTCGTCGGCGACCTTGATCCTCAGGATCTTGCCGCGCAGGTCGTTGGTGTTGCCCGAGGTGCGCCGGGCGTCGAACGCCGGGTTGCGGTCGGGGCGCTGGTCGATGGGGGTGTAGCCGTCGGAGGCGAACGGGTTGGAGTCGTCGCCGGTGGACAGATACAGGTTGCCCTGGGCGTCGAAGTCGATGTCGCCGCCGACGTGGCAGCAGATGCCGCGCGACGTCTTGACGTCGAGGACCTTCTTCTCGCTGGCCAGGTCGAGGGTGCCGTCCTCCTTGAGGACGAAGCGGGAAAGCCGGTTCACTCCGTCGAACTTGGCGAAGTCGGCGGCGGTCCCGGTCTCGGGGGCGTCGCCCGCAGGGGTGTCCAGCGGGGGCGCGTAGAAGAGGTAGATCGCCCGGTTCTCACTGAACTTGGGGTCGATGCCGACGCCCTGGAGGCCTTCCTCGTCATGCGAGTAGACGGGGAGGACACCGGAGATCCTGGTGTTGCCGGCGCTGTCGGTGATCCGCAGCTCGCCGTTGCGCGAGGTGTGCAGCACGCTGCGGTCGGGGAGCACGGCCAGCGACATGGGCTCGCCGGTCTCGGCCGCGCCCTTGGCGAGGGTGACCTGCTGGAAGTCCTCGGCCGCCGCGTCGACGGCGGCCGGCGAGGACGGTCCTGCTGCGGCCGCTCCGGGCGAGGCGCCCAGGGCGAGGGTGGCCGCCGCGAGCAGTCCACCGGTGAGCAGCGCGAGGGATTTACGGACGCGGAGCCGCGTTCTGCTCCTGCTTCTGGTTCTGTGCACGAGTGTCCTCCGGAGAGTGCCGGTTGTACGGGCGGGTGCTGCCGTGCCGTTCTGCGCGGGGACTGCCGCGCAGGTCATGCGGGGCCTGTGGGGCGCCGGTGACCCGGGTCATGTCATGAACACGTTGGGGACGGTAGACCTGTTCGTCCGGGACGGAAAGCCCTTACGCAGCGGTCTTGTTGAACTTCTTCCTGCATCAGGACAAAGCGGGGTGAGGGCAAGGGTGAGCGCGGGGTGGCGGCGGGCGCACCCCTGCCCCGCCGCTTCCCGGACCGGGGCTCCGCCCCGGACCCTTCAATCGCCGGACGGGCTTGGTTTTCGGCGATCGAGGAGCGGAGGCCCGGGGGCAGCGCCCCCGGAAGGACCCGTCAGTCCCCGCCCCCGAACGCCGCGTCGAACGACGCCGACGGCGGCTCGAAGTCATACCGCTTCAGCGTGGCAAGCGCTTCCGGCGCACCCGCCAGCCGGTCCATCCCCGCGTCCTCCCACTCGACGGAGATCGGCCCCTCGTACTCGATGGACCGGAGCATCCGGAAGACGTCCTCCCACGGCACATCACCATGCCCGGCGGACACGAAGTCCCAGCCCCGCCGCGGGTCGCCCCACGGCAGATGGGAGCCGAGGCGCCCATTGCGGCCGTCCATCCGCCTGCGGGCCTCCTTGCAGTCCACGTGGTAGATCCGGTCCCGGAAGTCGTACAGGAAGTTGACCGGGTCGAGGTCCTGCCAGACGAAGTGGCTGGGATCGAAGTTCAGCCCGAACGCGGCTCGGTGGCCGACGGCCTCCAGAGCGCGGTGCGTGGTCCAGTAGTCGTACGCGATCTCGCTGGGGTGCACCTCGTGGGCGAACCGCACGCCCTCCGCGTCGAAGACGTCCAGGATCGGGTTCCAGCGCTCGGCGAAGTCCTCGTAACCCCGCTCGATCATCTGCGGCGGGACGGGCGGGAACATCGCGACCAGGTGCCAGATCGAGGAGCCGGTGAAGCCGATGACGGTACGCACCCCGAAGGCGGCGGCCGCACGGGCGGTGTTCTTGATCTCCTCGGCGGCCCGTTGGCGCACCCCTTCGGGTTCACCGTCGCCCCAGATCCGTGCCGGCAGGATCCCCTGGTGCCGTTCATCGATCGGGTTGTCGCAGACGGCCTGGCCGACGAGGTGGTTGGAGATCGCCCAGCACTTCAGTCCGTACGTGTCGAGCAGCTGCCGCCGCCCGTCCAGATAGCCGGGGTCGGCCAGAGCCTTGTCGACCTCGAAATGGTCGCCCCAGCAGGCGAGTTCGAGCCCGTCGTATCCGAAGTCCCGGGCGAGCCGGCAGACCTCCTCCAGCGGCAGGTCGGCCCACTGGCCGGTGAAGAGTGTGAAGGGACGGGGCATGCGCAGGACCTCCTAGAGAACTACGGGGGTGTGTACGGAGTTCTTCTCGGCGCTCTCCTCCACCGCTGCGAGCACCCGCTGCACCTGCAGTCCGTCGGCGAACGACGGTGCGGGAGCGGTCCCTTCGGCGATCGTCCGCACCAGGTCACGGGCCTGGTGGATGAAGGTGTGCTCGTAGCCCAGGGCGTGGCCCGGCGGCCACCACGCCTCCAGGTAGGGGTGTTGGGGTTCGGTGACGAGGATGCGCCGGAACCCTGCCGTGGTGGCGGGTTCTGTGTGGTCGTGGAAGGACAGCTCGTTGAGCCGTTCCAGATCGAAGGCGAGCGAGCCACGCTCCCCGTTGATCTCCAGCCGCAGCGCGTTCTTCCGACCGGCCGCCATCCGGGTCGTCTCGAACGAGGCCAGCGCCCCGGAGGCGAGCCGGCCGGTGAACAGGGCCGCGTCGTCGACGGTCACCGCTCCTCGCGCGGCCGAGTCCGCGGCGCCGGAGAGCCCGGCCGACGGACCGTCGAGCAGCGGCCGCTGCGTCACGAACGTCTCACTGACCGCCGACACCCCGACCAGCAGCTCCCCCGCCAGATACTGGGCCAGGTCGACGATGTGCGCCCCCAGGTCACCGAGCGCTCCCGAGCCGGCCCGCTCCCGCTTCAGCCGCCAGGTGAGCGGGGAATCGGGGTCGACGAGCCAGTCCTGGAGGTAGGTGGCGCGGACATGCCTCAGGGTGCCGATCCTCCCCTCGGCGATCAGGTGCCGGGCGTACGTGATAGCGGGCACCTTGCGGTAGTTGAAGCCCACCATCGCCACCTGGCCGCGGGCCGCCGCGCGCTCCGCCGCCTCGGTCATGGCCTCGGCCTCGGCGACCGTGTTGGCGAGCGGCTTCTCACACAGCACGTGTTTGCCCGCCTCCAGGGCGGCGATGGCGATCTCGGCATGGCTGTCGCCGGGGGTGCAGATGTCGACGAGCTGCACATCGTCCCGGGCGATCAGGGCCCGCCAGTCGGTCTCCGCCGCCGCCCAGCCGTGCCGGGCGGCCGCCGCCTCGACCGCTGCCCGGTCGCGTCCGCAGATCGCGGCGAGAGCCGGTTTCATCGGCAGCTCGAAGACGTGTCCGGCGGTGCGCCACCCCTGCGAGTGGGCGGCGCCCATGAACGCGTATCCGACCATGCCGACTCCGAGCGTCGGCGCACTCGTCATCGGCCGATACGTCGGCGGCGGCGCTGCGGCCTCCTGATCCGTCTCTTCCCTACGGGCCATCCGGGCTTCCTCCTCGTCGGTCGTTCGATGGGTGCGGCAGGAGGGTCAGCACCCTCCTGCGGGGCGGATCAGCTGAAGCCCGTCGGCAGGTACTGGTCGATGTTCTCCTTGGTGACCACGGCCGAGTAGAGGGTGAGACTGGTCGGGATCTCCAGTTCGGCCAGGCCGCCGATGCCCTTACCCTGTCCGAGGGCGCGGGCCAGGTCGATGGCGGACGCGGCCATCGACGGCGGGTAGAGAACAGTGGCCTTCAGCACGCTGTTGTCGGCCTTGATGGCATCCATCGCGGACTTGGCACCGGCGCCGCCGACCATCAGGAACTCGTCGCGGCCCGCCTGCTGGATGGCTCGCAGCGCGCCCACACCCTGGTCGTCGTCGTGGTTCCACAGGGCGTCGAACTTCTTCTGTGCCTGCAGGAGTTGGGCCATCTTCGCCTGGCCCGACTCGACGGTGAAATCGGCGGCCTGACGGGCCACCAGTTTGATGTTGGGGTAGTTCTTCAGCGCGTCGGCGAAACCCTGGCTGCGCTGCTTGGTGAGCTCCAGGTTGTCGATGCCGGCCAGCTCGACGACCTTGGCGTTCGCCTTGTCCTTGAGCTGCTCGCCGATGTACATACCGGCGTTGAGGCCCATGCCGTAGTTGTCGCCGCCGACCCAGCAGCGGTACGCCTGCGGCGAGGCGAAGATCCGGTCCAGGTTGACGACGGGGATGCCCGCCTTCATCGCTTCCAGACCGACCTGGGTGAGCGCCTTGCCGTCGGCGGGGAGGATGACGAGGACGTCGACCTTCTTGTTGATGAGGGTCTTGACCTGGCCGATCTGGGCGGCGGTGTCGTTGGAGCCCTCGGTGATCTCCAGAGTCACTTCGGAGTACTTCGCCGCCCGCGACTTGGCGTTCTCGTTGATGGCGTTGAGCCAGCCGTGGTCGGCCTGCGGGCCCGCGAAGCCGATGGTGACGGGCTTGCCGGGCTTGTCGTCGGCGGCGGGCTGATTGCTCTGCGCCGTCTCCGACTTCTTGGGCTCGTTGCTGGTACAGGCGGTGAGGAGGGCGCCCGCGGAGACGGCTGCGGTGCCGAAGAGCAGTCCTCTGCGGCTGGTTTCTGGCATGGCTGTCAAACCCTTCATCCGGTGCGCGACATGTCACATATGGCATTCGGGGCGGTGGGTGGGATGGAGAAGCGGAGCTGCCGGGAGTGCGCCCGGGGGCTCAGGTCTCCCCGTGCGCCGATGTGCGGCGCTGGACCAGGACGGCGGCGACGATGATCGCGCCCTTGGCGATCTGCTGGACGTCGCTCTGCAGATTGTTGAGAGCGAAGATGTTGGTGATGGTGGTGAAGACGAGGACACCGAGCACGGAGCCGACGATGGTGCCGCGTCCGCCGCTGAGCAGGGTGCCGCCGATGATCGCGGCGGCGATGGCGTCGAGCTCGTACAGATTGCCGTTGGTGTTCTGTCCCGAGCCGGAGAGGATGATCAGCATGAAGGCGGCGATGCCGCAGCACAGCCCGGAGAGCAGATAGAGGTAGAGCCGCTGCCGTCGTACGTCGATACCGGCCAGCCTGGCCGCTTCCGCGTTGCCGCCGACCGCGACCGTACGCCGTCCGAAGGTCGTGCGGTTCAGCACCAGCCAGCCGATGACGGTCACCGCGGCGAACATCATGACCAGGGGCGGGATGCCGAGGACGTACGAGTCGGGCAGGCCCAGGTCGAGGACCGACTTGACGGTGACGATCTGGGTCTTGCCGTCGGTGATCTGGAGGGCGAGCCCGCGGGCCGAGGCGAGCATGGCCAGCGTCGCGATGAAGGGCACCATCCGGCCGTACGCGATGAGCACCCCGTTCACCAGCCCGGCGCCGAGTCCCACGATCACGGCGGTGAACAGAATCCCTGCGAAGCCGTACTCCTGGGTGGCGAGCGTGGTCGCCCAGACGGAGGCGAGCGCGACCATCGCACCGACCGACAGGTCGATGCCGCCGCTGGTGATGACGAAGGTCATCCCGACGGTGACGACGCCGATGACGGACGACTGGGTCAGGATCAGCTGAAGGTTCCCGGTGTCCAGGAAGGCATCGGGCTCGGTGAATCCGCCGACGGCGACAAGTACGGCGAGAACGCCGAGGAGCGAGAGGTTACGGACGTCCGCGCGCAGGCCGAAGGTGCGCGAAGGTCCGTCCTTCTTACGGGGTTCGGCGACCGGGGCGGGGGCGGCCCCCTTGTCCGGCCCGCCCTGCTGCGCCGAGGAAACGGGCTGCGTCATGACGTCGGGCTCCCTTCCATCACGAGGTCGAGTACGCGGTGCTCGTCGAGCTCCCGGGCGTCCGCCGCATGCACGACGCGGCCCTCGCGGAGCACCAGCACCCGGTCGGCGAGGCCCAGCACTTCGGGCACCTCGCTGGAGACGAGCAGCACGGCGAGGCCTTCGTCGGCCAGCCGGCGGATCACGGCGTAGAGCTCGGCGCGGGCGCCGACGTCGACACCGCGGGTCGGTTCGTCGAGCAGCAGCACCCGGCAGCCGCGCAGCAGCCAGCGGGCCAGGACGGCTTTCTGCTGATTGCCGCCGGAGAGCGTGCGGACAGGGGTGTCCGGGTTGTCGGGGCGCAGGGAGAGCTCGCGGGTTGCGGTGCGGGCCGCCCGTCGCTCGGCCCCCCGGTCGAGCCAGCCTGCTCTGGAGAAGCGGGACATGGAGGAGACGGAGACATTGCGGGTGACGGATTCGAGCATCAGCAGGGCCTGCGCCTTGCGTTCCTCGGGGGCGAGGCCGATGCCTGCGGCGACGGCCGCGCGGACGCTGCCGGGCCGGAGCTGTCTGCCGGCCACGGTGACCCGTCCGGCGCTGGGCTTGCGGGCGCCGTAGACGGTCTCCAGGATCTCGGAGCGCCCCGATCCGACGAGTCCGGCCAGGCCGACGATCTCGCCGGGCCTCAGCTCGAGGTCCAACGGGTCGAATTCGCCCTTCCTGGCCAGTCCTTCGACCTTCAGTACCGGCTCCGCCACTGTCGCTCCCGCGCTGCCCGTGGTGCGCGGCGGGAAGACGTACTCGACATTGCGGCCGGTCATCATGGCAACGATGTCTCGTGTCGGTGTGGACTTGGCGGGCAGCCCCACGGCGACGGCCCGGCCGTCCTTGAGCACGGTCACCCGGTCGCCGATCCGGCGGATCTCCTCCAGGCGGTGCGAGATGTAGACGACGGCGACCCCGTCGGCGGTGAGGGCGGCGACGATACGGAAGAGGTTGTCGACCTCGTCGGGGTCGAGTGCGGCGGACGGCTCGTCCATCACGATGAGCCGTACGTCGTGGGAGAGCGCCCGCGCCATGGAGACGATCTGCTGCTGGGCGGCGGACAGTTCGCCGACCGCCCTGCCCGGGTCGATCTCCGGGTGACCGAGACGCTTCAGCAGTGCGGCGGCCGCGGTGCGGCCCTCGCGGGTGCGGACGACGAAGCGGGCGGTGGTGGGTTCATGGCCGAGGAAGACGTTCTCGGCGACCGACAGGCCCTCGACCAGGTCGAGTTCCTGGTAGATGGTGGCGATGCCCAGGCGCATCGCGGCGATGGGCGACTTGAGCGCGGCCGGTTCACCGCGCCAGGTGATCTCGCCGCCGTCGGGCTGATGGGCCCCGGCGAGCACCTTGATGAGGGTGGACTTGCCGGCGCCGTTCTGCCCGAGGAGACAGTGGACTTCGCCGGCCTGGACCTCCAGGTCCACGCCGTCGAGGGCGCGTACTCCGGGGAACGACTTGGTGATGCCGTCCATGGTGAGCAGGGGTGGTTCCGGTGCCATGACAAATCCCCTCGGCGAGTGGGGTCTCCCCTGCTCGAGCGCAGCCGAGAGCTAGGGGAAGGCCGGTGAGCGGGCAGGGCTGTACCAGGTGCGGTGGTGCGGGTGTTTCCGGACCGTGCCGATGTGCTGCCGGCCCGAGGGTCAGGCCGGTGAGAACAGGTGGTCGCTGATGAGGCGGGCGGCGCCGATCACTCCGGCGGCCGGTCCCAACTCGCCCAGCACGATGGGAAGATTGCCGGTGGCCAGCGGCAGCGACTGCCGGTAGACCTGGGTCCGGACGCTGGCGAGGAGCGTGTGACCGAGGCCGGTCACACCGCCGCCGATCACCACCAGTCCGGGATTGAAGAAGCTGACGAGTCCCGCGATGACCTGGCCGACCCGGTTGCCGCCTTCGCGGATCAGGTCGAGCGAGGTCGCGTCACCGGCGGCCGCGGCGGCGGCCACATCGGCGGCGGTGAGCCTTCCGGCCGCCTCCAGCCGGCCCGCGAGTTCCGCCGACTGCCCGGCGCGCGCCGCGTCCTCGGCGTCACGGGCGAGCGCGGCACCACTGAAGTGGGCTTCCAGGCAGCCCCGGTTGCCGCAGGCGCAGGCGCGTCCTTCGGGTTCGACCTGGATGTGGCCGATGTCTCCGGCGCTGCCCGTGGTACCGCGGTGGACCTCGCCGCCGACGACGATGCCGCAGCCGATACCCGTACCGATCTTGACGCAGAGGAAGTCGCCCACGGAGCGCGCAACACCCGCGTGCTGCTCCCCCATCGCCATCAGGTTCACATCGTTGTCGACCATGACGGGGCAGCCCAGTTCCTGGCTGAGCGCCTCGCGGACCGGGAAGCCGTCCCAGCCGGGCATGATCGGCGGTGCGACCGGAACCCCTTCGGGGAAGCGGACCGGTCCGGGTACGCCGATGCCCGCGCCGTCGAATCCTTCGGCGAGCCCGGAGGCCCGGAGCTTGGCCGCCATGGACAGCACCTGCTCGAAGATGGCGACGGGCCCTTCGCGTACGTCCATGGGGTGGTTGAGGTGACCCAGGACCTCCAACTCGGCGTTGGTGACGGCCACATCGACAGATGTGGCACCGATGTCGACGCCGAGGAAGCGCAGCTGCGGGGCGAGCCGGATGTTGTGCGAGCGACGTCCTCCGCGGGATGCGGCGAGTCCGTCGGCCACGACGAGTCCGGTCTCCAGCAGCCTGTCGACCTCGACGGCGAGCTTGGAGCGGGAGAGATCGACCTGATCCCCCAGCTGTGCCCGTGAGTTGGGTCCGTCGTCGCGCAACAGCCGGAGCAGTCGCGCCTGATGCGCATTCGCGGGTCGTGCCGTCATACGTCTCACGCGCCCCTCCCCGCCACATCGGCCTGTCCGTCGGGCTTTCGAGGGGAACGTAGCAGCGGTTGCCGGGAGTGGGAAGAAGTTGCGCAGGAATCCACTACAACTTTCTCCACACCGAGGACAAAGCCGTTCGGCCGGGTCATGGTCCGGCCACCGGCGCAGGTGACGTTCGTGGCGTGTACCGGGGCGGGTCGGGTCGGAGGTCAGCGGTGCCGGAACGGGCCGTCCAGGGCGGCCCACTGGAGCAGCATGATGGTCTTGGCGTCGGCGATGGACCCGCCGCGGACCATGGCGAGCGCCTCCTCGAAGGGGAGTTCCACGGTCTCGATGTCCTCGCCCTCGGCCGCGACCCCGTGCACGCCGGCGGTGTCAACCGCCGAATGGTAGGGAGCGGCGAAGAAGTGCAGGCGTTCGGTGACCGAGCCGGGGCTCATGTAGACGTCGAAGACGCGCTCGGGCGTGCCGACGAGGTGCCCGGTCTCCTCGGCCGCTTCCCTGCGGATGGCCTCCTCCGGGCTGTCGCCGTCGAGCAGCCCGGCAGCGGTCTCGATCAGCATCCCGTCGTGGTGCCCGTTGACGTAGGCGGGCAACCGGAACTGACGGGTCAGCAGAACGGTGCGACGACCGGGATGGTAGAGCAGAATCGTGGCGCCGTCACCCCGGTCGTAGGTCTCGCGCTGTTCCCTGCTCCAATGGCCGTCACTGTGCTGATAGTCGAAGGTCGTCCTGCGCAGGACGTACCAGTCGCAGGACAGTACCTCCACATCACTGATGCGCACCCGCGGATTGCCGGTCAGGTCGCGGCCGTGCCGGTCGAGACCGGTGCGACCGCGGCGGTCGGGGGTGTCCAGGCCTGCGGTCATGATGTGCGCTCCTCGCGGTGGATCCGGTTCTCAGGCCAGGACGGTGTGGACGCCCGCATCACGCAGGGCGGACAGCGTCAGCGGGCCATTGGGGTGGGTGGCGGCGTCCTGTGCCGCGCTGTCGGTGACGAACACGTCCACCGCGCCCACGGCGGCGACCTGACTGAACGCGCGCACCCCGAGTTTGGTCGCGTCGGCAACGGCGATGGTCCGGTCCGATTGCGCGAGCGCGGCCTGCTTGACGGCCGCGTCGTCCAGTGAGAACTCCGACCAGCCGTACTCGGCGTGCACACCGCCGATGGACAGTACGAAGCAGTCGAAGGCCAGGGCCTCGACGGTACGCAGGGCCAGCGGGCCGACCAGCGACTGTTCACCGGGGCGGGACCGGCCGCCGACGATCAGCAGCTCGATCCCGGGCCGGTCCGCCAGGCGGACCGCGGCCTGAAGACTGAGCACCGCCACCGTCAGGGGCGCCCGTTCGGCCAGGTGCTCGGCGACGTGCACGGTGGTGGTGCCCGCGTCGAGAAGAACCCGCGATCCCGGCTCCACCATCGCGGCCACGGCCGCACCGAGCCGGTCCTTCGTCGCGGCCTGCCACGGCTCACGGGCGGAGAAGCCCGCGCCCTCCTCCCGCGCACGCGTGGCGACCGCACCGCCGTGCACCCTGCGCACCAGCCCCTGCCGCTCCAGTGCGTCGAGATCCCGGCGGACGGTCATTTCGGAGACCCCCAGGCGATGGGAGAGCTCCGACACGGAAACCCGGTCGGAGCCCTGCACCAATCGCAGGGTCAGGTCCAGACGATTGGCGACACCCATGACTCATTTCTAACACATCGATGTTCGATTGAACATGTGGGTGTGAGAAAACTGGGCGGTTCCAGGAACCAGGACGGCGCGGAACGCGGAAAAGGGCCTGGGTTCAAAGCCCAGACCCTTCCCTCACGACGCCGTTCGGTCTAATCCGTAGGCTAAGAGCGGTTCGGCAGGACGAGCAGTCCGGCAGATCGTTCGAGTGGTGGTGGCCGTGCACGGTGCCGGGTGGATGCATACGTTCGGCTTGGCGCCGCCGGTGACTACCTACTGGTCGAGGACAGCCTGGCGAAGCGGGTTACCCTCCGGGAGTTCCTCCGGAGCAGCCCGCATCAGTACCAGCTCGACACCCGGTACCTGGACTTGTTCGGCGAGAACACGAGCTGCGCGATCGACTCGATCCTCCGGCGGGCGTAGGATGCGGCGGCGCGGGCACCCTCGCATAGGCCGGCCGTCTCATCCGGCGCACCGCGACGAGGATCAGCCATGCGCAGCAGCACCAGGATCCGCCTGATCGAGCCCACCGACGCCGCCCCGATCACCGCGCATCGGGTGCGGGACTTCGAGGCTTTCCGGCCGTGGGAACCGGCCCAGCCGGCCGACTTCTTCACCCCGGAGGGCCAGGCGGAGCGGATCGACAGCCTGCTGGCCGGATACCGGGCCGGCGCGGTCTGGCCGGGCGTGGTGCTCGCCGACGACCAGGTGATCGGGCAGGTCACCGTCGGAGGCATCCTGCCGCAGCCGCACCTGCGCCGCGGCTCCATCGGATACTGGATCGCCAGCGTCGCCCAGAATCAAGGGCACGCCGGGCACGCCGTCGGGCTTGTACTCCGGGTGATGAGGGACGAACTCGGGTTGCACCGCGCCGAGGCGTCCACCAATCTGGAGAATCTGCCGTCGCAGCGGGTGCTGCGCCGCAACGGGTTCAGCCCGTACGGCGGGCACTCCTCGATCTTTCTCGACGGGAGCTGGCGGGACGGGCTGCTGTGGGAGCGGGTCCTCGGCGACTAAGCTAAGGCTCGGCCGTTTCGGCGGCAACTCCTCGCATGCTTTCCAAGATGCGTTCGGCGTGCTCCATGTCAGCCGCGTGCGCGAGTTCCAGCAGCTTCTTCTTCTGTGCCGGGTTCTTCGTGCTCTCGGCGAGCTGAAGTAGTTGCTTCCGGCGCACCTTGTACTGCCAGTACTTCAGCTTGGCGTCGGCAGCGTCGATCAGTACGCCGATCAGCCAGGGCAGGATGAGGACCAGCCAGGGTGACGACCAGGTGCAGATCTTTCCGGGCCAGGTGTTGGTTCCGAGCGAGACGCCGACCGAGACCATGAGTGTGGCGATGCTTGCCCCGCTGACATCGGCCGCTGTGATGACTGGCTTGCGCTTCTTCCCTGTGCCTGCGGCCGTGCTGTTTCCCTCAGCCATGGTGCCCGTCCTTCGGCCGAGGAATGTCTGAGAACCTTCCTTGCAGCATTACCCGCCTAAGCGAGGCGTCGAGTGTCCTCTTCCTGAGGAGGAAGCGAGTCACCAGCGTCACCAGCACCGGAAGCACCGTCCCACCAGCGCCGAAGATGACGAGGGGCCAAGATGGGTGGTCCATGGCCTAGCTCCTCCGACCCTGTCCCTGCGCAGGTTCCTTCATGGCCATGTCCCTCTGTGTCGCCGGTAGTTCGGCTATAGATCATGCCGCACCAAGGCTTGTCGCGTGAGCAGGATGACCATGCGTGCTTCCCTGCCGTAGGGCCGCCGGCGTGCTGCGGCCAAGGGGCTCGCATACCTTCACCTCATGGACTTCAACATCACCTCGGAGGAGGAGGCCGTCGTCTTCCATCTCGCCGGCTTCGTTCACGCTGGCCATTCCCCCACGGATGACGACCTGGCTGAGGAGCTAGGAGCAGAGGTCCGCCCACTGCTGCAATCGCTCCTTGACAAGGGTTGGCTTGTCGTTCGCGAGGATCGTGAGCTGGCCTTGTCCGTGATCGCGCGAGTCGCGGTATCGAGCCGTAGGGATGCCGAAGGCCCGCAGAAGCGGTGAAGTCTCAGCCCGGCTGGAATCAAGTCCTGTCTACTCGGTCCCCGCCACCAGAACAGGCGAGGAAGGCACGCCGCGTACCGTGGCAAACTACCGCTGCCCCCAGCGGACAGCGCGATGCTCCGCAACGTGCGCGGTTCACTGAGCCTCCGTCAACTTGAAGTCGCAGGTCAAATGGCTGGTATGACCAGCTCTCGGGGTGCTCACCCTGGTCGTGGGCGGCAGTCTGCGGCGTAGATCGTTTGTCAGCGGTTGACTTCGAGGTTCGTCAGGACGAGCAGAGCGCGCAGGAGGTGGGTGGCGCGGGCGGGGTCGGTGCGAAGTTTGGTGAGGGTCCACCAATTCTTGAGGTGAGCGACCCGGTGCGACCTATGAGCCCGCCATGCCATCTCATTGGGTAACAGTCCGCACCCAGGGGGAGTAATGAATCATCGCTCAGGCCGTGTACTCGGTATGACTGCCGCCGCGTTAATCGGCCTAGTCGGTTGCGGCAGCGGTAAGCCCTTCGACGGCCCTGCGCCCGAGTCCCGCTCGTCTGCCGTACCTGAGTACGTTGCTGCCTACCGTGCCGGATACACCGCGGGCAAGGCCGTCTACGACTCCTCGGGCAAGGGGGCGGCCGTGCGCGAGACCGTATGGGGCGGCTGTACCCGCCGGGCCCTGCAGGCCGGCAGCGCCGCCGAGATGGATCGTGGCTCCTGGGTGCGAGGTTGCCTCAACGGCGTCGCCAACGCCCCTGAGCAGTTGCCCACCGGCCCCATGACCAAGCGGACCACGGATGCAAAGATGCTGGAGCGGTACCGTGCCTGGGCTCGCACCAAGGGTGAGGCGCAGCAAGTCGACCACGTCCGCATGCTGGCCACAGTCCAACTGACCGAACAGGACTATGACGTTGAGTTGAGCACGGACTACTCGGCAGGGTCCGGAAATCCTGGATCTGAATCGCTTGCCCAGAGTTTCGTCGAGTGGTGGGACGGCGATCACGGCCGGGACGGTACCGCCAGGAACATTCTGGTCCTTGGGGCAGATGGAAAGAGGCTGACCGCACAGCGCATCTGAGGAGCGTCAACGGCCCCGTAGCGCTGGCTCTTCGGCAGCCGAAAGTGCCGAAGAGCCGGTTCCTGCGCGCTGCAGCGCCGCCCCGGCAAGGCGAACCCCCGGCCCGGTCGCACCCACGACATCACCGCCGCCCGCCACGACCATGTCCTGGCCCACCTGCGCGCCGCCGGTCTCGGCGCTCTCGCGGACCTCGGCTTCCGCGGCCTGGACAACGACATACGCGCCCCCGTGATCGTCACCGGCTTCACCGCCACCCGGGCCCACAAGCTCACCCCCGGCCAGAAGACCGCCGACCGAATCCTCGCCACCGGACGCGCACCGGTCGAACACGGCTTCGCTCACCTCAAGAACTGGCGGACCCTCACCAAACTCCGCACCAACCCCGCCCGCGCCACCCACCTCCTGCACGCCCTGCTCGCCCTGACGAACCTCGAAGTCAACCGCTGAGCTTGTGATTCAACGTCTGCTTCGAGGATCGGCCAGCTGGTTAGGGAGATACACCGACGCATCGTCACTCACAGAGGCCACCGCAAGGTCACGGCGCATCACGGTCCTCAGGGCCCGCAGCAGGTCCCAGAGCTCCGCCTGAGCCCGGAACGCAGCGGCCATCGTCTCCCCAGGTTCGGGCTCTTCTCGCTCAAGACGTTTGACCTGGCCGTATACCCTGTTCAGGGCTTTGTTGACCTCACTCGCAGATACGAGCACGTCGTCAGGGACGATCATCTGCGCTTGGGAATACGTGTCGCGATGGGCTCTTTTTGCCTCATCGAGTTCTGCCCGGTCGGGCTCCTCAACCCTACGTTCCTGCATGACATGCAGAAACTGGCTGAGCGCCGTTGTGAACTGACGTGCATCCCGATTGAGCTCCACATAGCAGGTGCGTCGGAGAAGTAGGTTCTCGCGGACCTCTTCATGGTCCCGAACCAGCTCTATCTCCCGACGTTTTGCCCGTTCAGAGGCACGTTGAGTAAGGAACGATCCCCCCAGTGTTCCGGCCACACCTGCCACCGCGATGATCACAGAGCCGAGATCCACAGCACCCCTCGAAGCCACTTACAGTCCACTGATCAAGTTCCAGTCGTGTTCGACACCAGACGTTAAGCGACAAGCTGACGGACGATCTACTCCGCAGACTGCCACCCACGACCAGCGTGAGCACCCAGGAAGACCGTCACGCCAGCCCTTTGACCTGCGACTTCAAGTTGGCGGAGGCTCACTGGAGGGCACCAGCAACTGCCCGTTGGATGGGTTCGCCGATGGCCTACCACACCATGATGGAGTCAACTGACTTACATGTTCATAGATTTCGATGACGTTCCTTTCAGCCCGGTAGGGGCGCAACACATGGTGTGCGGCGCTATCCCCGCCGGCTTCGGGGCGCCGGAGTATGTCGAGAGCCCGGAGGGTCAACCGAGCGAAATCTTGAGGAGCCTGCTGCAGCAGTACCCGCACCTACCGAAGGGGCTGCGCAACGTCGCCCAGCTCAAAGCAGCGGGGCTGCACCCGCCAGACCTATTCCGTCCTGATGCCTACGCGCTTGACCCTCCACAGCAGGTCACCATCCCCGGGCGCACCGCGAGCACGGGCAGCACGGAGCGTGGGTGGCACGAGACCGTGTATGCGCCTTCTCCGGTCTACTATGCGGATCGTGCAGTCGCGTTCTCTACGCGACCGCATCCCGACGACGCCCGAGCAACACGTCGTGCGGTGACCCGGTGGGCGCAGGACGTCCTCGACGATCCGGACACCGTCATCCTGGCCGTCAAGTCCATCGGATCGCTCGCCCCATCCACGCCCCCGCTCGAACGAGCCACGCCCTACGAGATAGCCCTCACCTCGGCCAGCGTCGTGGGGGGGGGGGGGGGGGGGGGGGGGGGGGGGGGGGGGTGGGGGGGGGGGGGGGGGGGGAGGGGGGGGGGGGGGAGGAGT
>NZ_JBVJWD010000028.1:42848-106667 GCF_055602785.1 Streptomyces sp. NPDC037301
CGGTTCCCCTCTCGTCCAACTCGGCCTCCCCCCCCCCCCCCCCCCCCCCCCCCCCCCCCCGCCCAGCTAGGAGGCACCACAGTGCAAAGCGATCACACGGAACCCCGGCCGTCGGCCTCCTGGGTTGACCACGAAATCATGTGGTGCCTGACGTTCACCCACAGCCTGGACCCGTCAGAGCTGCTCACCCGGTACGGCGCCCGGCCCGAGGAGGCACGACTGCTGGACCTGCGGGAAGCGGACGGACTCGGCCAGCGAATCAGCGACGAAGGACTCGCGGCAACGGTCCTGCGCATCGGCGCCATCGGCGACTGGTCATTCTGCCTTGAGCAGTGGGGCTGGCTCGGCCACACGACCGCTCTGCTGACCCGGCTCTCCCAGGGCACCGAAACACTCAGCCTTCAGCAGGACGCGCGCGGCCAGCAGAGGTTCGAGTCTTGGTGCGATGGGCGCCGTACAGAACGATTCCGGCCCGGTATGGTCGGCACCCGACCCGAACCACCGCACCCATGGTGGGACGCTGTCGAACTCTGGCGAAGCGAAGCCGCGGAGGAATTCCCCGGATGGGACCCCGTACTGCGGGCAGTGTCCGAGCACACGGGGGCGACACTCAGCAACGAGACGGCCAACAGCCGACTGCTGACCGTGCTGCTGCAGGAAAGCAGTCAGGGGTACGGCCCGCCACCTCCCCAGACCTGGAGATCTCTCGGCTGCGGACTGCGCCTCACCCAAACCGACCCGCCACCGGCTATATGACATTGCCGGTCCATCCTCACCGTCACCCCCGCAGACGCCGCCACGGGCGCCGAAGCTGTTGACGCCGGCTACGTCTTCACCGTGAAAATCGACTTCGGCAATCGTGAGCGCTCCTGAACCGGCCCTCGCGGGCAGCACCTGGGTTGCTTCCGCCGCCAGTTGCTTTTCGACCTGTCCGCATCAGGGGCACACGATCCGCCGTTGAAATCCGCCGTCCCGAGGCAGGGGTGGTCAAGACGAACTGACCCAGCAGGTTTCGGCCTTAGAGAATTAACTTGTTCACTCTGGGACTTCACGTCCCAGATCAGCGCGATGCTCGCGCGCAGGTTGTTTATCTGCGAGCCCTTACTGATGGCTTCAGAATGACTTGCGGTGTCTGCGGGGCAGGCGATGTTGCAAACGAGTTCGAGCGGCCCCGGATGGAGGTTGGCCCGACATCCGGAGCGGATGCGGAGTACGTCATCCATCACGGTCGCGCCACGGCCTGGCCACGGGCCCGCTGTTCGTCCTGAACCTTGCGTGTCAGCGGCACTCACTATTGTCCATGCCCAATTGTCCATGCCCATGGCCTCAAGTGATCACCTGCTCGACCTGATCCATAACACCTCGGACATCCACGGGCTGCTGCGGTCGTCCTTCGGTTTCGACATCGACCGGAAGCAGTGCGTCACCCGACGGTGGGTGAAAAACGACCGCCTCAACCACGTCGGCTACCTCTGGGCCTTCTACGCCCCCAACGCCTCGCCCGGCGCCAAAATCCACTACCGCAGGCGCCGCGACGACCACGGAGACTGGCACGCATCCGCCCACCGGAACCTCTTCAACCGCATGCTCGGGCAGCTCTACCACTGCCTCCAGCACGGGCAGCACTACAACGAAGCAGTCGCTTTCCCAACGACCACCGAGGCTTTCGCGGCCTGAGCTCCTTCAGCCGACGACTGCACGGGACCAGCGCTCGTGAATGATGGCCAGTTTTTGCTCGAACTCCACGTCCCGGCTCCGGTTTGCAAAGACCCCGGAATCGTGAGTGAACGCCCGCGACCCCGGACAGCCTGTACGTCCCACCAGAATCCGCTGCGCGTGCGGTGCTGCCGCTTCTCGATCCGGGCAATCTCGTTCCATGAAACCGAGCGCCGGCTGACGAAGGTGCGGAACTCCATTCCACTCGTGGTCAGGAGCGTTCGGCCGCAGCCGCGATTGATCATGTAGAAGAACGAGGCCAACCAGGCAACACCCACGCCACCGCCCCACCACCATCGGTTCGACGTCGGCGCGGTCAAGGCCACTGCTACCGCTGTACCGGCACAGAGAAGCGTCAGGAAACCAGTCCACAACCAGTTCCGCCGCTGAGCAGCAGCGCCAAGGCCGATCCACACGTCGGGCATGTCCATGATGTTACCGATACGCACTCGAACAACGAGCCGCCCAACTTGACGAGTTAGATGCCTGCGGTGTCTGTCCGGCCGCGCGCTAGCTCTCTTCGCGCTGGTGGTACGTCTTGCGCGTGTGTTCCGTGTGCGCCCGCATGATCTCCGTGGCCCGCTGTTCGTCGCGCGAGGAGATCGCCGCGATGAGCGAGCGGTGCTCGATCCAGGACTGGGTGCCGCGCCGGCGGGCCACCGGGGTGTAGTACCAGCGCACCCGGCGGTCCACCTGCCCGGCGAGCCCGGAGAGGACGACATTGCCCGCCAGCTCCATGACCTTGGCGTGGAAGGCCGCGTTGGTGGCGACCGCCAGGTCCACGTCGTCGTCGGCGACAGCCTGCTCGCCCTTGGCGCAGAGCTCCTCCAGGGCCGCGATCCCGGCGGTGCCGGAGTTGGCCGCGGCAAGACGGGCGGCCTCGGCCTCCAGGAGGGTGCGGACCGAGAGCAGCTGGTCCGCCTCGTCCTCGGTGGGCTCATGGACGAACGCCCCCTGGGCGGGCCGCAGATCGACCCAGCCCTCGGTGTTCAGCCGCTGCAGTGCCTCCCGCACCGGCTGCCTGGACACTCCGAGATGGCCGGCCAGCTCGCTCTCGACCAGATGCTGGCCGGGACGGAGCGCACGCGTCGTTATGAGCTCGAGCAGCGCCTCGTACACACGCTCGCGTAGCGGACCGGGCCGCTCCAGCTTCGGCACAGCCCCTTGCGGCAGTCCTGTGGACAACTTCGCGGTCCCCCTCCGGCCGACGAGCAATTGCTTATCGTCTACAGTCTACCGAGCACGACGCCCCTCAGGGACAGCGGATCACCTGACCCGCGTACGAGAGATTCCCGCCAAAGCCGAAAAGCAGCACCGGCTCGCCGCTGTGCACCTCGCCGCGCTCCACCAGCTTGGACAGGGCCATCGGGATAGAAGCCGCGGACGTATTGCCGGAATCCACGACATCCCGGGCGATGACCGCGTTGACCGCACCGATCTTCCTGGCGACCGGTTCGATGATCCTCAGATTGGCCTGATGCAGTACCACTGCGGCCAGATCCTCGGGGGCGACGCCGGCCTTTTCGCACACCCTGCGGGCGATGGGCGGCAGCTGCGTGGTGGCCCAGCGGTATACGGACTGCCCCTCCTGCGCGAACCGCGGGGGCGTCCCCTCGATCCGTACCGCGTTCCCCATCTCCGGCACCGAACCCCACAGCACAGGGCCGATCCCGGGCCGGTCGCCGCCGTCCGGGTCCGCGACGACGACCGCCGCACCGGCTCCGTCGCCGAGCAGGACACAGGTGCTGCGGTCGGTCCAGTCCGCGATGTCCGCCATCTTGTCGGCGCCGATGACGAGGACGCGCTCGGCCGCGCCCGCCCTGATCGCGTGGTCGGCGGTGGCGAGGGCGTGCGTGAAGCCGGAGCAGACGACGTTGATGTCCATCACCGCGGGCGAGCCCATGCCGAGCCGGGCGGCGACCCGGGCCGACATGCTCGGTGAACGGTCGATCGCGGTGGAGGTCGCGACAAGAACCAGATCGACTTCGGCGGGCTGCAGCCCCGCCGCGGCGAGCGCCTTGGCCCCCGCGTGCGCGGCCATCTCGTCCACCGGCTCGCCAGGGCCTCCGACATGGCGGGTCTTGATGCCGACGCGACTGGTGATCCACTCGTCACTGGTGTCGACCATGGCCGCCAGATCATCGTTGGTGAGCACCTTGGCGGGCTGATAGTGGCCGAGCGCCACGACACGTGAGCCGGTCATGTACAAGATCCCCTCGCTACATAGGGCAGGAACCATCCAGTCTTGGTCGCTACTGCCCGGTACAGGGGCACGTGATCCCACAGGATTAGCACCCGGTCATTGGAGGCTTGGCAACAGCCTTGACCACCCAGAAGGCATACTGTAGACAATATTCTGTCGACTTGCCATCGTCTCCTGTTCCCTCGCCCGGTCCACTCCTCGGTCCACTCACCGAACGGAGAGCCCGTGAAAGTCGCAGTTGTCGGCGCCGGTGCCATCGGCGCCCGTGTCGGGGCCACGCTCCACCGCGGCGGCGCCGAGGTCCACTGCGGCAACCGCATCGAGGTGTGCCCCCACCGGCGCGCTCTCCTTCAGGGCCGTATTCGATATGCGCGCGGGCGGGACCTGGGACGAACAGGCCCAGACGGAGACCACCACCATCTGCGCGTACTGCGGTGCCGGCTGCAATGTCACACTCCATGTGCAGGACAATGAGATCGCCAAGGCCACCTCTCCGCACGACAATCCGGTGACCCACGGCAACCTCTGCATCAAGGGCCGGTTCGGCTTCCAACACGTACAGAATCGGGTTTAACCGCTATGGGACGGGTCACCGAGCGCCGCCGCACCATCCGTATCCGGGACGGGGCCGTCTCCACGCGCCCCGACACGCTCGTCGCCGAGGAGCCCCTGGAGATCCGGCTGAACGGCAAGCCGCTCGCCATCACGATGCGCACGCCGGGCGACGACTTCGCGCTGGCGGCGGGCTTCCTGGTGAGCGAGGGCGTGATCGGTGACGGCTCCGAGGTGCAGGGAATCGTCTACTGCGCCGGGGCCACGGCGGACGGCGTCAACACGTACAACGTCGTGGATGTGAAGCTCGCCCCCGGCGTCCCGGTCCCCGACATCACACTCGAACGCAATGTGTACACCACGTCGTCCTGCGGGCTGTGCGGCAAGGCGAGCCTCGACGCGGTGCGCACCACCACCCGGCATCCGGTCGCCGACGCTCCCCCGGTCCGGGTAGAGCCCGCCCTGCTCGCCGCCCTCCCCGACCGGCTGCGCGCCGCGCAGCGGGTCTTCGACCGGACCGGGGGCCTGCACGCGGCGGCACTGTTCTCCGAGACGGGTGAGCTGCTCGACGTCCGGGAGGACGTCGGCCGGCACAACGCGGTCGACAAGCTCGTCGGCCGGGCTCTGACCGACCACCGGCTGCCGCTGTCCCGGGCGATTCTGCTGGTGTCGGGGCGAGCCTCGTTCGAGCTGGCCCAGAAGGCGGTGATGGCCGGGATCCCGATGCTCGCAGCGGTCTCGGCACCGTCGTCCCTCGCCGTCGACTTGGCGGCCGAGACCGGACTGACCCTGGTCGGTTTTCTGCGGGGTCCTTCCATGAACGTGTACGCGGGTGAGCACCGCATCGCCCTGGAGGCGACGGTAGGCCAGGGCTGAGGCGCCTCGCCCGGCTGCGCGGGGCAGGGATCCGGCCGGCGGGGAGCGCCCCCTGCGCCGGCCGGTCCCGCCCCCGGACGGAGTTCCGGGCGCACCCTCAGCTCACCGTGACGGGCTCCCGTGACACCGCACCGTTCTCCCGGTTCTCCTCCTGCGGATCGCGCGAGCGGCGCTTGGCGATCACCGCGCACACCATCAGCTGCATCTGGTGGAAGAGCATGAGCGGCAATACGGCGAGGGACGCCTGCGCCCCGAACAGGACGCTCGCCATCGGCAGCCCGGAGGCCAGGCTCTTCTTCGAGCCGGCGAACTGGATGGCGATCCGGTCCCCACGGTCGAAGCCGAGCCGCTTCGCCCCGTACCAGCTCAGCGCGAGCATCAGCGCCAGCAGCACCACCTCGGCGCCGAGCAGCACCCCGAGCCTGGCCGGGGTGACCTGGTGCCAGATGCCCGCGACCATGCCCTCGCTGAATGCCGTGTAGACGACGAGCAGGATAGAGCCGCGGTCGACATAGCCGAGGACCTTCTTGTGACGGGTGATGAAGCCACCGATCCAGCGCCGCAGCAACTGCCCGGCGACGAACGGCAGCAGCAGCTGGACCCCGATCTTCAGCAGCGCATCGGCCGAGAATCCACCGCCGCTGTTGCCCAGCAGCGCGGCGGCGAGCAGCGGTGTGAGGAAGATCCCGGCGATCGAGGAGAAGGAGCCCGCGCAGATCGCCGCGGGCACATTACCGCGGGCGATCGAGGTGAAGGCGATCGACGACTGGATCGTCGAGGGGACGAGGCACAGGAAGAGGAAGCCGCTGTAGAGCTGCGGCGTCAGGACGTACGGCACCAGCCCCTTGCCCGCGAGACCGAGCAGTGGGAACGCCACGAAGGTGCAGACGAGGACGGTGAGGTGGAGCCGCCAGTGCTTGAGGCCGTCGAGTGCCTCGGCGGTGGAGAGGCGGGCGCCGTACAGGAGGAAGAGAAAGGCGACGGCTCCGGTCGAGGCGCCGCCCGCCACATCGGCGGCAGTCCCCGATGCGGGCAGTATCGCCGCCAGCACGACCGTGCCGATCAGCGCCAGGATGTACGGGTCGATCGGCAGCCAGGACGGCGGTTTCAGGGTGCGGCGGCTCATGTGCTCCACATGTTCTCTTGTGTTCTGGTCGTACCCTCTCCATCCTGCTCTTGATCATCGCGATCGAGAATCCGGCATACCGTTCTCACTGTCATCATGGTTCGCGATAGCCTGGGGGCTATGTACGACCCCGCGCAGTTGCGTACCTTTCTCGCCGTCGCCCAGACACTGAGCTTCACCCAGGCGGCCCGCCGGCTGGGTGTGCGGCAGTCCACGGTGAGCCAGCATGTGCGGCGCCTGGAGGATGCGACGGGGCGGCAGTTGTTCACCCGGGACACGCACCGGGTCGATCTCACCGTGGACGGTGAGGCGATGCTCGGTTTCGCCCGGACGATACTTGAGGCCCATGAGCGGGCCGCGACCTTCTTCACCGGCACCCGGCTGCGCGGACGGCTGCGGTTCGGGGCCTCCGAGGACTTCGTACTGACGCGGCTGCCGGAGATCCTGGAGTCGTTCCGCCGCGACCACCCGGAGGTCGAGCTGGAGCTGACGGTGGAGCTCTCCGGGACGCTGCACCAGCGGCTGGCCGCGGGCCGGCTCGATCTGGTGCTCGCCAAGCGGCGCGTCGGCGACACGCACGGCGAGCTGGTCTGGCAGGACGCGCTGACCTGGATCGGTGCACCGCAGCTGCGGATCGACCCGGACCGTCCGGTTCCGCTGATCCTCTTCCCACCGCCGGGCATCACCCGGGCCCGTGCTCTGGAGGTTCTGGAGGAGCACGGCCGGTCCTGGCGTGTCGCCTGTACGAGCACCAGCCTCAGCGGACTGATCGCTGCGGCTCATGCGGGCCTGGGCGTGATGGCTCACAGTCGGGGGCTGGTCCCGCCGGGTCTGGCGCCGGTGCCGGCCAGAGCGGGCCTGCCGGAGCTGGGCGATGTGGATTTCGTCCTGCTACACGGCCGCCGCCGGGACGGGGCACAGGAGGCCGCGGACGCCCTGGCGGCGGCGATCCTGGCGGGCGGCGACCGGCTGATCCGCAGTGTCGGCACAATCGGTTCGATCAGTGGCCGGGACGGCGCATGACCGCACGCCTGGACGGGGAGAACGAACGGCAGCCTCAATTCCGCGCCCGACTGGGCCGGGTCAGGTATGTGCGGGCCCGTCTGCGGGCTCGTCTGCGGACCAATACCTTCGTACCCGCTCGAAACGGAAGTGACAGCGGCGTACAGATTCGGTGGAGATTCCGGCGCCGCCCTCTTACTCCGCGGTCTCAGCCGCGCCCGAGCCTTGCCCATCTGGCCGGATTTCGGTGGCTGACCTGTGCATATGCCACATTGTCCGCCGTTACGGGGCCCTCCCGCCGCGCCGCCCGGTGGGGTAGCGTCACGGCGCTGTGCGGAGCGCCACAAGGAGCAGGTCATTGCGCGAGTTCACTGTCCCACCCATGGCGGCCGCGCCCCTCGTAGGCGGGCTGGCCGATGTGGTGTTCGACTACGCCGAGGAAGATCCGCACCGGGTCGCGCTCGGCCGAAAAGACGCGAGCGGGCGCTGGCAGGATGTCACTGCGGCAACGTTCCGCGACGAGGTGCTGGCGCTCGCCAAGGGGCTGATCGCGCACGGCGTCAGATTCGGCGACCGGGTGGCCCTGATGTCGCGTACGCGTTACGAGTGGACACTCCTCGACTTCGCGCTGTGGACGGTCGGCGCCCAGTCCGTACCGGTCTATCCGACGTCCTCGGCCGAACAGGTCTTCTGGATGCTGCACGACGCCGATGTGTCCGCCATCGTGGTCGAGCACGAGGACCATGCGATGACGGTCGCGTCGGTGATCGACCGGCTGCCGCAGCTCAAGCGGCTCTGGCAGTTGGACGCCGACGCGGTGACCGAGCTCGTCGACGCGGGTGCCCGTGTCGAGGACGAGGTGGTGCACCGCCACCGGCGCGCGGTGACGCCCGAGTCGGTGGCGACCGTCATCTACACCTCGGGCACGACGGGACGCCCCAAGGGCTGCGTGATCACGCATGCCAACTTCATGTTCGAGACGGACACCATGGCCGCCCGCTGGGAGTCGGTCTTCCACTCCAAGCCGGGCGACGAGGCTGCGACCCTGCTCTTCCTGCCCCTGGCACATGTCTTCGGCCGCATGGTCGAGGTCGCGGCGGTCCGCGGCCGGGTGAAGCTGGGTCATCAGCCGGAGCTGTCGGCGAAGGCCCTGATGCCGGACCTGGTGTCGTTCCGGCCGACGTTCATCCTGGCGGTGCCATACATCTTCGAGAAGGTCTTCAACGCCGCCCGGCGCAAGGCCGAGGCGGATGGCCGGGTCGGGCCGTTCGACAAGGCCGTGGACATCGCGGTGAAGTACGCCGAGGCGACGGAGGCGCGGGCGTTCGGGACCGGTCCGGGGCCGTCCGCCGGGCTGCGGATGCAGCACCAGTTCTTCGACAAGGTCGTGTACAAGAAGGTGCGCGAGGCGATGGGCGGCCGGATCCGGCACGCCATGTCCGGCGGTTCGGGGATGGAGCGGCAGCTCGGGCTGTTCTTCGAAGGCGCGGGCGTCACGGTGTACGAGGGGTACGGGCTGACCGAGTCGACCGCGGCGGCCACCGCCAATCCGCCGGAGCGCACCCGGTACGGCACGGTCGGGCAGCCGATCCCCGGCACCAGCGTGCACATCGCCGAGGACGGCGAGGTGTGGGTGCACGGCGGCAATGTCTTCGCGGGCTATCTCGGCGACCCGAAGGCCACCGACGCGGTACTGCGCGACGGCTGGCTGGCCACCGGGGATCTGGGGGCGCTCGACGAGGACGGCTATCTGACGATCACCGGGCGGAAGAAGGAGATCCTGGTGACGTCCGGCGGCAAGAGTGTCTCGCCGGCCGGTCTGGAGGAGCGGGTGCGGGCACATCCGCTGGTCGCGCAGTGCATCGTGGTCGGCAACGACCGGCCGTACATCGCGGCCCTGGTCACGGTCGACCAGGAATCGGTGGACCACTGGCTCTCCATGCAGGGGCGGCCGCCCCTGAAGCCGGGGGATCTGGTACGGGATCCGGACCTGGAGATGGAGGTCCGGCGCGCGGTGGTGGCCGCCAACACAGCAGTGTCGCAGGCCGAGTCGATCCGTACCTTCCGGATTCTGGCGCATCCGTTCAGCGAGGAGCACGGTCTCCTCACGCCGTCCCTGAAGCTGAAGCGCAAGGCGATCGAGACGGCGTACGCGGCGGAGGTCGACGCGCTGTACCGCTGAGGCACGGCCGTACCTCAGCGGTTGAGCGCCTGCTAGGTGATCGAGATGCGGAACAGCTTGTCCGCGCCGTCCGGTTCGCCTCCGTTGTTGTCGCAGTTGGTGGTGGAGAGCCAGAGCTGGTCCTGGCCGGGCACCTTGGTGACCGTGCGCAGCCGCCCGTACGTACCGACGTAGTACGCGGTCGGCGTGCCGAGGTTCTCGGTGTCACCGGTGATCGGCACCCGCCACAGCCGTTCGCCCTTCAGCGCGGCCATGTAGATGACATTGCGGACGATGGCGATCCCGCTGGGCGAGGCCTCGGAGATGTTCCAGGTCTTCTTCGGGTCGGTCATGCCGGCGGTGGAGCAGCTGCCCTCGCAGACGGGCCAGCCGTAGTTGTTGCCCGGCTTGATGAGGTTGAGCTCGTCCTTCTTGCTGTCGCCGAACTCCGCCTCCCACAGGCGTCCTTTGCCGTCGAAGGCGAGGCCCTGCGGGTTGCGGTGGCCGTAGCTGTAGACGTAGTTGCCGAACGGGTTGCCGGGGGCGGCCTTGCCGTCCGTGGTCATCCGGAGGATCTTGCCGTTGAGCGAGTTCTTGTCCTGCGCGAGGTCGGGGGTCTGGGCCTCGCCGGTCGACGCGTACAGGTAGCCGTCGGGGCCGAAGGCGAGCCGTCCGCCGTTGTGGTACCTGCTCTTCTTGATCCCCTGGAGCAGGACCGTGTATCCGCCGAGCGAGCTGCCGTCGTATGTCATGCGGGCGACGCGGTTGCCCTCGGACGCGGTGTGCATGAAGTACACGTAGTGGTTGGTGGACCACTTGGGGTCGACGGCGACACCGAGCAGGCCGCCCTCACCGTTGGTCGTGACCGCGCCCGGCACGGCACCGACCTGGGTCCTGGTGCCGCCGGGGGTGACCTTGAAGACCTTGAAGCTGTCCCGTTCGGTCACCAGCGCGGTCTTGCCGTCGGGCATCCAGTAGGTGCCCCAGGGGATGGACCAGCCGGTGGAGACGGTGGCGATGTCCGACGGAACGCCGCCGTCGCCGGCGCAGGCCGGGGTGTTGAAGGTGACCGTGTTGCTCGGAGGTGAGACATTGCCCGCCGCGTCCTTGGCAACGACGTCCAGGGTGTACGGGCTGGCGCAGGCGAGCCCGGTGAGGGTGGTCGTGGTGGCCGGCGGGGCACCGGTCACGGCCTTGTAGACGGTACTGCCGCTGCGTACCTCGTAGGCGGTGACGGCCTTGTCGTCCGTCGACGCTCCCCAGTTCAGGACAACGCTGTTCGCGGTGAGGCCCGAGGTGGACAGGGTGCCGGGTGCCGAGGGCACGGTGGTGTCGGAGCTGGGCAGGGTGGTGCAGTCCACGATCGGGCTGACCGACGACACATTGCCGGCCGCGTCACGCGCGAACAATGTGATGTTGTACGTGGTATTGGGGGTGAGCCCGGTCAGGTTCTTCGTCGTGGCAGTGCCCGCCGCCTCCGCGAACTTGTTGCCGTGTTCGTAGATGTCGTACGCGGCGACGCCCACGTTGTCGGTGGCGGCGTCCCAGTTCAGCGTGAGGCTGTCCTCGGTGATCGCCGAGCAGCTCGGCCGGCCGGGTGGGGTGGGTGCTTGTGTGTCCGATGAGGTGACCGTGAAGTCGATGTAGTCGAGGTTGGGCAGCCCGTTGGCCGTCGTGGACGTCAGCCGGATCTTGTTGCTGCCTGCCTTGACCGGGGTGGTCAGGGTGGAGGTGGCCCAGGTGTTCCAGTCGGCGGTGGCGTCGAAGGCGCGGGCGGCCGAGACGACCGTGCCGCCCACGGCCACGTCCGCGGGCCGGCCGGCCGTCGTGCCGTTGGAGTACCGGATGGCGATCTGTCCGGTCCCGGCAGAGGCCGCGGTGACCGTGAACTCCACATAGCTGCCGACGACATTGTCGCCGTTGACGAAGCCCGTCCCGGAGTAGCCGGAGTGGTTGGACTCGGCGGCGCCCTGGACGATCGTCGCGGACTCCGCCTCGTAGCGGGTGGCCGCCGCGGAGGCGGATTGCGGCACCGCCTGCACCAGACCTGTGCAGAGCAGCATGACCGCGAGCGCGGCCACTCTTCCTCGTAACGTGGTGAGTGTGCTGGCCTTCATCTGAACCTCCTTCAGGGAACCCAGTAGTTGCCGGATGCGACGATCATCGACTGCAGCTGGACGCTCCCGCCGTAGTAGAGCTGTGGGTCGATCGAGGTGGCGGCGAGCTTGCTCCAGAGCGCGTCGAGCCAGGCCTGGGAGCCGGGGTCGGTCAACGCGGTCACGACGAACGGGGCGGTGAATGCCATGTCGTCGCCGCTGTCGAACGCCGTGCCGTTCAGGTGGTAGCCGGTGACGATCCTGTTCGGGTCGCCGCCGGTCTTGGACTTGATCCAGGAGTTGAGCTTGCGTGCCGCGGCGAGCGAGGCCGCGTCCCCACTGGTGACGGCGTCCGCGCCGATGCGCCACGGGTCGCGGCAGGCGTTCCAGGAGTAGTCGCCGTCGTTGGGGCCTTCGAGCACCTCACCCGCAGCGGGCTTGGGCGTGGAGTTCGTGTTGACGACGAAGTCCGCCAACAGGCCGGTATTCGACGCGTACTTGGTCTGCTGAGTGGTGATCAGATTCTGATGGGCAGTGCGCACGGTCTCCCAGGTACTGTCGCCCGTGGCCGTCTGGAAGGCGCGGAAGTGGTCGATCAGCCAGTCCGAGGAGCGGGTCATCCAGTAGTGGGACTCACCGGAGTCCGACCAGTCACCGAGCAGCATGAGGTGGGTGGTCGGGTTGACCTCGCTCTTCTTGATGGCGTTGATGTGCTTGACCGCGAGATCCTTGTAGTTGTACGTGCCCGTGGATCCCCACTGCTTGTCGGCGAGGAGCAGCCCGTAGGCGACGTCGAGGTCCCCGTCCGTCGCCGAGTCGGAGCCGTCGACGCTCTTGCAGGAGGCGTCCTGCTCGGCGGCGAGAAGGTTGGCGTTGTTGACCGAGGGGTGCGCGAGCATGTACTTCACCATGCCGTCGAAGACGGTCTTCGCCTCCGGGTCGGCTCCTGCCATCGTCGCGGTGACGACCATGCCGTAGCCCTGGGCCTCGGCGACGTAGGGGTGGTCGGCGTCCGGCGAGATGACCTCGTACCAGCCGTTGCCGCAGTTCTTCCTGACGAACGCGGACTTCCAGGCGTCGTACGTCTTGATCACGGCCTGGTCGAGCGCGGACTGTGAGCCGGTCGGCTTCAGCGTTCCTGCGGCGTACGGGAACCGGTGGCTGCCGAAGGGCACTGCGGGGCCACCGGCGGCGGGGTCTGTGCTGTCCAGGTAGTCGAGGTTGGGGCCGCCGTTCGCCGTGGTCGCGGTGGCACGGATCGTGTTGGTTCCGGCGACGAGCTGGGCGGTGACTGTCTTCGTCGCCCAGGTGTCCCAGGAGCCGGTCCCGTTGAAGGCTGCCCCGGAGGCGACGACCGTCCCGTTGACGCTGATGTCCATCGGGCGGTTGGTGGTCGTACCGTTGGCGTAGCGGATGGCGAGCGAGGTGCTGCCCGCGGTGGCGTTCACCGTGAACTCCACCGACGAGCCGGCGACATTGGTGTAGTCGACGAAGCCGGTGCCGGTGAATCCGGTGTGGTTCGTCGCCACGGCCGCCTGGAACAGGCTCGCGTTCTCGGCCTCGTACGCGGCCGTGGCGGCTGAGGCCTTCGGGAGTTGGGCGAGCAGGGGCAGAAGCAGACAACTGAGTCCGGCGAAGACGGCCACGATGCGGCGTGGGGGTGCGGCAGGGTGCACGGTGATCCCTTCCGGTTCGACGTTAGGAAAGGTTCCTAACCAACACTGCATGGGATTCCCTGGGGCTCGTTCTGTCAATGCCCCGCGCGGGCCCAAATCCCGGAAGCTGACAGCGGGTTGGGCGGACCGCGGGCAGCCCGGCGGGGCGACGGGGTCACCCCGCCGCCCCACGCCCGAGAGGGCGTTCTACCTCCTGTCGAGGCGGTCGGCGTCGCGCACGGTGACCCTTCCGACGTTCGACGCCGATGTCGCGTTGCCGCCCGGGTGGGCCGTGCCGATCCAGGTCTCGTCGATCCGCAACCGGTGGTAGCGGCTCGTGTCCGTGGACGCGGCATAGGTGCTGGTGACTTCCAGCCGGACGTGCCGGGCACGGGTCGCGGGGATGTCGAACACCGCGACCCCGCGCGCGCTGGGCAGCGTGCCGGACTTCACCGGGCTCCCCCAGTCGGTGCCGCCGCTGCTGACGTACACGCTGCAGTCCTTGATCCGTGCGCACTGCTCGGTATCGGACCGCGCGTAACTCACCGAGTCCTCAAGCTGGTTGATCCCGATGAGAGCGCCGGTGAGCAGCGCGACGACGAGCGGCACACGGGCGGGCGGACGTCTGCCGGTGCTCATGGATCAGTTCCTCAGACCAGTTGGTAGCCGCGCATGCCGGTGAGCAGAAGATGGGTGTCCTGCAGCGATCCCGAGGTGTCGCCGAGCGACCGGTAGATGCCCCACTTGGGCCGTACGCGGTCGGCGAGGAAGGTGTCGGCACCGGACTTTGACTTGTCGATGACGGTGGTCGAACCGTCCTTCAGAATCCAGCGGACCGAGCCCGCTGTACCGTCGCCGACCGTTATCCGGAAGTCGACGTCGATCCATTTGTTCTGCAGCGGCACGAGGTCGGTGCGGCCGACGAGGATGTCGGCGACGGCGAGCTTGAGCTCGATGGTCTGCACGCCGTTCACCCGGCGCAGAGACTGCACGACGATCGGCGAGGTGCCGGTGCCCGGCTGCTTCATCTGCATGATGTGCGTGAAGGTCGTGGTCGCCTTCAGCGAGCCGGGGATGTACATCCGGTACGTGATCCGCCAGGTCTCTCCGGGCAGCCACTTGAGGTAGGAACTGCCGCTGCTGCGCAGTCCGGTCACCTCCTGGCGCTGACGGTCCGTCGAGGTGTCCCGGTCGACGGTGTGCATGTTGAACCGGAAGTTGTCGCCCTCGGTGAGGATGTGCGGCTGCCCCGTCGGGTGGGAGTCGGCCCGGTCGTCCTCGACAGTCTCGAAGGCGCCGAGTCCGCCGCTGCTCGCCGAGGGCGACCAGCGCAGTCGCCAGCTCGCCGCGTGCGCGGTGGCGGAGGGCCCGGCGGTGGCCGCCACGGCGCCGCCGATTGCCGCACCGAGTAACGCTCGCCTGGAGGGATTCATCACTTCGACCTCGCTCGGAGTTGTTCGTTCATGATGAGAAAGGTGCCCAGGCCGCGGAAGTCGTTCGTGGCCCTGGTGCGGTTGATGCAGTAGCTGTGGTCACCGACATTGGTGCCGACTGTGATGTCGGTGAGATCGGTCAGGCCGTCGGCACCGATGGACATCCTGTCGAGTACGCCCCGATAGCCGTGGTGCGCGACGGCGCTGTAGTGCCGGTCGATGCACCTCTGCTGGGCACCCCGGGAGAGTGCGTAGGTGAACATGCTGGAGCAGGACGTCTTTCAGGATTGAGCGGGGTGTGGCCGTTTTCACCGCAATCACCAACCGTTGCGTTCACAAGAGTGTTCACTGTTCAGCGATGTGCTCCAGAGTTACGCTTTGATGAGACTCGGTCAATGGTTCCGACCGGATAGGGTCGGAGCAGTATCGAGTCGGTGTCGCGTCGATCCCGGGCGGGGCAGTAAGGCGTTGCCGAACGTCAGGTCGACAGGGAATGCATCGCGCCCCGTGATCGTTGAGCATGAGAATCCCAACCGACGACGTAAGGATCGACCGCTCGTGAGCAAGGTCCCCTCCATCACCCTCAACAACGGCGTCGCGATGCCGCAGCTCGGTTTCGGTGTCTGGCAGGTGCCGGACGACGAGGCCGCGAAGGCGGTCGCGACAGCCATCGAGTCCGGGTACCGGAGCATCGACACCGCCGCGATCTACGAGAACGAAGAGGGCACGGGCAGGGCCGTCGCAGCCTCCGGTGTCGCCCGTGAGGAGCTCTTCGTCACGACGAAGCTGTGGAACGCCGACCAGGGCTACGACTCCACCCTGCGCGCCTTCGACACCTCGCTCGACAAGCTGGGTCTGGACTACGTCGATCTGTATCTGATCCACTGGCCGGTGCCGGCCAAGGACGCGTACATCGACACGTACAAGGCCTTCGAGAAGATCTACTCCGAAGGCCGCGCGAAGGCCATCGGTGTCTCGAACTTCCTGCCCGAGCACTTGGAGCGCCTGCTCGGCGAGACCTCCGTGGTTCCGGTGATCAACCAGATCGAGCTCCACCCGCAGCTCCAGCAGGCCGAGTCGCGCGCCTTGCACGCCAAGCACGGCATCGCGACCGAGGCCTGGTCGCCGCTGGGCCAGGGCAAGGGCCTCCTGGAGGTCCCGACGGTCGTCGCGATCGCCCAGAAGCATGGCCGCACACCGGCCCAGGTGGTGCTCCGCTGGCACATCCAGGCCGGCAATGTGGTGATCCCGAAGTCCGTGACGCCGTCCCGGATCGTGGAGAACCTCGATGTGTTCGGCTTCGAGCTGGACGCCGACGACCTGGCCGCGTTCGCCGCACTGGACGAGGGCAAGCGTCTCGGCCCGAACCCGGGCGAGTTCAACCTCGGCGCCTGAGCCGTGCCGCTGCACCGTTGACGTACACAGACCGCCGCCCTGCTGCCGAGCCGGGCGGCGGTCTGCTGCCCAGGAAGGAACCGGAACATGAGCGGGGACACCGCGCCCGTCGTCGCGGCGGGTCGCTACCGGCTGCGCAATGTGGGCAGCGGGCTGCTGCTGGAGGTGTACGGCTCCGCCAAGGGTGCAGGCGCCCCGGTGCAGCAGGGCGAGGAGAGCGGTTCGGCGGCCCAGCACTGGGAGCTGACGCCCGTGCACGAGGGTGCCGCGCTGTACCACCTGGTCAATGTCCACAGCGGCAAGCGGCTGGATGTCGCCGATGCCTCCACCGAGAACGGCGCCGTGGTCCAGCAGTGGCGGGCCAACAACTACGGCGCCCAGGAATGGCTGATCGAGCAGCACCTGGAGGCGCCGGGGATGGTGACCCTGGTCAGTTTCATCAGCGGGCTCGTCCTCGAAGTGGCCGACGGCAGCACGGTGGACGGTGCCCGCGTCCAGCAATGGGAGGACACCGACTCCCCCGGCCAGTGGTGGCGGTTGGAGCCGGTGTCGGACACCCCCATGGTCTGAGCCGTTTTCGTTCGGATTCGATCGCAGGCCCGGTAAAGCCATCGGGAATCCGGCCCCATGCCTGGCCAGGCTCCCGGCGACCGGGACGTGGGCGGCGTCTGCCGCGCCGGCGCCACGTTCTGCCGCCCCGGTCGCCGGGTCCTGCCAAAGGCTCGAAGGCCACGTACGGCACGGCGGTCCAGCCGGGCTGGCAGCGCGCCTCACCGTCCGGCTCTACTATGGCGTGGCAGAAGTATCCAGACTGGAACCCCGGCCCGATTCCGGCGGGCCGGGGTTCTATGTCAGGCGGGTGAATCGATCACCTGCCTTTGTAGTGGTGCTCGGTTACCGGCCACCGTGATGGTGCTCGATCACCGGTCTCAGTAGTCGCCGCCGAAGTCGCCGCCCTCGTCGCCGAAGTCGCCGCCCTTGCCGCCGCCGTGGTGGCGCTCGATCACTCGGAAGCTGCCCACGACTCCGTTGTGGACCTTCACGCCGCCCCGGACACGGCCCGGGTGGACGCCGTCGCTGGAGCTCCAGGGACCGACGGTCGCCAGCGGGGCGCCGTTGTCGCAGGTCGCGCCACGGAAGACCTCGACGGTCCGGCGGCTTTCGTTGCGGATGTTGAGGGTCTTGGAACCGAGACCGCTGACCACCGTGATGCAGCCGCCACCTTCGGCGGTGTAGGTGCGCTCGTTGATCTGGATGCGGCCCCTGAAGTGCTCCCGGTGGCCCTTGTTCTCGTGGCCACCACCCTTGTTCTCGTAGCCACCACCACCCCTGCCCTCGTTGCCCTTGCCCTCGTTGCCGTTGCCCTCGTTGCCGTTGCCCTCGTTGCCGTTGCCGCCGTTGCCGCCGTTGAGGGCCGACACGGGGGCGGCGGCCTGCTGCTGGACGACCGGGGCAGCTTGAGCGGGCTCCGTGGAGGCGGCCGAGGCGTACGTGATGCCGGTGGCGGCCAGGGCCGCGGCAGCCGCGAGAGCGGCGGTAACGACAGTGGAACGCGTAACCATGTCACTTCTCCTGTCTCAGAGAGGCCGGCCGAGCAGCCGACCCGAGATTGAACGTACTTACGGTCCCCATAGCTGTCATATCGGACACGTTGGAAGGGCGGCGCCGGAGCGCCGATCGAGGTACACAAGACACCCAAATGCCATTTCCAGATAATCTGACAAACTTCCAATCACCCTTATTTATGGGCGAATTGATGTGCCATTAGACTGTCCGGGCGACTTCCTGATGCCCTCTCACCCCTGGCGGCAGCGTGTCTTTGTTGACACGGCCCGGGCAGGAGCTGTAAGCCATCGCTCTGAGTACCTGTCATCCGCAGTCCCACCCGCCCTGACCTGCGGTGACGCATCGGCGGAGCGCGCCGAAGAGCGCTGCCCGGGTCGCCGGGTGCCCGGTGGCCGCGGGCGAGCGCTCATTCCACGGCGGCGTCGGCCGCCTCGTCGGTGAGCAGGGAGGCGATGTCCAGCAGGTCGAGCGGGTCCTTGAGTCGCTTGGCCGGGGGCATGGGGAACTCCTTCGGTACGTGCTCTCGGTGTGGATCGCAATGGGTACCGGGGTACGGAGGCGGGCCGACCGGGCGGTCAGTTGTCCAGCCAGCGCCTGAGGTCCTCGGTGTGCTCGCCGAGCCGCGGCGGGCGCCGCTCGTAACGCGGCGGGGTACGGGACAGCCCGATGGGGTTGGCCACCAGGCGCATCGGGTCGTCGGGGTCCGCGTCGGCCGGTGTGACCCGCGGGGACAGGCCCAGGCGTTCAGCGAGGTCGAAGGCGCCTGCGAGGTCGTTGACCGGACCGCAGGGCACCCCGAGCGGGGTGAGCAGGTCGAACCACTCGGCGGCGGTACGCAGGGCGAGCCGCGCGGAGATCTCCTCGGCCAGCGCATCGACGTGCGCGACCCGGTCCGCGTTCGAGGCGAACCTGGGATCGGAGGCGAGCGCGTCTGCGCCCAGGCCCCTGCACAGGGCGAGGAACTGCCGGTCGTTGCCGACGGCGACGACCAGCGGCCGGTCCGCAGCCCCGTACACCTCGTACGGGGCGATGGACGGGTGACGGTTGCCGAGGATGCCCGGCACCTGGCCGGCCAGGGTGTACCCGCCCGCCTGGTTGACCATGCTCGACAGCAGTGAGGACAGCAGACTGACCTCGACGTGCTGGCCTTCGCCGGTCGCGTCGCGGTGGCGCAGCGCCGCCAGGACCCCCACGGCCGCGTGCAGGCCGGTCAGTACGTCGACCAGCGCCACGCCCGTCTTGACGGGCTGACCGGGTGTGGGCCCGGTGACGCTCATCAGCCCGCCGACCGCCTGCAGCAGCAGGTCGTAGCCGGGGAGCGAGGCGCCTTCTCCAGCTCCGAATCCGGTCACCGAGCAATAGACGATGCCGGGGTTGAGCGCGTGGGCCTCCTCGTAGGAGAGCCCGTACTTGTCCATCGTGCCGGGGCGGAAGTTCTCGAAGAGCACATCGGCGCGGCGCACCAGCTCGTGCGCGTCACGGCGTCCTTCCTCCGTGCCGAGATCGACGGCGAAGGACCGCTTGTTGCGGTTCACGGACAGGAAATAGGTGGACTCGTCATGGGCGCGCGGCGGGCCCCAGGCCCGGGTGTCGTCGCCGCTGCCCGGACGTTCCACCTTGATGACGTCGGCGCCCAGGTCCGCGAGGAGCATCGTGGCGTACGGGGCGGCCAGCACCCGTCCGAAGTCGGCGACCACGACACCCGACAGGGGGCCGGGAACGGGGGCGTTCATCGGATCACCGTCCGGGAACCCAGCAGGTCAGCACAGGTCACCCCCGTCGGGCCAGGTGCACCGTACGAACCGTGAGCAGGAAGACATCGGGGCGGCGGCGCAGCCCGGCCGGGTCCTCGGGGTCGAGCAACCGGTCCAGTACGGCGATGTCGTCGACCGTCAGGAACTCTTCGAACATCTCGCGCCGACGGGCGAATTCGTCGATGACCTGGTCGCGGGCCGACTCGGAGAGCGGGGCCGGAAGGTCCAGCAGGAAGCTGCGGGTGCCCTGCGGGTCCAGACCCACCGCCGTGAACAGGGCGCTCCAGTCCTCGGTCTCCCGCTTGGTGCCGGGCAGTGACGCCCGCATGTCCTCGAACCAGTCCGCGGTGATCGCGTCGAGCCTGGCCTCCAGACCCGGCCGCCCCATGCCGATGTCACGCGGGAGCTGACGAGGCGGCAGACCGCCCTCCACCAGGGCGACGGTCCCACCGGGGCGCAGCAGCGCGGCGAACCCGGCGAGGACTGCGCGCTGGTCACCCATGTGATGCAGGGCGTTGCCCACCCAGATCAGATCCGCCTCCCCCAGCTCGGCGAGGCCGTCCGGGATGTCGGCCTGCTGTGTACGGACCCGGTCACCGAGACCGAGCCGCTGCGCGCGGGCCCGGGTGCGTTCCAGGAGCGCCGGGGTGCCGTCCACGGCGACGACCTCCGCCTCGGGAAACACCTCGGCGAGCAGACAGGCGATCACGCCGGGTCCGCTGCCGATGTCGAGAATCCTGCGCACCTTCGGGGCCGTGGGCAGGCCGGCGATCCAACGGGCCGCCGCCTCGTACTGCGGGCGGCTGAGCTCGGCGTTCTGCTCCAGCCGCGGGCCCAGGACGTCCCAGTCGAATTCGGTCGTGCCGTGATGGTGCCCATGAGTGTTGTCGCGCTGATGATCGTGAGTGCTGTCGTGGTGATGACTGCTGGTGATGCCGTTCTGATGACCGTGGTCGGTGTGCTGGCTCATGGAGACAGCCTCATCACACATCAGCTCCCCGGCAAGTTTCTTTGCCGCTTCAGCAAGTCGCTGCTCCGGTATTCCTGGGGGCTGACGCCTCGGACGCGCTTGAAGGCGGTACTGAATGCGAAGGACTGGCTGTACCCGACCTTCCGTGCCACCGCCTCGACCGTGGCGTCCGTCTCCCGCAGCAGATCCGCGGCGACGGCGAGGCGCCGGCCGGTCAGATAAGCCATCGGGGGCTCCCCCACCAACTCCGTGAAACGTCGGGCGAGCCCGGCCCGGGAGACCCCGGTCCGGGCGGCCAGAGCGGCGACCGTCCAGGGGTGGGCGGGGTCTGTTTGCAGCAGCCGAAGGGCCTGCCCGACGACAGGGTCGCCCATGGCCCGGTACCAGGCCGGGGCCTCGGCTCCGGGCCGGGCGAACCAGGTCCGCAGCGCGGCGATCAGCAGCAGATCGAGAAGCCGGTCCAAGACCACGCTCTGGCCGGGCTCGTCCTTGGAGATCTCCTCGTCGAGCAGCGCCAGCAGGGGGCTGACCCGCCCGCCGGAGGGCAGGCGAAGCAGCGGGGGCAGGGCGTCGAGCAACCGTCTGCTGATCTCGCCGTCCAGCAGATAGGTGCCGATGAGCATGGCCGCCGAGCCATCGGGGGCGTTGCCCCAGGTGCGCACCCCCAACTGCATGGACTCGGAGAGCGGCTCACCGTGCAGGGTGGTGCAGATGCCGCCGGGTCCGATCACGGCGTGCGGCGCGGTGCCGGTGGTGTCGGAGACGGTGTACGGATCCGGGCCGCGCGCGATGGCGATGTCACCGGGCCGCAGCAGCACGGGGCCGGCGCCCGCGGCCGGGACGATCCGGGCTTCTCCGTCGGTCATCGACATCAGGCAGAGCGGCGCCCGGTCCTCGATCCGTACGGACCACGGCGGCTCCATCACCATCCGCAGCAGGAAGGCGCCCCTGGCCCTCGGTCCGTCCAGGAGTCCGGCGAGTGCATCCATGACCGGTAGCGTAGACGTACGCGTATGGAGCTGAGCGGTTCGAGGATGTCGTGGACGGCGCCACCGGGCGAGCCTTGAGCCATGACACAGAACACGGAGAACGTGCAGCGGGAAACGGTACTGGTGACGAGCGGCACGGGGAAGACGGGCCGCCGGGTCGTGGAGCGGCTGGCCGCTCGCGGGGTGCCGGTGCGGGCCGGATCGCGCAGTGGTGAGGTCCGATTCGACTGGGCGGACGAGTCGGGCTGGGCACCGGCGCTGCGGGGTGCGGACGCAGCGTATGTGACGTACTACCCGGATCTGGCGGCGCCCGGTGCGCCGGAGGCGATGGCAGCCTTCGGGCGGATCGCGACGGAGAACGGGGTGCGGCGGCTGGTGCTGCTGTCCGGGCGGGGTGAGCCGCAGGCGGTCGCGGCGGAGGAGAGCCTGCGCAGGTCGGCTGCGGGGGCGGAGCTCACCGTCGTACGGTCGGCGTTCTTCGCGCAGAACTTCAGCGAGGGCGCCATGCTGGACGGGGTACTCGGCGGCGAGGTGGTGTTCCCGGCGGGCGGGACCGCAGAGCCGTTCGTGGACGTCGACGATCTCGCGGATGTGGTGGTGGCCGCGCTCACCGAGGACGGTCATGCGTGTGCGGTGCATGAGCTGACCGGGCCGCGGCTGCTGACGTTCGACGAGGTGGTGTCGGAGATCGCGTCTGCCACGGGGCGTGCGGTGCGGTATCTGCCGGTGTCCGGTGCAAAGTACGCGCAGATGCTGGAGCGGTACGGAGTGCCGGGGCCCGAAGCCGGTTTCCTGGCCGGCCTGTTCACGATGCTGCTCGACGGGCACAACGCGACGGTGACCGAGGGCGTGAAGCAGGTCCTGGGGCGCGATCCGAAGGACTTCGGGGCGTTCGCCCGCGCGGCGGCACAGGCGGGTGCGTGGAAGGGCTAGGGCCTCTCTCAATCTCTCAGGCGCAGCGCCAGCAGCCGGTACCTCGGATCCGCTCGCGGCCTGTCGGGCTCGGGCAGGGAAGTCAGTGCGGTCGCAAGCCGCTCGGCCGCCGTCCCCGGCAGGTTCAGGCGTGAGGCGAAATAGCCCTCGCGCACCTTCTGTGCCGCGCTCAGCGGGCTCTGGCCCTGGCCATGGCCCGGGAAGTGGGCCTCCCCCACCACATCGAGGCCGGCCTCCGAACCGCACCCGACTATCAGATCCGCGGAATCGGACGGATCGGCGTCGAGGTAGGGGGCGAATGCCTCGTCGATGTCGCTGCCCACGTCGTGGGCCGCGTCCTTGTCGACGGTGGTGACGAACACACCGCCCGGCCGCAGCACCCGCGCCGCCTCGGACACCACCGCCCGCACATCCCCCTCCCCACGCAGCAGGTGCAACAGCCAGATGGCGCCGACCGCGTCCACCGCCGCGTCCGGCAGCGGCAGCCGGCGTGCGTCGGCGAGCACCATCGCGCCGATCCGCTGCCGGGCGACCTGCGCCATGCCGTACGAGGCATCGGTGCCGAACACGCCGAGTCCGGGGCGGGCAAGGGCTATTCGCTCGGTGACCAGTCCCGTACCGCAGCCGATGTCCACCAGGGTGCGGGCGGATGACGGGATCAGTCCGAGCACTGCGGTGGCTGCGGCCTCGGCCCTGGGCACGCCGCCGCGAGTGGCGTCGTAGTGGGCTGCCGCAGTGTCATAGTTCAGCACCTGGCCGACACTAGGACACACCCGACCGCATGGACACCGGCATATCGCCGGTGGGCCGCCGGGCCCATAACTTGCGCTTGCGACTCCTCCCCGCCATGAATTGACGGGGCTTATCGCCAGGACATGGACGGCGTGCGCCGCAGCGCGGCCGCACGTCGCCCGCCCGCGTCGGCCCCCGGTCCGGTGTTCGGCGGCCCGCCCGCCCATTCGGCTACCTCACGCCGTGCCCGGCGGCGATCGCCACCACCCGCGCGGCCAGGTTCAGATCGTTCTCGGTGACCACACCACCCGCGTCGTGGGTGTTCACGGACAGGGTGACGGTGTTGTAACCGAGGGTCAGATCGGAGTGGTGGTTCAGTTCGTCCTGGATCTGGGCAACATGCACGGTCAGCCCGAGGGCGGCGAAGTGCGTGCGGAGCCGGTAGGTACAGGTGATCCGGTCTCCCTCCAGCGACCAGCCGGGCAGGCCACCCAGACGGTCCTCGATCTCCTTCTGCGACAATGGTGCGGCGGGCATGCTGCGACTCCCTCACGAGTGATCGGTGCCGGTCGGCGGTGCCGGTGACGTTACGGTCTTGGTATGACAACTGTCGCGCTTGACACGGGGGTAGGGCCGCTGCTGCGCAGCTGGCGGGAGCAGCGTCGCATCAGCCAGCTGGAGCTGGCGCTCCGCGCGGATTCCTCGGCCCGGCACATTTCCTTCATCGAGACGGGCCGTTCCCGCCCCAGCGAGGACATGATCCTGCGGCTGGCCGAGCATCTCGACATCCCGGTCAGGGAACGCAACGCCCTGCTGGTGGTGGCCGGTTACGCGCCCCGCTACGCACAGACCGCGCTTGACGACCCGGCGCTGGGCGCGCTGCGCGAGGGGATGGAGCGACTGCTCCAGGGGTACGACCCCTACCCGGCGCTCGTCGTCGACGGTATGTACAACGTGGTGGCGGCCAATCGGGGTATCGCAATGCTGCTGGAGGGAGTGGCCGGGCATCTGCTGGCCCCGCCGCTGAACGCCATGCGGCTCACTCTCCACCCGGAGGGCCTGGCCCCGCGTATCCGCAATCTTCGGGAGTGGCGTGCCGATCTGCTGGCGCAGATGGAGCGTCAGATCGCCCTGGCCCGGTCTGCGGAGCTGCGTGAGCTGTACGAGGAGGTCGCGGGCTATCCCGCACCGGAAGGTGGTGACAGGGCCGAGGGGGCCAAAACCGCGGGGAGCAGCGGGGGCGCCGGGAGCCCTGTCGGGGAGAACGCGGGAGCCGGCCCCGCGTCGCCCCTGCCGTTCGCGCTGTCCTTGCACATCGAGCACGGCGGGCAGGTGCTCTCGTTCGTCTCCTCCATCGCGACGTTCAATACCCCGATGGATGTGACGGTGGCCGAGCTGGCCATCGAGACGTTCCTGCCCGCCGACCGGGCGACCGCCGACCATCTACGGTCCCTCACTTCCTGACGATCGGGCGGACCCAGGGGGCGTCGGCCCGCGCCAGGACGATCGCGGCCGTGGTCACGACCGCCAGGACCGTCACGGCGAGCAGCAGGGGAAGTCTCGGTTGCCCGTGCAGTACGGCCACGGCTCCGGCGAACGCTCCGGTCATCATGGCGGCGGCCGAGAGCACCCGCCGTCCGGCCTTGCTGCCGCCTCCGCCGGCGAAGCGGCTGTCGGAGATGATGCCTGTGATGGTCAGGGTCAGCACGGTGGTGGTGAGGTCGGGGACCGCCAGCGCCCGGGAGACGGCGTTCTGCGCACCGAGGCCGAGTCCGAGCAGTGCGATGAGGGCGAAGCGGACCCCGCCCACGAACGGATGGCCGGAGGCCAGAGTGACGATCAGCGCGGCCAGGACACAGGCGGTCTCGACGAGGAGCGCGTACAACAGCATCCGGCCACGATGCGTCAGGGCACGGTGGACGATCAGGCCGCCGAGCAGTGCCCCCACCGCGAAGGCGGCGAGTGCGACGAGCGAGGCGGCGAATGAGAATCCGGGGGCTCCGGCGATCGCGAAGCCGGAGAAGACCACATTGCCGGTCATGTTCGCGACGAAGACCCGGCCGAGTTCCAGGTAACTGACGGCGTCGACCAGCCCGGTGACGACGGTCAGGGCGAGCATCATGGGCGGCAGCGGTCCATGCCGGTCGCTCATGTCCGGCACGACGGTGGACCATGCCTCACGCAGCACGACAGGCACGGACACGGGCACGCTCCAATCACGGGGTGGATGGTCGAAATTGTGCCGCCCCGGGCGCACGGAACACCACGACCGACGCACATCGCCCCCACCCGGAAGGGGGCTCGGTTCCCCGGAGCGGGGGCGATGTGCGTTCAGGAGCCGCTATACGCGTGCCCCGTTGTCGAGCGGATCCCGGCGCGCCGCCTTCGTACCGGACCGGCGTCCGGGAGCCCGTTTCCGGGCGGGCGGCGGGGCCTTGCTGCTCCGCTCCAGGAGGAGCGCGACCGGTACGGCGGTAAGCACCGAGGAGTACGTGCCGACGCAGATGCCGATCAGCAGGGCGAGCGCGAAGTCCGCGAGGGAGTCGCCGCCCAGCACGGCGAGTGCGGTCAGGATGAACAGGGCACCCATTCCGGTGTTGACCGTTCTCGGGACGGTCTGGAGGACGGCCCGGTTGGCGACCGTGGCGAGAGGTACGCGACGGGCCTTCGCCCACAGTTCCCGCACCCGGTCGAAGACGACCACCGAGTCGTTGACGGAGTATCCGATGACGGTGAGGAGTGCGGCCAGGAAGATGCCGTCGACGGTGCGTCCGAGCCAGGCGAAGGCACCGACCAGGATGATGACGTCGTGGACCAGCGCCGCGACCGAGGCCACGGCGAATGTCCAGCGGAACCGGATCGCCAGATACGCCAGCTGTACGAGGACGGCGATGCCGAGCGCGATCAGGGCGTTGCGCCGGAGTTCGTCGCCGAGGCTGGGGCCGATGAGTTCGTCGCGGACCTTGGTGGTCTTGCCGCCCTCCTTCGCGAGGGCGGCGCGCAGGGCGTGTTCGCCGTCGTTGTCGAGCTTTCCGGTGCGTACGGAGAGGTCGCCCGCGCCCGCCGTGGTGACCTCGGCGTCACCGAAGCCCGCGTCGGCGAGGGCGGTGCGGGCCCGCTCGACGTCGACGGGCCGGCTGGTCGAGTACTCGACCAGCCGGCCGCCGGTGAATTCGACGCCCAGGTTGACGCCGCGTACGACGATGCCGAGGACGGCGACGGCGATCAGTGCCGTGGAGATCAGCAGCCAGCGGCGCGGGGAACGCATCAGCTGGGGATCGCGGCGGGTCAGCCAGGTGCGTACCCGGCCGGGGGCGGCGATGCCGTTGATGCCCCGGTAGTCGCTGACGAATCGTGAGCGTGCGGCGATCTCGGTGAGTGCGCGGGCGATGACGAGTGCGGAGAACATCGAGGCGAGCACACCGATGGCGAGTGTGACGCCGAAGCCCTTCACCGGCCCGGAGCCGAGGAAGAAGAGCAGCCCGGCCGCGATCAGCGTCGTGACGTTGGAGTCGGCGACGGCGCTCCAGGCGTTTCGGAATCCGGCGGCCAGCGAGGAGCGCAGGGAGCGGCCCGGGTGCTGTGCGTGTTCCTCTCTGGCCCGTTCGAAGACCAGCACGTTGGCGTCGACCGCCATCCCGATGGCCAGGACGAACCCGGCGAGGCCGGGCAGGGTGAGGGTGACTCCGAGGGCGACCAGGGCTGCATAGGAGATCACCCCATAGGCAGCGAGTGCGACGGCGGCGAGCGCGCCGAAGAGCCGGTAGACGATGGTGATGAAGAGTGCGGTGGCCGCGGCGCCGATGAGGGCGGCCCGGGCGCTGGCGTCGATGGCGGCGGCGCCGAGCGTCGGGCCGACGGTCCGCTGTTCGACGATCTCGACGGGGAGCGGCAGAGCGCCACCCTTGATGAGCAGGGCCAGTTCCCGGGCCTCGTCGGCGCTGAAGGAGCCTGTGATCTGGGTGGACCCGGATGGCAGGCCGACGTTGCAGCCGACCGAGGGGGAAACCTGCGGAGAGGAGATGATCTGCTGGTCGAGGACGATGGCGACGCGGCGCCGGTCGTCCTGGACCGGGTGGCAGGCGGCCTCACCGGTCAGCCGGGTCCAGTCCCGGCCGGCCTTCTTGTGGAAGTCGAGGGAGACGGTCCAGCCGGCGCCCTGCTGGGCGTCGAACTCGGCGGTGGCGTCCTTGACGCCCGCGCCGGAGAGCCGGGCCGGGCCGAGGTCGAGGGAGCGGCCCTGCTCGTCGGGGAGCGTCGGCCCGTTGCCGGCCTCGGCGTCCGCCCTGTCGTCGTTCTGCGCGGCGGGGCCCTGGACCGCGTGGAAGCTGAGCTGGGCGGTCCTGCCGATGACTTCGGCGGCCTTGCGCGGGTCCTGGACGTCCGGGAGTTCGACGATGATCCGGTCCTCGCCGGAGCGGGTCAGGGTGGGTTCGGTGACGCCGAGGGAGTCGATGCGCTGGCGGAGCACCTCAAGGGTGCGGTCGGTGCTCTCCCGGTCCGCTTTCGCGGTGTCGGAGTCCTTGGCCTGGAGCACCAGTCTGGTGCCGCCCTGAAGATCGAGGCCGAGTCTGGGTGACATGGTCAGCGTGATGAGCACGGAGACGAGCAGGACGGCCGCAGCCAGAACCGCTCGCACCGTGGTGGCGCGAGTCATGGGTTTCCTCCGAGGGGGCGCCGGGCGCCCTCACCTCGGCGAGGACGTTCCGGCGGGTCTGTGGGACGGGGCCGGTGGCAGGACCGGTGGCCGGTGAACAGCCGGCCTCGGAGGACCGCGTACGGCGGGAAGTGCTGCGCGGAAGCGGTCGGTGGCACGAGCGGGTGCGGCGGGAGCCCGCCGGAAGGCGTGGTGCGGTACGCGGATGCCCGGTGCGCCGGGCAGCAGGAAGTGGGGGCCGGGCGGCGGGAGAGGGTGCGGGGTCCGGGCGTGGTCGGTGCCGGCCCTGGGCCGGGGTGCGGTCGTCGGCGCCGGCCGGTGGCGGTCGGTCGCCGTGGCCGCGCGGGTGCGCCGGGTGTCGTGGACGGTGCCCGTGCGGGCGGTCCGGTCTGTGTGCGGGGTGGGCTGATCGGCGCCGGGTGAGTACGCGGCGGAGGGCGGCACACCGGCGAACGGCCGGGCGGGGAGTACGGATCCGGCGGCTGCGGGGGCGCCGCCGACGACGGTGAGTACGGCGAGAAGGAGAGCGACCAAGACCTGCCGGGCCGCCTGTGCGGTTCTGTGGTGCGCCGGGGCGCCCGGCCGTGCCCTCGGGGGCACATTCCCCGGGGGCGGCCCCGGGAGGGGGGTCACCTCGTTCGGCCGGGCAGGGCCGGTGTCGCGCCGGCTCGGCGGAGCACGGAGCTGAGTATCAGCCCGGCGCCGCGTACGACCGTGGTCGCCGGGTCGTCGGCGAGACGTACCGGAACGCCGAGGCGGACCGCGACCCGGTCGGTGATGTCGGGGCGGGCGGCGCCGCCCCCGGCGAGCAACGGGCCCTTGCGCAGGGCCCCGAGGAAGGCGCCGTGCCGGTCCTGCTTCCACATCTCGTCCACCAGGTCCAGGACGGTGCGGACGACGGCGGTGGGCGGCTCGCAGGGGTCGAGGTCGCTCAGTCCCGTCTCGGCCTGGCGGGCGTCGCGGACCAGTCCGTCGACGAGGAGTGTCGCCTCGGTCAGCTCGGCGCCGATGTCGACGACGAGCAGCGGGCCACCGTCCTGCGGTCCGGCGTATGCGGCGGCGGCCCTCGCGCTGTCCAGGGCGATGACGCTCGTCGGCCCGAGTGCGTCGATCAGTTCCCTCGCCGCGGCGCGGTGTTCGGACCCGGCGAGGACGGGATGGCTGAGGACGATCACGGTGTCTGTGCGGTCCGCGCCCAGGGCGCTGTCGGCGATACGGCCGAGCATGCGGCCGCAGGACACGGGGTCGACGATGCGTCCTCGTCGGACCGGGCGGCCGGGCCCCGGCCCGGCGCCGAAGTCGCTGCAGGCGTCGATGTCGGCGATGACGCCGTGTCCGGGCATCCAGGCGCGGGTCCGTGAGCTGCCGAGGTCGAGGGCGAGGCCGCGGGTGACGCCCCGGTACTCCTGGCGGACGGACCGGCCGAGTCGCGGTCCGTTGTGCAGCGAACGCATCGCCCCTCCCACCGGCCTGCCGAAGCGGCCGTTCACACACCCATTGACCCGCTGATAGCGAGGCATGGCCGAGCCCTCACTATGCAATAGGGAGGCAAAGAAAGCCACTCCCAGGCAAAATCCAAGGGCTCCGGCGCGGCGAGGTCTCCGTCGTGCGTCACACCTCCGACGGCAGGAACCCGGCGATCAGTTCGGCGAACTCGTCCGGCGCGGCAATCCGGACACCCAGGTCCTCGGCCTTGGTGCGCTTGGATCCGGCCTTCTCCCCGGCGACCAGGAGCGTGGTGCGCTTGGAGACGCTGGACGAGGACTTCCCGCCGGCTCGCTCGATCAGCTCGTTCATCTGATTCCGGGAGAGCTTCTCCAGCACACCGGTCATGGCGCCGGTGACCACCACGGTCATCCCGTGCAGCGGCAGACCGGCGGTCCCCTCCCCGTCGGCGGCGGCAGCCTCTTGCGTGCCCTCCTCGCCCGGCTCCGGCGGCGGCGTCGCACCGGGCTCCGTCATGTTGACCCCGGCGGCCACCAGCTTCTCGATCAGCGGGGCCAGCTCCACCAGCTCCGCGACGACGCCCGCGGCCTTCTCCTTGCCGATGCCGTCGACCCGCTGGAGCTCCTCGGCGTCGGCGGCCCTGATCCGGTCCATGTCCGCGAAGTACCGGGCGATCCGCCGTGACATGGAGCGTCCGGTGCCGCGTACCCCCAGCGCGCAGAAGACCCGGGAGAGCGGCTGGGTACGTGCCGTTTCGATGGCGGCCAGGAGGTTGTCGGTGCTGGTCTCGCCCATCCGTTCCAGGCCGAGCAGCTGCTCGCGGCCGAGAGTGAAGAGGTCTGCGAAGTCGGCCACCAGCCCGGCGTCGACGAGTTGGACGACCCGGGTGGCGCCGAGGCCCTCGATGTCGAGCTGATCGCGGCCCGCCGCGTACGAGATGGAGGCGACGAGGCGGCAGTCGCGGCCCCGGACACAGCGCCAGCGCTGCTCGCTGGTGTCGATCTCGGAGCCGCACTGCGGGCATGCCTCGGGGAAGACTATGGGCTGCTCGTCACCGGTCCGCAGATGGGCGACGGGCGCCTCGATGCGGGGGATGATGTCGCCCGCCTTGTAGACCATCACACGGTCGCCCAGGCGGAGATCGCGGCGGGTGATGTCGGCCGGGTTGTGCAGTGTGGCGTAGCTGACGGTCGAGCCGTCGATCTCCACCGGTTCCAGCACGGCGCGCGGCGCGATGATGCCGGTCCTGCCGACGTTCCACTCGACGCCGAGGAGTCGGGTGACCTTCTCGACGGCCGGGAGCTTGTATGCGATGGCCCAGCGCGGCGCCCTGGTTCCTGAACCGGCCTCGCGCTGGTCGGCCGCCAGATCGGCCTTGATCACGATGCCGTCGATGCCGAACGGCAGCGAGGCGCGCAGGGCCGCGACTTCCTCGACCCGGGCCTGCACCCCCTCGACGGAGGTCACGGTGCGCGGTGCCACATCCGTGTCCGCCGCGGTGTGCACGCCGAGCCCTGCGACGTACTCCAGGACCTCGCTGTGCGGGAGTTCGGCGAGGGTGTCGGTCAGCTCTCCGGACTCGGGCAGCGGCAGTGCACCGTAGGCGAAGAAGGTCATCTCCACCGTGTACGCGCGGTCCTTGGCGCGGAGTGTGCCCGCCGCGCCGTTCCTCGGGTTGGCGAAGGGGGTGCCGCCGTGCTCGGTGCGCACGGTGTTGGCCTGTTCGAACTGCTCGGTCGTCATGAGGATCTCGCCGCGCATCTCGATCGTCACCGGCTCGGCGAGCTGCTCGGGGAGGCCGACCACGGTGCCGATCGCGTGCGAGACGTCCTCGCCCGCGGTGCCGTCGCCCCGGGTGATCAGCTGTTCCAGGCGGCCCGCCCGGTAGCGGGCGGCGACAGCCAGGCCGTCGAGCTTCGGTTCCACGCTCCACGCGGCGACGGGTCTGCCGATCCGGCGCTCCAGCGACGCCGTCCATGTGGCGAACTGCTCGGCCGAGAAGACGTTGTCCAGGGACAGCATCGGCACCGTGTGCGGCACGTCCCCGCTTGCGGCGCCGCCCGCCACCTTGCCGGTCGGGGACGCTTCCAGCACCTCCTGCGGGTGCTTCTGTTCGTATGCGGCGATCCCCCGTACCAGCCGGTCGTACGCATCGTCGTCGAGCGTGCTCTCGCCCATGGCGTAGTACGCGGCGGCGGCCTGCGACGCTTCTTCGACCGCGGCTGCATAGGCGGCGGCGTCGGCGAGCACAACAGCTGAGTTCGTCATGGCCCCCATCCTGCCGCCCACCACTGACAACGCCCCTCAGCCGGCCGCCCGAACCGTCCCGCCCGCCTCGTCGGCGCCACCCACCGCGCCCGGCGGTGCCAGCGGGATCTGCGGTCCCGAGCACTCCCGCAGCCAGCGCCGCAGCACCTCGTGCACCTGCTCGGCCCCCACCAGTTCCGTGCCCTGCGCCACCGGCGCGGACAGATCCGCCGGCCACAGCAGGAACGGCCGGGACTGCTCGCCGCCCAGACCGCCGTGCGAGCCGATCTGTTCCTCGAAGGCGTGCACGCAGCCCGTGGCCCCGTCATGCATCGAGTTGACCATGATGTCGGCGACGTGCGGGAAGGTGTCGGTGCGGCGCACCGCGGCCGCCGCGCCCGGGCCGAAGGGGGCCAGTGGCCCTTCCCCGTCCTTCAGTTCCGACACCGGGACCTCGGTGCCGCCACGGCCGAGCACCACCGATCCGTGCCGCTCGCTGCGGACCAGCAGGAAGCCGATGCCGGGGTGGTTGGCGAGGGTGCCGAGCAGTGCCGGACGGCTCCGGTCGAGCTGTTCGCGCGAGGCGCGTCCCTCGATGTCGGGGAAGGAGATCAGGCCGAGGTTGCCGGAGGCGAGGACGACGGGGTCGGACGGCTTCGCACGGTGTTCCACCTCGCCCTCCTCGACCGGCCGGTGCAGGGCGATCCGTACCGCGTCACGCGCCTCCGAACCGCTGGGGGTGCGCTGCGCCCGACGGGGTACGGGCAGCCCGCAGCCCGCCCGCACCAGGTCCTTGAGCGTCAGCCCGTACGCCTCCACGAAGGTCTCTCCGGGGCTCTGCCCGTGGTCGGAGAGCAGCACGATCCGGTACCTGCGCGGGGTGTGTTCGGCGACCTTGACGATCAGGGCGAGCGAGCGGTCCAGGCGCGCGAGCACCTTCTCCGCGTCACGGCTGTGCGGTCCGGAGTGGTGCGCCACCTCGTCGTACGCGACCAGGTCGGCATAGACGGCGGTGCGTCCGGCGAACATGTCCCCGATGACGGCGGCGACCACCACATCGCGTTCGACGACGGTCGCGAAGGCCCGGATGAACGGGTAGAGCCCACCGCGCTTGATCCGGGGCGTGTCCTTCCGTATCCGCGCCCGGGTCGACTGCCCGATCTCGCGGCAGACCTCGGCGACGAACGACAGCGCCGTACGCACCGCGTTGGCCGGATCGGAGAAGTAGGCGAAGTACCCCGCCCTGGAGCGGCGGCCCTTGCCGAGCCGGGCCGCCATGGACAGGACGAGTGCCAGCTGGTCGGCGCCGCCGCTGAAGAGGTTGCCGCGGCTGGCACCGTCGAGCGTGAGCAGCCCGCCGTCATGGGTGCGTGCGATGGCCCGGCGCTGGAGTTCTATGGCGCTCGCGGGGCGGCTGGAGACCATGACGTCGCCGGTCTCCTTCTCGTACCAGCGGAAGGCGGGGACGTCGTGGTTGCTGCCGTGCAGGATGCCGAGCTGGCTGGCGCCGGTCTGGCTGGACCAGTCGGTGCGCCACGGGGTGAGCCGGTGGCCCTCCTCGTCGGCGAGCCAGTTGGCGACGGTCGGCATCAGACGGGAGTCGGCGGCCCGGGCGAGCACGTCGTGGCCGACGCCGTCGAGCTGGATGAAGACGGTGCCCGGCGGTCCGCTGCGCCCGCTGTCCGCACCGCTGCGTCTACGGCGGCGGTCGGCGAGCCGTGAGAGCCGGCGCCGGTAGGCGTTGTCGTCGCGGACGGCCAGCGCCGTGGAGGTCGCGGAGGCGACGGCGGACATCACGGCCGCGACGACGACCGCGGTCTCCGGGTTGGCGGCGCCGCGCCCGTCCGGGATGAGTCGCAGGGCGACCAGCAGCAGCGAGCCGTTCAGGAAGAAGACGAGCATCCCCAGGACGAGTGCGGGCACGATGAGCAGTGCCCGTACCAGGACCGGCCAGACCAGCGCGGAGAGCAGACCGAACGCTCCTGCGCCCCAGGCCGCGGTGAACGCGATCTTGGTGATGCTGTCGCCGTCGTCCGACTGGAGCTGGAAGTCCGGCAGAATCCCGGCGAGCGCCAGCATCGTGAGCGTCGAGACCGCCCACACCACAACCACTCGCATCAGGGCGCTGCCGGCTGTTCGCCATCGCCCGTCCACCACGCCGTCCCACCTCACGTCCGGACCCCGCCGTTCCGGGCCCTGTCCCCCAGCTTTTCACAGCGCGGCCGCGGGCGACTGGCGGCAGCGGGCAGGAGGCCGGTCAGCAGCCGTCGTATCCGGCGGTAGGCATGGAGAGCCTGCGGTGCACACTCGCCTTCGTACGGGCGGTGTACGGCGGCTCGTCCAGTCCCGCGATCTCCAGCCGTACGCCGCGCCGCTCGCACTCCGCGGTGAACTCCGGCACCGAGGTGAGGGCCCGCGCCAGCACCCGGTCGTTGGCGGCGACGAAGAGTTCGACATCGCCGCTCTCGACGTCCGTCCACAGGGCGTGGTGGTCGGGGCGCAGCCCGTAGAAGCGCAGCTGCCGGGTGACGACGTATCCCTTGTCGGCGGCCCAGCGGGCGCACATGTCGTGCTGGCTGCGGGTGTCCACGAGGAACGGATCGCTGTCGAGCTCTTCGAGCGGCGTGAGACTGGCGATGGCCGCCACCCGTACGTCCGTTGCGTCCCCCATGGCCGTTCCCCCCGTGCTAGGCGTACGGGCGACCCTACCGCTCCGGCTCCCGTACAAGAAGGCACATGTCGGGACGGGAGGAGCGCGGAGTACGGAACGCCGGTGCGCCCCCCGAGGGCTACGACCGGACGGAGCCGGGTCACCCGACACGGTCACGGCACTAGGCTCGATGCCAGGGCCGGAACTAGGAACCCGGGAACGAGGAGGCACCGCGTGCCGGTGGAAGTCACCTGGTGGGGTCATGCCACCTGCACAATCGAGGACTCCGGGGTCCGTGTGCTGACCGATCCGCTCTTCGTACGGCGCTTCGCGCATCTGCGCCGCCGCCGCGGCGAGCTGCCCGGCCCCGAGGCCACGGTCGCTGATGTGGTGCTCGTCTCGCATCTTCACTCCGACCATCTGCATCTGCCGTCACTGGCCCGGCTCGCCCCCGGAAGCCGGCTGATCGTGCCGGTGGGTGCGGTGCGCTCCGTCCCGGGGCTGCGAGTGCTGCGCTCGGTGCGCGGGCTGCGGATCACCGAGGTGGCACCGGGCGACGGGGTCCGGGTCGGCGAGGTGCTGGTACGGGCGGTTCCCGCACTGCACGACGGCAGGCGCCTGCCCATGGGCCCGCACCGCTCCCCCGCGCTCGGCTATGTCGTCGAGGGCGAGGCACGGACGTATTTCGCCGGTGACACCGGGCTCTTCGACGACATGGCCCGGGCGGTCGGTCCGGTGGATGTGGCGCTGCTGCCGGTGGGCGGCTGGGGTCCGAATCTGGGCCACAGCCATCTGGACGCGGGCCGGGCCGCGCAGGCGCTGGCCCGGCTGGCGCCGCGGTCGGCCGTGCCGGTGCACTACGGCACGTACTGGCCGATCGGAATGGACGGAGTCAGGCCGCACGAGTTCCACGCACCCGGTGACGAGTTCGTCCGCAAGGCGGCGCTGCTGGCGCCGGAGGTGGCGGTGCACCGGCTGTCCCACGGCGAACATGTGCGGCCGGAGGCCGCCAGGTGATCCAGGAGGTCGTAAGACAGCTGCCCCCGGAGTCGACCCAGCAGGCGGTGGGCTATCCGTCCCTGTTCCTGCTGGTGGCGCTGGGCGCGCTGGTGCCTGTGGTGCCTACGGGTGCGCTGGTGAGTTCGGCCGCGGTGGTGGCGCTGCATCAGTCGTCGCCGTTCTCGCTGCTGATCGTCTTCGGGGTGGCGTCGGCCGCGGCGTTCCTCGGCGATATCTGTCTGTACTGGCTCGGTCAGCGCGGGGTGCGGTCGAAGAACGGTTCGAAGTGGCTGCAGGCGATCAACGACCGGGCCGCCCCGGAGCGGCTGGCGCAGGCGCAGCAGAAGCTGGACGAGCACGGTGCGATGGTGCTCGTGCTGTCGAGGCTGGTACCGGCGGGGCGGATTCCGGTGATGCTGGCCTGCCTGCTGGGGCGGATGCCGCTGCACCGGTTCGCCCGTGGGGATGTGCCGGCCTGTCTGGCGTGGGCGGCGACGTACCAACTGATCGGCATTCTGGGCGGTTCGCTCTTCCCCGAGCCGTGGCAGGGTGTGGTCGCGGCGGTGGGGCTGACGCTGCTGATCAGCGGGGCTCCCGCGGTATGGCGCCGGATGAGGGCGCGGTTCAGCCACTGATCGTGCGGGGTTCCGGTTCGAGCACGCGGGAGCCGCCGATCGGCAGGTCCCAGAGCCGTTCGCGGGGGTGTCCGGCCCGCTGCCAGGCGGTACGCAGTCGGGTCAGCGGTTCGAGTACGGGCTCCGCCGAGAGCAGGAAGGTGGCCCAGTGCATCGGCGCCATCGCGCGGGCGCCCAGGTCCTCGTACGCCTGCACGGCCTCCTCCGGATCGGTGTGTACGTCACCGAGCCACCAGCGCGGTTCGTACGCCCCGATCGGCAGCAGGGTCAGATCGATGCCCGGGTACCGGCGGCCGATCTCGCCGAACCAGTGCCCGTACCCGCTGTCCCCGGCGAAGTGGATTCGCTGCCCGTCGCGTCCGGTGTCGATGATCCAGCCGCCCCACAGGGAGCGGCAGGTGTCGGTGAGGGTCCGCTTCGACCAGTGGTGCGCGGGCACGAAATCGAAGCGCACGCCGTTCAGCTGGGCCGATTCCCACCAGTCGAGTTCGGTGACGCAGGTGAAGCGGCGACGGCGGCACCAGCGGCCGAGCCCGGCGGGCACGAACAGCGGGGTGTCCTTGGGCAGTCTGTGCAGGGTGGGGGCGTCGAGGTGGTCGTAGTGGTTGTGGCTGATGACGACGGCGTCGACGGGCGGCAGGTCCTCCCAGCGGACGCCGACCGGTGTGATCCTGGCCGGGGTGCCGAGAATGCGGCGGGACCAGACGGGATCGGTGAGGACGGTCAGCCCGCCGGTGCGCACGATCCAGCTGGCGTGCCCGGCCCAGGTCACGGATGTGGTGCCTGCGGGGGTGGCGGGCAGAGGTTCCGGGGCGTACGGGAGCCGGTGGATGCCGCGCAGTCCCTCCGCATCGGGCCGCAGGGCACGGTCACGGGCCAGTCGGGACATGCCCATGACACTCGGAAGTGGTGCGGTGAGCCGGCCGGCGAAGGTCTTCGGCCAGACCCGGAGCTCGCCGAGCGGACGCGGTTCGACGACCTCTCCGCGAGAGGCCTGGCGCGGGTGCACGGTCCCGGGGAGGGAGCGCTCGGTCTGTTCCGTCATCGAGAGACTCCCGTCTCGGAGTTCGGCACCGGAGTTGCCCGGGGTCATCGGGGTCATCGGGGTCATCAGGGTGATTCGGAGTTCGGTTCGGCATCTCGGTTCGTCACCGGAGTTCGTCGAGGGCCTCTGCGAAAATGCTCAGGGCTTGAGCCACATGCGGCAATTCCAGGGGCGCCACAGCGGTGAGGGACTCCATCTGCTGTTCCGGAGTCGACCCGAGGAGCGTCCCGGTGCCCAGCCGTACGCGCAGCGCCCCCAGTTCGTCGCCGAACCGGTGGCCGCCGGGCGCCGGTGCGCCGAGGCGTTCCGTCAGGTACTCCTCCAGTTCGAGTGAGTCGGTGACACCTCGGTTCGCGAGCCGGGATCTGAGCGGCCCGAGGTCGGCGTAGAGATGGCGGCCGGCCTGCGGGGGTCTGGCCAGCGCGCCCGATGCGAGGACCGCGCGGTGGGCCGCTGCCGCGACCTGCGCCTGGAGCGCGGCGGCCCGGCGGACCCGGTCCGTGACGGAGTCCGGTTCGCGCAGCGCGTGGGCGGCGGCCATGGCCACGGGCCCGGCGACGTGCGCGCCGAGTGCGGTGAGGATGTCGAGGGTACGGGCATGGCGCACCGCCGCCCGCTCGGTGTCCGGGAACCGGGCGACCGCGACCGGCCAGGCGGACGGGGTCAGCGCACCGGCGAGATCACAGACGACCGTGACATCGTCGGGGCACATTTCGGCCGGACTGAGCAGGACCGTGTCGTGCGGCCGGTGCAGGGTGTCGCGCCAGGTCTCGTCGCTGACGATGTGCAGCCCTTCGGCGACCGCCGCCTCGCACGCCTCGCTCACGAGTTCCGGCGGGACGACGGTGGCGGTCGGGTCGTCGACGACGGAGATCAGCAGCAGCCGGGGCCTGCCTCCCTCGGCGCGCACCCTGCGTACGGTCTCCAGCAGCGCGTACGGATCGGGCACGCCGCCGCACTCGGCCGGGGTCGGCACATGATAGGCGGGCCTGCCCAGCAGCCTGGCCTGCGGAATCCAGGTGGCTGTGCAGGGACGCGGCATGAGCACGTCGCCGCCGTGCGCGGCGATCAGCGCGAGCAGCAGCGGCGAGGCACCCGGGGCGGCGGCGATGTTCTCCGGGCTGCCGTGCAGTCCGCGCCGCTCCCAGTAGGCGGTCGCGGCCTCGCGCAGGGCGTCGCCGCCGCCGGTCGGTTCGGGTTCGCTGCGGCCGGCCGCGGCGGCGAGCACCTCGGCCAGCTCGGGCAGGACGGGCAGACCGGGATCGGGTGCGGGCGGCCCGTACCGGACAGGGCCGCGGTCCTCCCGCACGGAACTCGCACCACTCCCGTCCTTCTCCTTGCGCCCCGCCCGTCCGGTCCGCTCAGTCCGCTTCCGCGCCATCCGGGCCTCCTTCACCGCCGCCCCGTCCCGTCGTCTCGCACTCAGGGCCCTTTATACGAGGGTTCGGCCGACCGCGCCCGCCCAACGGAGCCGTCGAGGCGCCCGCCCGGCAGCGGGCCATGGGTATCGGCCGGGGGGGGGCGGGCTCAGCCCGCGAAGGCCGACCCGGGCATCCCGTGCCCCGCGTCCGGCAGCACCAGCAGCGAACCGGACAGCGGATGCGGAGCGGCGAGCCCGGTGCGGGCCGAGGTGATGTAGAGGTCGCGCAGGTCCCTGCCGCCGAAGGCGCAGGCCGTCGGGCGCTGTACGGGGAGTCCGACGATCCGGTCCAGGGCGCCGTCGGCCGTGTAGCGGCGCACCGCAGCGCCGTCCCACAGAGCGACCCAGACGGCTCCCCGGGCGTCGACCGTCAGCCCGTCGGGGAATCCCGCACCCTGCTCGACGGTGGCGAACGGGCGTCGGTTCACGGCGTGTTGACCGTCGAAGTCGAAGACGTCGATACGGCGCGTGGGCGTGTCGATGAAGTACATCAGCCGCCCGTCCGGACTCCACCCGATGCCGTTGCCGCAGGCCACGACGGGCAGCACCGGGGTGACCGCGCCGTCGGGCGCGACGCGGGCGAGGCTGCCGCCGGTCTCCACGCCGTCGTAGCGCATGGTGCCCGCCCACAGCGCCCCGTCCGGAGCGACCGCCGCGTCATTGCCGCGGCGTCCGGGCTCCGGATCGTGGACCAGCCAGTCGAAGGCGCCGTCGGGGTCGTACAGGCCGATGCCGTCGCGCAGATTGACCACAAGTCCGCCACCGGCGCGCGGCTTGGCGGCTCCGACGTGCTGTTCGGTGGCCATCACCGTACGGCGGCCGCTCACCGGGTCGTAGGTGTGCACGCGGGCGGAGACGATGTCGACCCAGATCAGCCGGCCGGTGACGGGATCCCAGGTCGGTCCCTCGCCGAGCTCGGCGTGCTCGTGTACGGCGACATCCAGGCGTGTGGTGGTCACTTCTGCCCCTCGTGGTGTCCGAGCCGGCCGGAGAGCGCATCGGCACCGTCGACCGCGAGGCTCGCCAGTTCCTCCTCGCGCTCCTCGGTCCAGCGGATCATGGGTACGGATAGGGAGAGCGCGGCGACGACGCTGCCCGTACGGTCCCGTACCGGCGCGGCCACACAGCTGACATCGGGGCCGGACTCACCGCGCTCCACCGCGACTCCCCGCTCGCGCACCGAAGCGAGCACGGTCCTCAGCTCCTCTTCGTCCGTGATGCTGTCGTGGATCATCCCGGTGAGCCGGAATCACGAACACAGGGTAATCGGGTGGCACTTGCCGCGACAATGCCGGTGACCTCGGGTGAGGTCAGGCCCGTCGGCCGAGGAGCGCGAGCAGTTCGGTCTGCGGGTCGGCGCCCGCGGGGGTCCCGACGGGCGGAGCGAACAGTCCGCTCTGCGAGAGATCCTTCGCATACGGTCCGACCTCGCGGCGTGTGAACGCGACCAGTGGTGCGGGCAGCCGCTCGTCGGCGCCGATGGCCCGGGACAGGTCCCAGGCGTGCACGACCGCGTCGGCCACCATCTGCGCACAGTAGGAATCGGCGGCGCTGTTCCCGTACGACAGGTTCACCGTCCGCTCCAGGGCGCCGGGCGCCTCGAACGCCCGGCGCGCCCCGTCCGCCGCCCGGTCCCACACGGCCACGGGGTCGTCGCCCAGCACATCGCCGTCGAAGGCGTCACCGACCTCGGCGACGGTGCGGCCCTCGGTGAGCAGGGGCGGCACCCAGAGCTGCTCGGAGGCGAGATGGGCGACCAGATCACGGACGGTCCATTCGGTGCACGGCGTCGGTGCGGACCACTGGTCGTCGCGTACGGCATGCACCCGGTCCGTGAACAGCCGGAGCGCCTCGCCGTGGCGGTCGAGAATTTCGCTGGTGGGGACAGATGCCATGGGGTCCACTCTCCCCGGCCCGTAACGGGTGCGCGAGCGCGCCTCCTGGTTCGGCACGTCCGGGCGGGGTATTCGCTGTCCCATGTCTGCACCACGCCGTACCCCGTTCACCGGCCGGTCGTCCACCGCACTGCGCCACTGGCTGCACCGCCGCGATCTCGCCGTGTTCCATGGCCTGGCCCACCGGAACTGGCCGGGCGCCGAGCCCGTGCTGCCGCGACTGAGCCGCAGCGCCGATCACGGGCTGCTGTGGTTCGGTGCCGCGGCGGGCCTGGCGGCGCTGGGCGGCAGTGTCCGGGCCCGGCGGGCCGCGCTGCGCGGGATCGCCTCGCTGGCCGTGGCGTCGGCCGCGATCAACACCATCGGCAAGGGCGCGGTGCGCAGGGAGCGTCCGCTGCTGGACGCCGTGCCGGTGATCCGTCAGCTCAAGCATCAGCCGTTCACCACGTCCTTCCCTTCCGGGCACGCCGCGTCGGCCGCGGCCTTCGTCACGGGTGTCGCCCTCGAATCGAAGGGCTGGGGGGCGGTAGTCGCACCGCTCGCCCTGTCCGTCGCCGCCTCCCGCGTCTACACCGGAGTCCACTATCCGAGTGATGTGCTCGCCGGTGCGGTGCTCGGCGCGGGCGCCGCGTTGGCGCTGCGCGGTGTCGTACCGACCCGCGGACAGCTCCCGGCACCGGGCCGCCCGCCCGGCCACGCGCCCGCACTGCCGGCCGGCCAGGACCTGGTGGTCGTCGTCAACGAGGAATCGGGCACGGCGACCGCGACGGCCTCGCTGGTGCGGAATGCGCTGCCGCGCGCCGAGGTGGTGGAGTGCGCCCCCGAGGAGCTCTCGGCCGAGCTGGAGAACGCGGCGGGACGGGGCCGGGTGCTGGGGATCTGCGGCGGGGACGGCACGGTCAACCGGGCTGCGGCCGTCGCCGCCGCGCACGGTCTGCCGCTCGCCGTGTTCCCGGGCGGGACGCTGAATCACTTCGCGTACGACCTGGGCATCGAGACCGTGGACGACACCTGCGCCGCGCTGTCCGCGGGCGATGCGGTCCGGGTCGACCTCGGCCGGTTCCGGCCCGGACCCGAGGGGACCGATGGTGGACACGGCTACTTTCTCAACGCCTTCAGCCTGGGCGTCTATCCGGAATTGGTGCGGACCCGTGAGCGCTGGGCCCCACGTATCGGGGACTGGCCGGCGGGCTTGGTCGCGGCATGGGAGGTGCTGCGTGGCGAGCGTCCGCTGGAGGCGGAACTGGAGGGTCGGCGGCGCCCGCTGTGGCTGCTGTTCGTGGGCAACGGCCTGTTCCAGCGGGTGGGTCCGGCACCGGGCCGCCGGCACGATCTCGCGGACGGCCTGCTGGACGTACGGGTGGTGCACGGCGGACGGACGCCGGGCCTGCGCCTGCTCGCGGCAGCCGTCGCGGGCCCGCTGACCCGCTCCCCCGTACATGCGGCACAACGGCGCCGGAGGGTGCGGATCGCCGGCCTGAAGCCCGGCACACCCTATGCGTACGACGGCGAGGTGGCGTACAGCCGGCATGAGTTGATGATCGACAAGCTTCCGGAGGCACTGACGGTGTACTGCCCGATGCCGGTGTAGAGGAGCGTCCGGGAATCAGCCACGCGCGAGCGAACACGGGGCGGCCGACTGCGTGTTGGCCGCCCCTTCCGCACGCCGGCCAACCTTTGGCTCGTCCATATATCAAGACACACATCTCATAATTCGACATTCGAGCGTACCGTGACCGTACCGATCAGCGCTTCGCGGTTCGCATGTCGCGCTCTGCGTTTCGAGAAAGGATCCACGGCCATGCCGAAGGAGACCGCCGTCTACACCCACGGCCACCACGAGTCGGTGCTGCGCTCGCACCGCTGGCGCACCGCCGCCAATTCCGCGGCGTATCTGATCGACGAACTCCGCCCGGGCATGGCCGTGTTGGACGTCGGCTGCGGACCCGGCACCATCACCGCGGATCTGGCCGCGCTGGTCGCCCCAGGCCGGGTGACCGCCGTCGACACCACCCGGGAGATCCTGGACCGGGCGGCCGAGGTCGCGACCGAACGCGGCCTGGACAACGTCGGGTTCACCACCGCCGATGTCCATGCCCTGGACTTCCCCGACGACTCCTTCGACGTCGCCCATGCCCATCAGGTGCTCCAGCACGTGGGCGACCCTGTGCAGGCGCTGCGCGAGATGCGGCGCGTCTGCCGTCCCGGCGGCATCGTCGCGGCCCGCGACAGCGACTACACGGCGATGACCTGGTACCCCGAGGTACCGGGCATGGACGACTGGCAGGAACTGTACGGACGGGTGGCCCGCGCCAACGGCGGCGAGCCGGACGCCGGCCGCCGGCTGCTCTCCTGGGCCCGCCGGGCCGGCTTCACCGACATCGCCCCGACCGCCGGCAACTGGTGCTTCGCCACCCCGGAGAGCCGCGCCTGGTGGAGCGGCCTGTGGGCGGACCGTACGGTCGGCTCGGTGTACGCGAAGCTGGCCGTGGACGGCGGCCACGCAAGCACCGAGGAGCTGGCCGCGATCGCCGCGGCCTGGCGCGAGTGGGGCGCACAGGACGACGCCTGGTTCATGGTCCCGCACGGCGAGGTGCTCTGCCGGGCCTGAGCACCGCCAACTACCCTTGTCCGCATGGACATTCTGGGAACCACGCTGCGTATCTGCGTCGACGACCTGGAGGCCGCGGTGGCCTTCTACGAGGACCTCACGGCCAGTTCTGCGCTGCGCTTCGAGCGTGGCGGCGTCTCGGTCGCCGCGATCAGCTGCTTTCTGCTGATGAGCGGCCCGGAGTCGGAGCTGGAGATCCTGCGCAAGGTGACGGCGACGATCGCGGTCAAGGATGCCGACGAAGCCCACGCCTCGCTCACCCGCGTCGGCGCCCGGATCCTCGCAGGCCCGGTACCGACGCCGGTGGGCCGCAATCTGATCGCGGTGCATCCGGACGGCTCGGTCTTCGAGTACGTCGACCGGAACCTGGCCCTCTGACCCGCGGCACCCGGCCCGCGCCGGTGGAGGTGGGCGCGGGCCGGACGGCCTTCGCCATCAACTCCTGGGGCGCATACGGTAGTTGTATCTGTCCGGCAGCGGCTCGTCGGTGAGCTCCGCCCACACCTCGTCCAGGATTTCCGCGCCCTCGCGCAGATCCGCGACCTCGAAACCCTCGTCGAAAACGGCCCGGGCGGCGGCTCGGTCGCCCTCGGCGATCAGCAGCCGGGCCTCCAACAGGCGGAAGCGGCCGCGCTGTCGGACCGCCGGGCGCAGGCCTGCCCACACCGTCCGGGCCGCTTCGGGGCGCCCTGCCGTCAGCAGCGCCTCCATCGCCTCGCCGCCGAGCGCCACCGTGGCGGACGTCCAGGCGTCGCCGTCGTCGCGACGTTCCGCGCACAGGTCGTCGAACGCCTCGGTGTAGAGGTCGGCCGCCCGGTCCCACTGGCCGCCCTCTTCGGCGGCGACGGCGAGGCAGCGCAGCAGCGGCCAGCGGGACGGGGCGAGGGCCAGTCCGCGTTCCCAGCTGCGGACCGCCTGGGCGCGGTCGCCGGCGTGCCACTGGGCGACTCCGAGGTGATACTCCGTGAGGGGTTCGGCCAAGGCCGTCTCCAGCATGTCGCGCCAGTGCGGGGAGACCAGGGAGGGGCCGGGCGGGATCACCCTGCACGGTTCGGGGAAAACGCCCTGGTCGAGCAAGTCGAGCCAGGGTGCCTGTTGTTCACCCAGGGTCGACTCGGCGAACGGTGTGCCGGGGAGTTTGTACTTGCCGCGCCGGACTTCGAGGGCACCCCAGCCGGAACCGGTGGCGAGCGGCTCACCGGGCTCGCTGTCGGCGCAGGGGCGCCAGGCGGCGTACGCGGCGTCGACATCCGCGCGCGGCAGCGCCTCGGCGAGCCGTCGCTCGGTCTCGGCGCGGGCCACCGCCCAGTCGTCGCCGTGCACGGCCCGGGGGTCAGCGGACAGCGGCCCGTACGACTCCAGCCAGCTGAACTCGGCGCCCGGTTCGAGGGGAATGTGTTCCAGCTGGGTACGGGCGAGTCCGGCCTGGATCTCGGCGTATCCGACGGTGCCGGGCTCGGTGAGCCACTCCTGCCAGCGGCGCCCGCCCGGGCCGCTGCCCCACAGGAACAGCTTTCGGCCGCGCAGCAGATCGGTCGACGTCTGGACGAGTCCGTGGCCGTCCTCGTCAAGGGAGGCGATCCAGCGCCGGGCGCCGTCGGGCACCTCGTAGAAGTAGTCGGCGGGGAAGTCGCCGCGCAGCGGGTACGTACGGTCGACGGAGCCGGTCTCGGGGACCGGGACCCTGGTCAGGGTCCGCTCGTAACCGAAGTGCCATGCCTCGTCGGCCGGGGCCAGGACGCGGGTGCGTTCGCCCTCCGGTACGGCGATGTTGGACCACCAGTAGACGGGTGCGGTGTGTTCGTGCGGGTTGCGTATCCGTACGCCGACGTGCAGGAAGTCGGAATCCTCGGGCAGCCAGAGGTCCACCTGGAACGGCAGGTCGCGCAGCCGCTCCCACTCCCAGAGGCGGACCATTTCACCGCCGTCGGGTGCGGGCACCCGGGCGGCGTGGACCGGGGCGCAGGACAGTGTGGTGTGACCCGTGGCGCCGATGTTCCATTCGATGCCGCCGGAGAACCAGGCGCCGTTGAGCGCGAAGTCGGCGGGCTGCAGGACGGGGTTGGTGTAGAGGAGTTCGCGGCCGGTCGGCTTGTGGTGGAGGGAGTGGATGCGGCCGCCGAGCCCGGGCAGGACGGTGGCCCGCAGCCGGTCGTTCTCAATGATGATCGCGTCCAGTCCGGTGGGGACGCGTTCGCGCCCGTACCCGTCGAGGATGCGGACCGGGAGCACGGTGGCCAGTGGTTCGTAGCCGATCTGGCGTGCCATGTCAGGTGGCAGTCCGGCCCTGTCGCGGTCGTCGACGACATGCATCTCGTCGAGCCGCCGCAGTGCGGGCAGCGGGTTCTCCGGGCCCAGTGGTGCGGCGGGCAGAGTCAGTACGGCACGTCGTACGGTCGTGGCCAAGGCAACCTCGCTCCCTCACACGGGCCGCCGCAGGTCCGGGCGCCCTCGATGACCATGGAACACGCTGGACAGCGGCCCGGCCAGGGGCGTCGCCGTCAGACTTCGGCAAAAGACCACGGAGACGACGGCCGGGGTCGCCCTCCCCGCAATGACCCGGGGCCGCCGCCCCCGCGATAATTCGCGTGCGCCCCGTCCTCACCGCCGTAACCTTGGCCCCCGACGGTTCACGAGCGGAATGCGGAGCGGGAAACACGATGAGCACGCAGCACACCTACCGAGTGATCGTGCGCGGTACCTGGGACGGTCTGACGGACGAGGCGCGCGCCCGGCTCCTGTCCGAGGTGGACCTGCACGGCCTGAGCGCGATGCAGTTCACCGAGGAGGGCTCGCTGACGTACGACCGTGTGCTCAAGCATTTCAGCTTCCGATTCGTGGTCGTGTCGGACGCCGGGGACGGCGAGGAGATGGCATCCGCGATCGCCGAGGACCGGGCCGAGACGCTGCTGAAGGAGCAGGGGTACGGCCATGGCGAACTGCGGTCCACGGCAACGGACATGGACACCATGAAAATCAACTACAAGGGGCGGCGGACGTCAGGAGCGGCGTGACACCGCACCGAAAGCTGCCGCAGGTGCACTGACCGGGGAATTCTTGTCTTTCAGTTCTGTCATGGGCTCACTCGCTTGCACATCGGACTGTCCCGTCGGAGCCCCTCCGACAGAGCTGCAAGTCCCTGAAAAGTCCCTGCCGCAGCTCACCTCTGGACAACGATCGGGGCTGGTCGCGGCGGCTCCGCTGCCCCACGGACACCGACCCGCCCAGGGCGCCGGCGGCATCGTGCAAGAGGGTGCCCAGCGCCTCCAGCGGATCAGATGACGGGTGCTCGAACACCATGCGGCTGCGCATCGGTTCAGCCGCCCGGCACTGCTGAGCGGGCCGTCGCTTCCGGATGGGCCGTTCAGCCCGGTCGAACCAGAGCTTCGAGAGGAAGCACGCCCTCGCCGGAGAACAGGCTGCGGGCTGTGGTGATGCGCCGCTCGCGCGCCGGGCCCGAAGCGGTCAGGTTGTCCAGGGCCCGGATCAGCGCCCACGGGTCCGTTGCGTAGTCGGTGAGACCGTGCTCGGCCATCCGTCGGGCGCCCTCTCTGCCATGACCCGGAATGGGCCGATAGCTGACCACCGGCAATCCGACGGCCATCGCTTCGAGCGCCGTTTGCCCTGCCGCGTTGTCGATGAGCGCGCGGGAGGCCGTCATGAGTCCTGGCATGTCGTCGACCCAGCCCCTGGCATCGGCATGGGCGATGCGTGACAGGTCCCGGCGCAGGCGTGTGTTCGTGCCGCAGAGCACGACCGGTCTGTAGCCCGCCGAAGCCACCAGCCGCGTGGTCTGCCCCAGGTGGGCGCCGGCGCCCCAGGCCCCCGTCGAGATCAGCACCTGCGGACGGTCCGGCGGGTCGAGCCGCCGCTGCCGGTCCGCCACCGTGGGCGCCGGGGCGTGGAACCGGGGGGCCACCAGAGCGCCGGAGGTGACGGCCGGGCGCCGTACCGCTCGCCGTACCTGATGCGCAAGATCGGATGTGAGACACAGATGGAGGTCGTTGCCCGGGTGCAGCCATTGGCGGTGAACAGCGAAATCGGTGATGACGACAGCGCTCGGGACCGGGAGTGCGCCGCGCGAGCGGAGCCCGCCGGTGAGCTGGGCGGCAAGGTGGAAGACGGGTACGAGCACGTCCGGTCGTTGCTGTGCGACGAGCAGCAGCAGCCTTCGCTCCGCGAGGGCTGCCAGCGGGGCGCTCCCGGGGCGGGGGCCGCCCCCGGCGCGGAAGAACGCCGTGTACAGCCCGGCATAGACCACAGGCATGCCGCAGATGACCGACCGGTAGAAGGAGCGCAGTCCGCTGCCGATACCAGGAGGCAGCAGATCAAGGACATCGACCGTCGTCGTCCGCCCTCCGCCGGCCTCCAGCCGACGGGCCAGTTCGGTGGCCACCGCGTGGTGACCGGAGCCCATGCCTGCGCTCAGGATGAGGAAGCGTCCGGGTACCGCGTTCATCTGTCGTACACCCCCGCCCGGGCGTCGGTACAGGAGGGCGTTACCGGCCCCCCGAGTCCCTTTTCGCCATCCGGAGCCGGCAGCGCCGATGGCGCCTTCACTCGCCGCAGCGGGAACACCCCCGTCCGGCCGAGGCTCCGATGCGCGGCCGGAGGCTCAGCCGCATGACCAACAGGCACATGACCACCCTCGTTCGGCGAGCATCCGGAGGATCCGTCGGAAGAGGCACGGAACGCGGTTCTTCCATTCTGTGGGTGCGAGCGGTGCGGTGCAGTGAGGCGTGGGCCCCGACGGTTTTGCCGACGCCCGTCCGGGCTACTCCTAACCCGACACGGCGACGCGAAGTCCCACATCCTGAATGTGTGAAGGCGGGCACCGCGCCGTACCGTGCTGAGACAGGGGAGAAGCCATGTCACGTGCTCCGGGCATCACTCAACGCGGCGCGCCCAGCGCTGACGCGTCGGACGGCAGAGGCGTCCGGGCGGGTGTGGCCCTGGTGACGGGGGCCTCCTCGGGTATCGGCGCCGCGGTCTCACGCCGGATCGCGGCCGAAGGCGGCTGGCGGCTCCTGGTCGCCGGTCGCGACCGCGAGCGGCTGGACGGCGTGGCCGCGACGACGTACTCGACGGCTCTCTACGCGGACCTGATGTCGGCCGACAGTACGGAGCAACTGGTCAAGGAGGCCCTCGACACCGCCGGCGGAGTCGACCTGCTCGTGGCGGCAGCGGGGGTCGGCTGGGCCGGCTCCTTCCGTTCCATGCCGGCTGCCGCCGCCGACCGGGTCCTCACCGTGGATCTGGTGTCCGTCGTCCATTTGGTACGGCTTCTGCTGCCGCACATGCTCGCAGCGGGGCGCGGGCACATCGTGCTGATCGGATCGGTGGCGGGAGCCGCGGCTGTCCGCGGTGAGGCGGTGTACTCGGCTGCGAAGGCAGCGATTGCCGCCTTCGCCGATGCGCTGCACTACGAACTGAGGGGAACCGGAGTACGCATCACCCATCTGGTCCCCGCGGTGGTGGACACACCGTTCTTCGAACGCCGGGGATTGCCGTACACCCGTTCGTGGCCCCGGCCCATGCCGCCGGAACGCGTCGCAGACGCGGTCTGGGACGCCGTTGTGGCGGGCCGTGATGAGGTGTTCGTCCCCGGCTGGCTGCGTCTGCCGGGATGTGTGCGTTCCGTTGCCCCCGGGCTCTATCACCGTCTCGCCACCCGCTTCGGCTGAACAGCGACATGAATGTTCTCGCCGTGATGCTGGCGCTGTCGGCGGCTCTCGCCAACGGCGCCGCATCCGTGCTCCAACGGCGGGCCGCCATGGAGCAGGTGGAGTTCGAGGCAGCGGGCGCCAGACCGGATGTGCGGCAGGCGGTGCGCCGATTGGCACAGCTGGTACGCCGTCCTTTCTGGCTGGCCGGTGCGTCGGCGCTCGGGCTGTCCGCGGCCTTCCAGGCGGGCGCGCTGGCGGTCGGCAGCCTGTCGGTGGTCCAGCCGCTGATGGCGAGCGAGCTCCTCTTCACGCTGTTGCTCGGCACGGCGGTCTTCCATCACCGTCCGGGCGGCAGGACGTGGATGTCGTTCCTGATGCTCGCCGCGGGGCTGGCGCTCTTCCTGGCCGCCGCCGGCCCGTCGGTGGGTGAGGCAACGGGACAGGCCGGCACCTGGCTGGCTGTCGGCATCTCCGCCGCGACGGCAATGGCCGCGCTGACCCTGCTCGCCCGGACCCTCGCGGGCGCCGCCTGCGCCGCGGTGCTGGGCTGTGTCACCGCCGTCTCCTTCGCATGTACGGCCGCTCTGATCAAGGAGGTCACGGGCCGGATCCCGCAGGGTGCGGCCGCGGTCTTCACCACGGGGTACCTGTACGCGATGTGCTGCGCCGGTCTGTTGAGTCTGTTGCTGCTCCAGAGCGCCCTGCGTGCCGGGACACTCGCCGCCTCCCAGCCGGCGCTCACCCTCGGGGACGCGCTGGTGGGTGTGGTGCTGGGGAAGGCGCTGTTCGATGAACGGACCGCGCTGGGCGTTCATCTGCTGCCGGCCATGCTCGGTGCCTGCCTGATCGCTGCCGGGACGGTGGGCCTGTCGCTCTCCCCGGCGGTCGCGGGTCACTGGGACTCGACGAGAGGGAACGACATCGCGACCGAGCAGGCCCGACCGCAACCGATGGCCGACAACGACGAAGACGCGGAATCCCGGTGAATCCCCGGCCCATGAGGCTCCCCCCTGCGTTCCGTGCCCCACTGGCCGCGTCGGCGCTGGCGCTGACCGCTCATGTCGCCCCCGCCGGCACCTGGCTGCCCGGGTTGCGGCGCAGGTGTTTCCCTTCCCTGGCCGGCCTCGGACACCCCCGCCACATCGCCCTGACCTTCGACGACGGCCCGGATCCCCGCTCCACCCCGCACTTCCTCCGCGTATTGGACCAGTTGTCCACACGCGCCACGTTCTTCGTGCTCGGGGAGAGCCTTCTGCGCCATCCGGAGCTCGGCCGCGACATCGTCAGCCGCGGACACGAACTCGCCGTTCACGGATGGACACACAGTCGCCCATGGCTTCCCACCGTTGTCCGGGACACGCGCGAGGTCTCGCGCGCCGCCGAGGCGGTACGAAGGATCTCGGGCGCCCGGCCGTTGTGGTACCGGCCTCCGTACGGAATCCTGACCGGTGGCCGCTGGACCGCGGCCCTGCAGTCCGGACTGAGGCCGGTGCTGTGGTCGGCCTGGGGCCGGGACTGGACCGAGGACGCGACCCCCGAGAGAGTTCTGGCGACCGTGCGCAGCGGGCTCCGGGGCGGCGGCACGGTCCTCCTCCACGATGCCGACCTGTCGGCATCCGGCCGGTGGCGGCCAACACTCGCGATGCTGCCGGAAATGATCAGCGGCCTTCGGGCCGAAGGGCTGACCGTCGGCCCGCTCGTCGACCACGGCCTCACGCCCCTGCGCCGGGTCGGTTGAGTACGTCGACCCCGACGGGCCGCGCGCCGGGCCGGAGGCGGCGGACCGCTCAGCCGAGGTCCACCTCCGGCTCGTACATGTCCAGCCACATCGCGAGGTCCAGGGTGCGTTCCAGGCCGCGGCGGGACGCCGAGGTGATCCGGGGCGCATCGTGGTCGGCGACCCGCTGCAGCCGGGCACGGTCGATGAGGTCGAAGACCCGGTGGTCCGGGCGTGCGAGGAGGTCGTGGGCATGCTCCTGGAGGGCGACGGCGTACTTGGGGTCCTGGGTCGACGGATAGGGGCTCTTGGTCCGCTCGTACACGGACCGGGGAAGCAGATCCGCGGTCGCCTCACGCAGCAGGCTCTTCTCCCTGCCGTCGAAGGACTTCAGGGCCCAGGGGGTGTTGTAGACGTACTCGACGAGCCGGTGGTCGCAGAACGGCACCCGGACCTCCAGGCCGACGGCCATGCTGGCGCGGTCCTTGCGGTCGAGCAGGATGCGTACGAACCGCGTCAGGTGGAGATGACAGATCCTGCGCATGCGGTACTCGAAGTCGCTCTCACCGGTGAGCCGTTCGATGCCGGCGACGGCGGAGTCGTAGCTGTCGCGGATGTACGTCTCCAGGCCGAGGGCCTGGTTCACGTCGTCGCGGAGCATGCCCGCGTCCTCGCCGAAGTGCTCGGCGAACCGCACCAGCCAGGGGAAGGTGTCGGCGCTGCGGGCCTCCTCGTCGAAGAACTGGAGGTATCCGCCGAAGACCTCGTCGGCCGACTCGCCGGACAGCGCGACCGTCGAATGTTCGCGGATGGCCCGGAAGAGCAGATAGAGCGACGCGTCCATGTCGCCGAGGCCCATGGGGATGTCCCGGGCCCGGATCATCCGGGCGCGGACGTCGGGGTCGGCGAGGGTGTTCGGGTCGAGCACGATGTCGCGGTGGAGGGTGCCCGCCTGCTCGGCCACATCGTGCACGAACGGGGTGTCGGGGGTGGTGCGCAGTTCGTCGGCGACGAAGTTCTCGGTGCGTCCGACGAAGTCGACGGCGAAGGTGCGGACCTTCTCGCCGCTCTTTGCGAGCTGCCGGGCGGCGAGCAGGGTGACCGCGGACGAGTCGAGGCCGCCGGAGAGCAGGACGCAGCGGGGTACGTCGGAGACCAGCTGGCGGCGCACGATGTCGTCGAGCAGTGACCGTACGTTGGCGATCGAGGTGTCCCGGTCGTCCGGGTGCGGACGGGTCCTGAGCTGCCAGTAGACGTGCTTGCGCAGGCCGCCGCGGTCCACGGTGACGACCGTGCCGGGCTCCACCTCGTACATGCCGTCCCATACGGCGTGGCCGGGGTTCTTGACGAGGGTGAAGAGCTCCCGGAGCCCGTCGAGAGTCACCCGGGGCCGGGCCACGGGATTGGCGAGGACGGCCTTGGGTTCCGAGCCGAAGAGCACTCCGTCGGACGTCGGCCAGTAGTAGAAGGGCTTGACGCCCATCCGGTCGCGGATCATGACGAGCTTGTCGTGGCGGCTGTCCCAGAGGGCGAAGGCGTACATGCCGTTGAGCCGTTCGGCGACGGACTCGCCCCACTCCAGATAGCCGTGCAGCACGACCTCGGTGTCCGAGTCGGTGATGAAGCGGTGCCCGCGGGCGGTCAGTTCGGTACGGAGTTCGGTGAAGTTGTACGCCTCACCGGAGTAGACGAGAGCGACTTCCCCCTCGGGTGTGCCGACGGTCATGGGCTGGCGTCCGCCGGGCAGGTCGATGATCGCGAGCCGCCGGTGTCCGAGCCCCACGTGATCGGCGATCCAGGTCCCCCGGTCGTCGGGGCCCCGGCAGGACATGGTCTCCGTCATCGCGTCCAGCGTCGCGACGTCCTCGGCTGCCCGCAGATCACGGTCGAAGGAGACCCAGCCGGTGATGCCACACATACGCGTCCTCCCGATTCGGTCCCGGCCGGAAAGCGTTCGTACGCACGGTGCCGTCCCCCGGGCGGCGTGCCGAAAGCGAAGGCCGGCAGAACCAGTTGCATTTAGCAGCTATGTAACGAGCCTCTGCCTGCGATTGCGTACGGTCAACACGGTCGTTACATCGACGGAGGCCGGCCCCTCATACTTTCGGCCGCCATTTTTCCCTTTCTATACAGGGTGTTGCGCTCCGCAGCCCGTACGGGAAAGGCCCGCGGGCGCGGCGGGCAGCCCGAATCGGCCACAAGCAAAGACTTGACCAATCCGGGGTGGGCCAGTGGGGTGCACCCTGGGGGTCAGCAGATGGTCCGATACCCCACATCGGGCAGATGCGCCTGCCATTCGTCCTTCGAGAGACCGCCCCGGGAGCGTGAGCAGGCGGCTGCGGCCGCCCGGACGGAGCGAGCGGGTAGGTGCGCAGGGCGGTGTACGGGGTGGTGACGCGGAGCCGGCTGTCCTGTGCGGCGAAGGCCGGCGCCGGCACGGGCCCGTCCGTGGCGGGCAGCGGTGCTCCCTGGGAGCCGGGGTCCTCGGTGTCCGCATACGCACGGAACCGTCGGGTGAGCCGACGGCGACGGACCGGCTGTCGGCGGAGAACGCCAGGGCCGGTCGCGGGAGCCCGCCGTCGGTGCCGGGAGCCGGCACGGCGAGGCGGCGGCGCCCCGCCCCGTCCCACAAGGTGACGCGTCCGAAGAAGTCGGCCATGGCCAGGTATTGGCCGTCCGGGCTGTAGGCGGCGGTTGCGACAACACTCTCGCCCCGCAGGACGCGCCTCGCCCGGCCCGACTCCGGTTCCACCGACTGACCCAGCTCCGTGAGGAACCTGCCGTCCGGGGCCGTCGCCACCACGGAGCCGTCACGCTTGCGGTACACGGTGGACCAGGCGGGGTCACCCTTCAGTTTCCCGACCTGGTCGGCCCAGGACCGGCAGCGTGGTCGGCATCGACAGCGGGTCTCCGGGCTCGAACCGGGCGAGCCCCGGGTAGGGCGCGCCCGCCGTCCGCTGCTCCTCGGCTGCTGCCGACTCCGAGGAGGCGGCTGCGCGCCAGCGCTCCTCCCAGTGCGCCGCCTCGCCGCCGCAGGCCGCCGCATAGGCGAGGGCGACGGGCAGCGACGGCAGGCGCTCGCCGGCTGCGGCGGCGGAGAGTGTGGGCGCCGAGAAGGGCGCGTGCCGGGCCATCGCACGGTAGGCGGGGCTGCCCGCCCGGTGGCGGAGTTTGCGCAGTTCATGGGCGAACATCTGCACCGCACCGGCGGCAGGATCCACCGGTTTCTCCGGACGTCCCACCCTGTGCCCCCACCGTCGAGTTACCGAACCGGCGATCACGCCATGCGCCGTCGAGTTGTCTGCGCAACGGCGCTGAACAGCGCAAATGAAATTGATTGGCACCGCCTGCGGGGGCTGCCCATCAATACGACGGACGATCGACTGAGCGAGAGACCTCTCTTCGGACGGAGCACGTCATCTCTCTCATCCAGCGCACCGCACACGTCGTCGATTCGCGAACGGAACATCTCCCGCAACCGGTCCGGAGCGCCCTGCGCCGGGCGGTCCCGTGGACCCCCGGCCTGCTGGCCCTGCTCATCGGGGCGTGGGGAATCCGTCGCCAGGACACCCTGTGGGGAGACGAAGCAGTCACCTATGAAATGTCACATCGGAGTGTGCCGCAGATCTGGCACCCCCTGGGCCATGTCGACGTCGTGCACGGCCTGTACTACCTGATCATCCGGGGGGGTGTTCGGCCTCTGGGACGGCGGCCTGGTGGCGCTGCGGCTGCCGTCGGTGCTGGCGGTCGCCGCGGCGGCGGTCTTGGGCATCGACGCGTATGTCGCGAGCACCCTGTACGGCCCCGGACCCGAGCAGGCCGCCCGGCGCGACGGCCACATGAACCGGGCGGCGCTCGCCCATGGTGTGTGGGCGATGCTGGCCACCGCGGCGGGACCGAGTGGGGTGTACGCCCGTACGTCGGGCGGCTCCGGCCTCTGGGCTCCGGACGGAACCCCGGCCGTGCAGGCCGGGCCCGAGCCCACCGCTGTGGTGTCCGCGACCGTGGGTACGGCCCGGCCCGGGTCCTAGACGCCGTCCTGGCTCAGCATCTCGGCCGTGATCGCCCACCGCTCGTGGTCGCGCCAGGCTCCGTCGATGAAGAGGAAGTCCGGCGAGAACCCCTCCAGGCGGAATCCGGCCCGTTCGACGAGGGCGAGCGAACCCTCGTTGGCGGGCTGAATGTTGGCTTCGAGACGGTGCAGGCCGAGCGGCCCGAAGGCGTACCGCAGGACCAGTCCCAGCCCTTCGCTCATCAGGCCGCGCCCCGACGCATGGGCGAAGGCCCCGTATCCGAGCGCACCGCAGCGGAACCCGCCGCCGACGATGTTGTTGATGTTGATGAACCCCGCGATCCTGGCACCGGCCCCACCCTCGCCTGCCCCGCTCTCGCCGCCCCCGCGTTCGCAGACCAGGAAGCCCGCCTTTGTGGGGTCTTCGATCAGCCGGCCCGCGTAGGCGGCGTACGCGCGTGCGTCGCCGGGCGGGAAGATCCAGGGGCTGTGCATGTCCCGGCTCTCCCTCGCCCGGGTGGTGAACTCTTCGGCATCCGCCTGGGTGTAAGGGCGGATCGCCGTGCGCGATCCCTGGGCCAGATATACGTTTTCGGACATCCGGCCAGCCTAGAACGTGCGGTCAACCCGTCGCGTACGTGATTCCCCGGACCGGGCCTTCGGGGCTGTCCCCGACGGCGCAGTAGAAGTGGTGGAGCTTGCCGCCGCTGGAGATGAGGCCCGGCTTGTGTGCGTGGCGGTCGTCGATGTGCCCGGACGGGCCGATGCCGACGAGGACCTCGTCGCCTTTGCGCCAGTGCCGCAGGTCGCCCGAGAACGCGACACCCTCCCGGGCGTGCCCGTCGCTGCAGTTGCCGAAGTGACACGAAGTCCTCCACACCGAGGGCGCCTTACCGACCAGTAAGTAACTGACCGCGCTCATGCCGTGACACGTTCATAGCGATGTCAACGCTCGGGGCGGAGATTCCTGAAGGATGCTCAACTTCTTCGCGATTCACGGCCGTTCAGACCAGCGCGGGCACCTCGATGGTGAGCGTGGCGGGGCCGCCGCCGGCCGGCGCGTCCAGCACGGCGGGCACGCCGAGCGGAATCGTGAGCGCCGTCGGTCCGTGCCCGAAGCCCAGCTCCTCGACAACGGGTACGCCCAGTGGGCCGAGCCGGTCGGCGAGGACCGCCCGTACCCTCTCGTACGGGCCGCAGCCCGCCCAGGAGCCGCAGGCCACGCCCACTATCCCGTCGAGCGCCCCGGCCCTCAGCAGTTGGGTGAGGATGCGGTCGATGTTGTACGGGTCCTCGGTGGTGTCCTCGATCACCAGCAGCCCGCCCCGGGCGGACGTCCGGGCGTTCGGGGTGCCGATGTCGGCGGCGAGCAGGCTCACACAGCCGCCGTAGGTGATGCCGCGGGCCCTGCCGGGGACCAGCACCCGCGCCGTGGGCAGGCCGAGGGTACGTACCGACTCGGGCTCGAACAGGGTGGCCCGCAAGGACTCCTGGGTGTCCGGGTCCTTGAGGAAGGTCTCGGTGCCTGCCATCGGGCCGTGCAGGGTGGCGAGCCCCATGCGCTGGGCGAACGCCTCGTGGAGCACGGTGATGTCGCTGTAGCCGATGAACGCCTTGGGCCCGGCCGCGCGCATCGCCGCCCAGTCGACCAGGTCGACCATGCGATGCACGCCGTACCCGCCGCGGGCACAGATCACCGCGTCGACGGACGGATCGCACCAGGCTTCCTGGAGGTCCCGGGCCCGCACCTCGTCCGTACCGGCGAGGTAGTCCAACTCCGTGTGCACATCACGGACATGGGGTGCCTCGACCGGGTCGAGACCCCAGCCGCGCAGTACGTCGAGGCCCGCCTCCAGGCGGTCGGCGGGCACCGGCCCACTCGGTGACACGACGGCGATCCTGGCACCAGGACGCAGTCGGGCGGGGCGGGTCAGGGGGGCGAGGGTCACTTCTTCAGCTCCAGCCGCGGTACGTCGGGACAGCCGATGCCGAAAGTCTGGCCGTACAGGGAGAGTTCCGCCTCCAGGGCGCGGATCATGGTGTCGGCGCGCCGGAACCCGTGCCCCTCCCCCTCGAAGGTGAGATACGCGTGCGGGATGCCGCGCCCCTCGACCTCGGCCAGGAACCGCTCGCACTGGACGGGCGGGCAGATCGGATCGTCCAGCCCCTGGAGCAGGAGGAAGGGCGTGGTCAGATGGTCGGTGCGGGTGACCGGCGACCGTTCGCGGTAGCGCGACGGGACTTCGGCGAGCGGGCCCACCAGGGACTCCAGGTACTGCGATTCGAAGTCATGGGTCTCATCCGTGCCCCAGCCGGTCAGATCGAGGATGGGGTAGATGATCGTGCCGCAGGCATAGACATCGGTGCCGGTCAGTGAGGCGGCGGTGGTCCAGCCGCCGGCGCTGCCGCCCCGGATGGCGAGCCGCTGACGGTCGGCCGTACCCTCGGCGGCCAGCGCTTCGGCGACGGCCGCGCAGTCCTCGACGTCGACGACGCCCCACTGTTCGCGCAGCCGGTTGCGGTAGGTCCTGCCGTAGCCGGTGGAGCCGCCGTAGTTGACCTCGGCGACGCCGATACCGCGCGAAGTGAAGTAGGCGATCTCCAGGTCGAGGACGAGTGCGGCATGGCCGGTGGGGCCGCCGTGCGCCCAGACCACATAGGGCGGCAGTTCACCGTCGGGGCCGACCCGGTCGGGGCTCCGCGGCGGGTAGATGTGGGCGTGGATCTCCCGGCCGTCGGGCCCGGTGAAGGTGCGGTCCTCGGGCTGCGGGTAGTAGGCGGGGTCGACGGCGTCCTCGTGCGGTGTGCCGATGATCCGGGTGCGGCCGGTCGCGGTGTCCAGCTCGACGACCTCGTAGGCGCTGTACGGGCTCGCGGCGATGCCGACGATCCTGCTGCCGTGCACGGCGAGCGACTCGGCCCATTCGGTCCAGGGCCCGGCGACGTCGACGAGTTCGCCGGTCTCCGGGTCGAGTATGCCGAGCGTGGTGGTGCCCCGGCCGTGGACGGTGGCGATCAGGCCGTTCTCCAGCGGCCGGAACCAGCTGAGGCCGATCTTCCAGAGCGGTCCGGCGAATTCCTGCTCCTGGGGGCAGAGAGCGACCGTGCCCCGGTGCGGGTCGGCGCGGTACAGGTTCCACCAGCCGCTGCGGTCACTGGCGAAGAGGAGTTGTCCGTCGGCGCCCCATTCGATCTGCGGCACCGATTCCTCCGGGCCGCCGAGGAAACTGCGGGTGCGGTGGAACGTACCGTCGTCGGCGACGTCCGCGAGCATCACTTCGGTACCGTCCCACGGCATCCGCGGATGGTCCCAGGCGATCCAGGCCGCCCGGCGCCCGTCGGGCGAGAGCTTCGGTCCGGTGACGAAGCGGTGACTGTCGTCGGTGAGTTCACGCACTGCCGAGCGGTCGTCGGCCGCCGAGCCGTCCAGCGGTACTGCGGCGATCACCCGGCGCAGATCGGTGGGTGCCTCGCCGGTGAACTCCTCCAGAACGCACCACACTTCGCCCCGTTCGCCCCGGTCGAGGTGGAGCTGCGGGTCGACCCAGCGCAGTCCGCCGCCGACGGCCGAGACGGGGGTGAGCGGCCAGGGTTCGCCGGGCCCGTCGGGGGCGTATGCGTACAGCCGCTGGTCGGCGAAGTCGACGAAGACGATCAGCGGGCCGCCCTCGGCGCGTGCGGCCCCGGCCCAGGGCTGTCCGCCGTACTCGATGACCCGGCTCCGTACGTTCCACGGAGCGGGCAGGACGCAGGTGCTGGTCCCGTCCGCCCGGCGGCGGATCAGGGCGCGGCGGCCCGCCTCGGCGGGGCGCGGTTCCGTCCACCACACCTCGTCGCCGACCACGCCGACGTACTCCGGACGGCCGTCGTTGGAGGCGGCCAGTCGTGCGTCGATCGGTGACGGCCACGTTCCGTGGGCCGCTGTGGACTTCATGATCAATTCCCCCCGTACCGGGTCAGGCCGTGCGCAGATAGTGATCGAGGACGCGGACGCCGAAGTGCAGTGCCTCGACGGGGACGCGTTCGTCGACGCCGTGGAACAGCGCCTGGTAGTCGAAGCCGGCGGGCAGCTTCAGCGGTGAGAAGCCGTAGCCGGTGATGCCGAGCCGGGAGAACTGCTTGGCGTCCGTGCCGCCCGACATGCAGTACGGCACGACGTGGCCGTGCGGGTCGAAGCGTTCGACGGCGGCGCGCAGCTTCGCGAAGGTCGGCGAGTCGACCGGGGCCTGCAGCGGGACCTCGCGGTGGTGGAACTCCCAGTCGACATCGGGTCCGGTCAGCCGGTCCAGGGTGGTGTGGAACTCGTCCTCGCCGCCGGGCACCATCCGGCCGTCGATCAAGGCGGTGGCGTGGCCCGGGATCACATTGACCTTGTACCCGGCCTCCAGCATGGTCGGGTTGGAGCTGTTGCGGACGGTCGGCTCGACCAGGGCGGCGGCCGGTCCGAGCTTGCCGAGGAGCTCGTCCACGTCGAAGCCGGGGGCGTCGAGGTCGGGACGGATGCCGTGCAGCGCGGCGATCTCGGTGAGCGCGGCGCGCACGGTCGGGGTGAGCCGGACCGGCCACCGGTGCTCGCCGATCCTGGCGACGGCCGCGGCGAGTGCGCTGACCGCGTTGGCCTTGTTGACCTTGGAGCCGTGCCCTGCCTTGCCGCGCGCGGTGAGTTTCAGCCAGGCGGTGCCGCGCTCGCCGGCGGCGATCGGGTAGAGCGGCATGTCCTGACCGGCGTGGAAGGTGAAGGCGCCGGATTCGCTGATGCCCTCCGTACACCCTTCGAAGAGTTCGGCGTGCCGGTCGGCGAGGAAGCCGGAGCCGTCCTCGGCGCTGGCCTCCTCGTCGGCGGTGTACGCGATCACGATGTCGCGGCGGGGCCGGACGCCGGTCCGCGCCCAGGCCCGGACGACGGCCAGGACCATCGCGTCCATGTTCTTCATGTCGATGGCGCCGCGCCCCCAGACGACACCGTCGCGGACCTCCCCGGAGAAGGGATGCACGGTCCAGTCGGCGGCCTCGGCCGGGACGACGTCGAGATGGCCGTGTACGAGCAGGGCGTCGGCGGACGGGTCGGTTCCGGCTATCCGGGCCACCACATTGGTGCGCCCCGGGGTGCGTTCCAGCAGGGTGGGTTCCAGTCCGGCGGCGGCCAGCCGCTCGGCGACGTACTCGGCGGCCGGGCGTTCCCGGCAGTCGCCGCCGCCGCGGTTGGTGGTGTCGATCCGGATCAGTTCGGAAGTGAACGTCACCGATTCGTCGAGCGCCCGCTCGTCGATGCTCTCGGTACTCTCGGCGCTCTCCTGGGGGTGGGCCGCCTCAGCCATACTGTTCCTCCACGGCGGACGACACGATCGTCGTCACCGCCTTGAACGTGCGGATACCTTCGTACATCGTCGCGCTGGTGTAGGCGACGCGCCGTTCACCGCTGGGCGCCACGCCGGGGACCACGGTGGCCGCCGCGGCCAGATGCTCGGCGTCGAACTCCAGCTCGACGGTGAAGGGGCCGCCCTCCACCGGGGTGTGCCGCACGGCGAGCGCGGTCGCATCCTTGGCCGCCGCGCGGATGTCCGCGGCGGTACGGGCCGGGGTGCGGCACACCGCCGCATACCGCGACACATAGTCCTTCACGGCGACCTTGCGGGCCTCGGGGGCGTACCCGTCCGCGTCCACGCAGGTCAGATCGTCGCCGGTGACGAGGACGACGGGAACGCCGTACTCGGCCACGACATGCGCGTTGAGGAGCCCCTCGCCGGCCCGGGCGCCGTTGAGCCAGACCCCGGTGATGGAGTTCGCCAGATACGTGTGGGCGAGGACCCCTTCCGTACCGGCGCCCGTGTGGTAACCGACGAAGGCGACGGCATCGACGTCGCCATGCTGGATGCCCTCCACCATGGAGAGGGACTTGTGCCTGCCGGTGAGCATCTGGACCCGGTCGTCGAGCTGCTCCAGCAGGAGGTTGCGCATGGACCAGTGGGCCTCGTTGATGAGCACCTCGTCGGCGCCGCCGTCGTAGAAGCCGAGCGCCGCCGCGTTCACGTCGGAGGTGAACATGGAACGGCACCGCTCCCACTGGGGGGTACCCGGCAGCACATCGGCCGGCCAGGTCACGCCGGTGGCGCCTTCCATGTCCGCGCTGATCAGGATCTTCATGCGGGCTCACGCTACGCGCCGAAGAACCGCCAGGCCAGAGCCACAGATACGTTCAATGGTCCAGTCCTCCGAAGAGAGCGCGTCCCACACCCCGAACAGGTGTATTCCGGACGCCGCGGCGTCCGGTCGGCGCGCGGGCCCGCTTGCGTCACCTTGACAGTCCTCCTTCACCAAGACCATGATTCCATTAATTGACTAATGGAATTGAGGCGAAGTGCATGGCAGACGCATTCACTCCGGGCGGCGCGTCCGGCGCATGGGCGCTGGAGGCCCGCGGCCTGGGTAAGCGTTACCGTCGTGGCTGGGCGCTGCGCGACTGCTCGTTCCGGCTGCCGGCCGGGCGGATCTGCGGTCTCGTCGGCCCCAACGGGGCAGGGAAGAGCACCCTGTTGGGACTCGCGACCCGGCAGGTGCAGCCGACAGAGGGCGAACTCCACATCTTCGGCGTGCCGGTGGACGATCCCGCGGCGATGCCGAGATTCGCCTTCCTCGGGCAGGACAAACCACTGTTCAAGCGGTTCACCGTGGCGGAGACGCTGCGTCTGGGCAGCGAGCTCAACCCCGGCTGGGACATGGCCGCGGCGGAGCGGATCGTACGGTCCGGCCAGGTGCCGATGCACGCCCGTGTCGGCACTCTCTCCGGTGGTCAGCGCACCCGTGTCGCGTTCGCGCTCGCCTTCGGCAAGCGACCCGAACTGCTGCTGCTCGACGAGCCGATGTCCGACCTCGATCCGCTGGCCCGCCACGACATGAGCTCCCTCCTGATGTCGGAGGCCGTGGAGCGCGGCACCACAGTGGTGATGTCCTCGCACATGCTGTCCGAGCTGGAGGACATGTGCGACTACTTGCTGGTCCTCGCCGAGGGCAAAATCCGGATGGCGGGCGACGCGGACGCCCTCGTCCCGGCCCACGCGCTGGTCACGGGACTCGCCACCGGCGGGGACCCGGCCGCCTCGCTGGCTCCCCACACTGTGGTCGAAGCCCGTGTCCAGGGCAGGCAGTTCCAGGCGCTGGTGCGACCGAACGGCCCGCTGCCGGGTGACTGGGTGGTCGCCGAACCCAGCCTGGAGGAAGTGCTGCTGGCGCATCTCCGCTCGCCGGACGCACCCCCGTTGTTCACACCCGGTGCCCGTATCGAGGCCGAAGGGATCCACACCTCATGAGCGCCACCCTGACCGAGACGCCCCGAACCGGACGGGCGCCCGGACCCCGTCTGCTGCGCGGGCTGAACTGGCTCGTCGTACGTCAGCACCGGGCCGCGCTGCTCGCCGTGCTCGCCGCGATGGTCCTCGGCTCGATCTGGATCGCGTACCAGCACGGCCGGATGAGCCAGACGCTCGAAGCCGCGGGCTGGCCGGAGAAGGAGCTGGCGCAGCCGACATTCATCTCGACGGGACTCAACCTCACCGTCACGGCCCTGAGCGCGCTGCCCGTGATCCTCGCCGTCTTCCTCGGCGCCCCGCTGATCGCGGGCGATCAGGAGCACGGCACCGCGCAGCTGGTCACCACCCAGTCCGTATCCCGCCGTCGCTGGCTTACTGCAAAGATCGTCTGGTGCTACGCGGCGGTGGTCGTGTCCGGTGCGGTGCTCTCGGCGTTCTTCACCTGGTGGTGGAAGCCCTACCGTTCGGTGTTCCCCAGCCTGTGGCCGGAGGGGCCGGTCTTCGACAACACCGGTCCGATGCTCCCCGCGCTCTGCCTCTTCCTGACCGCCGCCGGCATCACCATCGGCATGCTGCTGCGCCGTGTCCTCGCGTCCATGTTGGTCACGTTCGTCTTCGCCGCGATCACCGAGGTCGTCTGGGGCGAGATGCGCGTATATCTCGCCCCGTCACGCATGCTCACCTACCCGCTCGACGGCGACATGCCCGCACGGCTGAACGAGTCGCACCAGCTGGACGGCTGGATCGGCTCCGCCGACGGCCATCTCTACGGCTGGGGGGTGTGCGCCAAGACCACCGAAACGGCCTCGAGCGCCTGCATCAAGGAGCACGGCATCGTCAACAACGTCGTCGAGTACCTCGGTTACGACCAGATGCCGTCCATGCAGTGGACCGGGGCAGGCATCCTGCTCGCGGCCACCGCCGTGCTCACCGTGTTCACCCTGTGGCGGGTGTCCCGGAGCCCCCTTTAGGACAAACCGCCGCAGGTACGTATCGTTTCGGCAGTTCAAAGGGAGGTGAAGACGGTGGTCGTATTCCGGATCGACAGACGCAGCGGAGTGGCGACGTACCTCCAGATCGTGCGCCAGGTCGAACAGGCTCTGCGGATGGGTGCCCTGGAGGAGGGCGACCGGCTGCCCACGGCCGCGCAGGTCGCGGCGGAGACCAAGGTCAACCCGAACACGACCCTCAAGGCGTACCGCGAGCTGGAGCGCGCAGGCCTTGCCGAGGTCCGGCAGGGAGCAGGCACCTTCATCACCCGATCCCTCGCCCCGGCCCAGGATGGCCCCGACTCCCCGTTGCGCACCTCGCTCGCCCGGTGGCTGGACGAGGCACGGTCTCAGGGGCTCGGCGGCCAGGAGGTCACCGCCCTGTTCCGCTCGGCCTATGCGGCGGTGTATCCGTCCGAGACGGACGGCTGAGGGACGGCTGACGGACGGCTGAGGGACGGCTGAGGGACGGTTTCGTACTCCTCGCACCGAGGAGTACGAAACCGCGCTCAACCCGACGCCGGATAGTCGCCCGTGGCGCCGTCGGTCCGTTCGCGCAGCAGGTCCGCGTGGCCGTTGTGGCGGGCGTACTCCTGGATCATCACCAGGTACACCCAGCGGAGGCTGACGAGCCGGCCACGGGTCGTCGACATGAATGTCTCGTCGAGACCGCGCCCCGCCACGGCGGCCTCGCATGCCTCGACCTCGGCGCGGAACGCGGCGAAGTCGCGTTCCGCGTACGCGGCGTCGACGCCGTCGATGCCTTCGTCCCCGTCATCCAGGCCGGTGAAGACGTCACCGATCGGCTCACCCGCGAAACTCCGCCGGAACCACCAGCGTTCGATCTCCGCCATGTGCCGTACCAGGCCGAGGAGAGTGAGGTTCGACGGCTCGGCGGCGGTGTGCGCCAGCTGCGCCGGGTCGAGTCCGGCGCACTTGGTGAGCAGCGTCTCCCTGTGCCATCGGAGCCAGCCTTCCAGCATGGCTCGCTCGTCCGCGGTGCTCGGGACGTTCAGCTGGTCGCCGTCGACTGTCGTGCGTTCGATGCGAGGTGTCGTCCATGTCATGGCAGCCATCCTCACACCGGCCGCGACGCGGCTGGAGGCATACGGGAGTGCCGTGCTCTCCGAGAAGCTCGCCGAGTTCCGCCGGTTCATCACCGGCACGGTCTCCCCACACGCCGCCGCAACGGGGCAATCGTCATGACGTCGTCGCACCCACGCCCGTTCTCCGTGGGGCAAGTGGGGCGTACGGGGCGCCGCCTCAAGAGGGCACCCCGTACGCCGCTGCCTCATGTCGCGTTCAGTGCCACGGTCGGGTGGAGGCGGGAGGCGCGGATCGCCGGGTAGAGGCCCGCGATCACT
>NZ_JBVJWD010000029.1:0-7855 GCF_055602785.1 Streptomyces sp. NPDC037301
CGTGCGGGGCGGGACGCAATGATGTGACGTACTACCCAACATCGGATAAATGTCCGAAATAATACGTTCTGCGGCACTTACGTGCTGTTCGGGCGACCCCCGGCCCTACTACCCGCCTTAGGATGTGACACAGCTCCTATGGGTGGCATCACATCCACGGCACCGAATCGGCGGTCTCAACGGGGGCGAGCGGGACAGAGAGGCGTCCGATCAGCGGGTGGGGGCAGGGCGGTCGGTGCGCGTCAGTGGAGTACGTACCACCATGCGGCCGATGGCGGCATGACGACGGGTGCGTGGCTTCCCGAGCCGGACGCGATCCTGTCCAACGGCGACATGATCAACGACAACGGGGACGGCAAGGGCCCCGACCACAGATTCGTCTCCGAGATCTTCCAGGCCAACCTCGCCCGCAAGGGCATGAACGACACCCGGTCGCTGATCTCCAACGGCAACCACGACGCGAGCCTCGCCGCGATACGGGCCGGATACCCGAAGGCGTGGTTCCCCGACTCGGGCGGCGGCTATTACGAGTCCGAGGTGAAGGGCCTGCACATCCTCACGGTCAACACCGAGACGTACAACTCCAGCACGGCCCAGCGCACTTGGCTGAAGAAGCGGCTATGTGCGATCACCGCCGATCCGGCCTGCGCGGGCAAGCCGGTCCTGGTCCAGGGACACCGGCCCACCACCGGAACCACCATGGACGGTCAGCAGGCTTCCAACCCGCGACTGGCGGAGGATCTGAGCGCCTTCCCGCAGGCCGTCCTCTTCTCCGGCCACTCGCACCTGAACATCAACGACGACCGCTCGATCCACCAGCGCGACTTCACTTCGGTCGACGACGGTTCGATGAGTTACGTCGAGATCGATCACGGCTACCAGATGGTCACCGAGGACGGCCTCGCCGACCGCTTCGAGTCGCCGACCGCGCAGGCGCTCTTCGCCGAGGTCTACAAGGATCGAACGGAGATCGCGCGGGTGAACATGGCCGCGGACAAGCGCGACATCTACACCGGTGGCCAGTGGTCGGCGAGCTGGCAGCCGCCGTACGCCAGTGCAGGCACCCTGAGCGGTCCCACCTGGACCGTGCGTCCGAAGGGTTCGACCAGCCAGCAGATCAAGGACAATTTCCGCTACACGGACGCCGAACGCAACACCGTGGCGCCGAAGTTCACCACGCGTAAGCCGCTGTCCCGGGTGCACGACGCGAAGCGCGGCACAGCTCTGCGGATCGCCCAGGCCGAGGACGACCAGACGGTGCACCACTACGACGTCGACATCACCGGCGCTTCGGCGGGCGCCTCGGTCGTCTCGACCAAGGTCCTCTCGGACTTCTGCTTCATGCCCCGGCCGAACACCCTCGACATCCCGGTGACGGGCGCGGTCGAGGGCGGCCGGTACGTGGCACGGGTCGTCGCCGTCGACGCGTACGGGAGCGCCTCCCCGGCCGCGTCGCTGACGTTCGGCAAGTAACGCTGCCGGGACCGGGCGGCTCCCTCCCTGGGGTGCCGTCCGGTCCCTGTCCTGCCGGGTGGTCAGGTCGCTTCGGGGTCGACTGCGGCCCGGCCCTTGGCGCGCCTGCCGACGACAGCTGCCGCCGCGACCGCGCCGCCCGCGAAGGCAAGGGCGACCATCCATGGCTGATTGAAGACATGCCGGGTGGCATGGTCGAGGGAGTACCGGCCGGGGCCGATCAGGCCGATCGCCGCAGCGGTGAAGCCGAGGAAGGCCGGGTACTCGTAGCCGCCGCCCTGTGCGAAGAATCCGGCGGGTGCGTGGACGGCCACGGCACCCGCCATCGCCCCGGCCGCGGCCGCACCGGCCGTCGGGGTGGCGAGACCGAGGGCCAGGAGTGCGCCGCCGCCCGCCTCGCCGAGCCCGGCGGCGACCGCGCTGTGCTTGGGCGGGTGGAAGCCCATGGCCTCCATCGCGGCGGTGGTTCCTTCGATGCCTCCGCCGCCGAACCAGCCGGCCAGCTTCTGGGTGCCGTGCGCGGCCAGTACCGCGCCGGTACCGACGCGCAGGACGAGCAGGCCGAGGTCACGCCGGTCGAGGCAGGCCATGAGGGTCTCCGCAAGGGTTCGGGGGTCGGTGGGCTTCGACGCGCCACCCGCGCCGTGGCGGACAGATGCCACGCTTCCACTTTCCTTGGCGCGGGGCGCCGGCGTGTCCTGGTATTACGCCGTCCGGGGGACGACCGCGCTCCCGGCTCTGCGACGAACGCCATTGTGCAACTTGTTGCATAATGGCGTTTCGGTGGTCTACAACTGGCGCAACGACACTGCGCGAGGAGCCGCCTCATGAGCCCGTACCCGAATCTGCTGAGCCCGCTCGACCTCGGGTTCACCACCCTCCCCAACCGGGTGCTGATGGGGTCGATGCACATCGGTCTGGAGGAGGTCGAGCGCGGCTTCGAGCGGATGGCCGCCTTCTACGCGGAACGCGCCCGGGGCGGCGTCGGCCTGATGGTCACCGGCGGCATCGCTCCGAACGCCCGCGCCTGCTCCTTCCCCGGCGGCGCCAAGATGACCACCGAGGCGGAGGCCGAGCAGCATGCGCGGGTCACCGCCGCCGTGCATGAGGCGGGCGCCGGATCGCCATGCAGATCCTGCATTTCGGCCGGTACGCACACCATCCCGACCTGGTTGCGCCGAGCTCGATCCAGGCGCCGATCAGCGCATTCACTCCGCACGCCCTTAACGACGACGAGGTCGAGGAGACCATCGAGGATTTCGCCAGGGCCGCCGAGCTCGCGCGGCGTGCCGGGTACGACGGTGTCGAGATCATGGGCTCCGAGGGCTATCTGATCAATGAGTTCATCGCCGCCGCCACCAATCACCGCACCGACCGCTGGGGCGGCTCGTACGAGAACCGCATCCGGTTCCCCGTCGAGATCGTGCGCCGGGTCCGTGAGCGCGTCGGCAGCGATTTCATCCTGATCTACCGGCTCTCGATGCTGGATCTGGTGCCCGGCGGTTCCTCGCTGGAGGAGGTCGTGCAGCTCGCCCGCGAGATCGAGGCCGCCGGCGCGACGATCATCAATACGGGAATCGGCTGGCACGAGGCCCGTATCCCCACCATCGCCACCTCGGTGCCACGCGGCGCCTACACCTGGGTCACCGAAAAGGTGCGCGGCGCCGTCTCCGTACCGCTGGTGACGAGCAACCGCATCAACACGCCCGAGGTCGCCGAGGAGATCCTCGCCTCGGGGCGGGCGGACATGGTGTCGATGGCCCGGCCGTTCCTCGCCGACCCCGACTTCGTCGTCAAGGCGTCCGAGGGCCGCGCCGATGCGATCAACACCTGCATCGGCTGCAACCAGGCCTGCCTGGACCACGTCTTCAGCGGCCGGGTCACCTCCTGCCTGGTCAATCCTCGCGCCTGCCACGAGACCGAACTCACCCTGTCTGCGACCCGCACCGTCAAGCGGGTGGCGGTCGTCGGCGCCGGGCCCGCCGGTCTCGCGTGCGCCGTCGCAGCGTCCGAGCGCGGGCACGAGGTGACGCTCTTCGACGCTGCCGAGGAGATCGGCGGCCAGCTGAACGTGGCGCGCAGGGTTCCCGGCAAGGAGGAGTTCAACGAGACACTGCGCTACTTCCGTACCCGGCTCGCGGAGGAGAAGGTCGGGCTGCGGCTCGGTACACGGGCCACGGCCGATGTGCTCGAAGGCTTCGACGAGATCGTCCTCGCCACCGGTGTCACGCCCCGCTCCCCCGCGATACCGGGCCTGGACCACCCCAGCGTGGTCAGCTACCTCGACGTCCTGCGTGACGGGGCACCAGTCGGTGACCGGGTCGCGATCATCGGGGCGGGCGGGATCGGCTTCGATGTCGCCGAGTTCCTGACCGACTCGGGCGATGCGGCAAGCCTCGACCCCGAGGTGTTCTTCCGGCAGTGGGGCGTCGACACCGACTACCGCGACCGGGGTGGTCTCCGCGCCCCGGAGCGTGCGAAGACGCCGCGCACCGTCCATCTGGTCCAGCGCAAGAAGAGCAAGGTCGGTGAGGGGCTGGGCAAGACGACCGGGTGGATCCACCGCACCGAGCTGCGGCACCGCGGCGTCACGATGATTCCGGGTGCCGCCTACGACCGGATCGACGACGACGGGCTGCACCTCACGGTCGACGGCGAACAGCGCCTCCTGCCGGTCGACACGGTGGTGCTCTGCGCGGGCCAGGAGCCGCGCCGCGAGCTGTACGAGGAGCTGCTCGCCGCGGGCCGCCCGGCGCATGTGATCGGCGGCGCCGATGTGGCCGCCGAGCTGGACGCCAAGCGCGCGATCCGCCAGGGCACGGAGCTGGCCGCTGCGCTGTGACGGACCCGGAAACCCCCGGCCCGGGGTTCCCGGCCGGCCCGGCCCCTCCGTCATGGGGCCACTGCCCGGCCGTCCTTAGGATGCACCCCATGTCACTCCCGCATGCGATCCTCACCGCCCTGCTCGAAAAGCCGTCGTCGGGGCTGGAGCTGACCCGCAGGTTCGACCGGTCGATCGGCTATTTCTGGTCCGCCACGCACCAGCAGATCTACCGCGAGCTGGGGAAGCTGGAGCAGGCCGGGCAGATCCGGGCGCTGCCGCCGGAGCAGCCCGCCCGTGGGCAGAAGAAGGAGTACGAGGTGCTGCCCGCGGGCCGCGAGGCGCTGTCCGCATGGGTGGCCCGGTCCGAGGACCCCAAGCAGATCCGGGATCCGCTGCTGCTGCGGATGCGGGCGGCGGCGGTCGTCGGGGCGCCCGGCCTGGATGTGGAGCTGCGCCGTCATCTGGGGCTGCACCGTCGGCAGCTGGCGGAGTACCTGGAGATCGAGGAGCGGGACTTCCCCCCCGAGCGGAACTCCGACGAGGACCGGCTGCGGCATCTGGTGCTGCGTGGCGGCATCGATCTGGAGAACTTCTGGATCGGATGGCTGACGCGGGCACTGGCCCAGGACGAGCAGCCGAGTCCGTAGCCGGGTTGTTTCCGTACGTGACTGTTCGGTGGGCAGATGTCACGTCTTCGCGGCATGCCCCCGGCGGGCGGCGGGCGTCGCTTCCGCTCGTTACCGTCCGCCCACCGGGGTCCGGCCCAGCTCCGGTTGTAGCGTCGGCTGGTCCATCGGCCCTCGGCTCCCGATCACGACGCGTGACGGTGATCCGGCCCCGGGCTTCGGCTCGGCCGTGGCCCGGTCGGCGGCGGCCGACGTCTCCGCCTGTGCGCGGCTGAGCAGAATCACGCCTCGTACCGCCGCTGCCGTGCCGAGCACTGCCGGGATCAGGCTGATCGTGCCCCCTTGGAGGCGTTCGCCGAGCAGGGCCAGTCCTATGGCGGCCGCAGCCACCGGATTGGCGAGTGTGACGACGGCCAGCGGCGCGCCCAGGCCACCCCGGTAGGCGGTCTGGGAGAGCAGCAGCCCGCTCATCGCGAACGCTGAGACGAGAAGCGCGACGATCACCAGGTCCCAGCTGAACAGCGGGCCGGTGTGGTCGGTGACGGAGACGGTCAGGGTCTGGGTGAGCGCGGAGGCGACCCCGGAGGTGATGCCGGACGCCGCCGCGTGCCGCAGGCCGGGACGTGCTCCCGGGCGGCTGAGTCCGGCGACGACGGCCATGGTCCCGGCGCCGACGGCCAGGGCTTCGGGGAGGCTGAGCGTTTCGTGCGGGGCGGTGCCGCCCGCGGTCATCAGCAGGGCGCCCAGGCCGAGCAGGGTGAGGACCGTGCCGCGCCATTCGATCCTGGTGACCCGGCGTCCGGCGGCCCTGGCGCCCAGCGGGACTGCGGCGACCAGAGTGAGGGCGCCGAGTGGCTGGACAAGGGTGAGCGGGCCGTACTTGAGCGCCGCGACATGCAGCAACGCGCCACCGGCATTCAGTCCGACCGCCGACCACCAGGCGCCGCGTCCGAGCAGCCTCAGGACCCCGGCGTCCGGCTCGGTGCGCCCGGCGAGCCGGGCCTGCGCCACCGCGGCCGAGGCGTAGGCGGCGGCGGAGACCAGCGACAGCGCGACGGCGATCAGGGTGGCGTTCATCGCCGGGTCCCGGACGGGGCGTACGAGCGGGCGGAGTGGGTCTGCGGCTCGGTGCCGGCGGTCGACACGGGGGGTTGGGCAGGCCGGGGCACGGGCGTCAGCGCGGGCTCGTATCCCGTGGAGGGCCACGGGATACGAGCCCGTACCGGCACCGTGCGCTTCAGCGGCAGCGCCGCGAACGCCACCGCGAGGAGCGCGGAGACCACGATCGAGTCGAGCCAGTAGTGATTGGCCGTGCCGACTATCACCAGCAGCGTGATGAGCGGATGCAGCAGCCACAGCCAGCGCCACCGGGTGCGGGTGGCGACGATCAGCCCGACGGCGACCATCAACGCCCAGCCGAAGTGCAGGGAGGGCATGGCGGCGAACTGGTTCGCCATCGAGTCGGTCGCCGGCGTCGCCGCGTAGACCGTCGGTCCGTACACCTGGCCGGTGTCGACGAGTCCGGCGGCGGCCAGCAGCCGCGGCGGGGCGAGCGGGAACAGCAGATGGAGTGCGAGCGCGGCGCCGGTGAGCGCGGCGAGGATGCGGCGCGACCAGACGTAGTGGCGCGGGCGGCGCCAGTAGAGCCACACGAGGAAGATCAGCGTGGCCGGGAAGTGCACGGTCGCGTAGTAGGTGTTCGCGAGGTGGATCAGCGTCTCGTTGTGCAGCAGCAGATTCTGCACAGTGCCCTCGCCGGGCAGGTGCACGGACCGTTCGAAGTCCCAGACGTTTCCGGCGTTGCGATACGCCTCCTCGACGTGACCGTTCGCGGCCTGCCGGCCGAGTTTGTAGATCACGAAGAGCCCTACGACGAGAAGAAGCTCGCGGACGAGGGGCGGTCGGGCAGAACTGTCCGGCTCCTGATCTGCGGGCTCGCTACCGGCGTACATCACCCGGTGCCCCTTTGCTGACGAAGCAGTGTTGCGACGGCATGGTCCAGTCCACGCCGAATCGATACGCCAGTGTACCGATACGCAAACGTATCGGTACACGCGCGTTTCGGTACACTGGCGTATCGATGGACCTCGTCGCAGAATCGCTGAGAGGGAAAACGCATGTCGCCGCAGGAAGCCGCGCAGGAACCGGCACACACGCCACGCCGCTCGAAGATCACGCCGGAGCGGGCGCAGGAGTTCTACGCGGCCGTGCTCGACATGCTGAGAGAGTCCGGCTACGAGGCCCTCACCATGGAAGGGGTCGCCTCGCGGACGCGCTGCGGCAAGTCCACGCTCTACCGGCAGTGGGGCTCCAAGCCCGAACTGGTCGTGGCGGCGCTGCACGGCACCCGGCGGGTACTGCTTCCGCACATCGACACCGGCACACTGGCAGGGGATCTGCGCGAGGCCGCCCGGGCCATCGGTGCAGGCTCGGGCCGCGACACCCCGTTGATGCACGCGCTCAGCCATGCCGCACTGCAGAGCCCCGAGCTGCTGTGCGCGCTGCGTGAGGCGCTGATCCTGCCGGAGATCGCGGCGATCGAAGCGATGGTCCGGCGCGGAGCGGAGCGCGGCGAGATTCCGGCGGACACTCCCGCGGCCGAGTTCGTCTCCGCGCAGTTGCTGGGCGTGATGCGTGCCCGGCCGCTACTGGAGGGGAAGTTCGCGGATGAGGCATATCTCACCCGCTTCGTGGAGAACGCCGTCCTTCCCGCACTTGGGCTGGAGTCGTCCGCGCCCTAGCCCCCAGAGACGTGGGCCGCTGTCCGAGCGGATGACGACGGCCCGCTCGCGCCGCACCGTGGGGACGGGGGCGGCGCACCATCCGGGCGGGGGGGGGGGGGGGGGGGGGGGGGGGGGGGGGGGGGGGGTGGGGACCAAGGGGGGGGGGGGGGGGGGGGGGGGGGGGGGGGGGGGGGGGGGGGGGGGGGGGG
>NZ_JBVJWD010000029.1:7865-105873 GCF_055602785.1 Streptomyces sp. NPDC037301
TGGAGGACCGCGACCCTCTCCCCCCCCGCCGGAGGGTGGGGGAGCGCCCCCCCCCCCCCCCCCTCCCCCCTCCCCCCCCCCCCCCCCCCCCCCCCCCCCCCCGCGCTTCCCTCCCGGCAGCCCATCCCACTCGGCCGAAGCGGTGTCTATTCCACCAAACAAACGATTGGTAGCTTTACGAACCGATCAGCGTGCACTTCGGCCACAGCGGAGGCGGACCATGGACATCGGCAATCCCATCGACTTCACGGGACGGGCAGTGCTCGTCACCGGTGGCACGAAGGGCATCGGCGCCGCGATCGCCAAGGCCTTTCTCTCCGCCGGTGCGGAGGTACTGGTCTGCGGCCGAAGCGAACCGCCGGAACTGCCGGGAAGCGGCGCTCGGCAGGCGCACTTCCGCGCAACCGATGTCCGCGACCCTGCGGCCGCCGCCGCACTGGTCGACACGGCGGCGGAACGGTTCGGACGGCTGGATGTGCTCGTCAACAACGCGGGCGGCTCCCCCGACGCCGACGCAGCCACCATTTCGCCGCGGTTCATCGAGAAGGTCGTCGCACTCAATCTACTGGCCCCTTTCTATGTGGCGCAGGCCGCCAACCGGATCATGCAGGGACAGAGCGAGGGCGGCTCGGTCATCAACATCGGCAGCGTCTCCGCACACACCCCGCAGCCGGGCACGGCCGCCTATACGGCGGCGAAGGCCGGGCTGCTGGGACTGACCCGGGCGCTGGCTCTCGAGTGGGCGCCCAAGGTGCGCGTCAACCACATCACGACCGGACTGATCCGCACCGAGAGCGCGGCACCGGTGTACGGGGAGGACGGCGGCGCCGCCGTCGCCGGGGTGATTCCGATGCGACGGATGGCCGTACCGGACGATGTGGCGCGCGCCTGCCTGTATCTGGCGGGTGATCTGGCCGAGTACGTCAGCGGGGCCGATCTGGCGGTGCACGGCGGGGGCGAGGTGCCGGCCAGGTTCCTCGCCTCGAAGAGCGGACAGGGCGGCTGAAGCCCCGGGAATTTCGGTGAGCGACAGATCGTCGGCGGCGAGCACCGGCGCCTGCAAGGCGGACGTGCACACGGACGGCCATTCTCGTCCCCTTGACGATATCGATCAACACCCTTATCGTCCTCATGACGAGAATGAGGGGGATCCCGACATGGCCGACATCACCAGGCGCTTCGGCTGGCGCCATCTGCGCTCCGCGCCCACTGCCCACATCCGCCACCACAAGCGCGGCCGACTCACCCACGACGGGCCGGGGCTGAGTTTCTGGTACCGGTCGCTGACCGCCGCACTCTCGGAAGTGCCGGTCAATGACCGGGAGTTGGCTATGGCCTTCCACGCCCGCACGTCCGACTTCCAGGACGTCACCGTGCAGGCCACCGTGACGTACCGGATCAGCGACCCGGCCGAGGCCGCCGCCCGCCTGGACTTCTCCGTCGACCCCGACACCGGGGTCTGGCGCGGCGCGCCGCTGGAGCAGATCGCCACGCTGCTCACGGAGACCGCCCAGCAGCACACCCTGGACGTGCTGGCCAGAACAGCGCTGGCCGAGGCCCTGGTCGACGGAGTCGCATCGGTACGCGACCGCGTCGCAGCAGGGCTTGCCGCCGAACCCCGGCTGCCTGCCACCGGGATCGACGTGGTCGCAGTGCGGGTGGTCGCCATCCGTCCCGAGGCCGAGGTGGAGCGCGCCCTGCGCACCCCCGCCCGCGAGCAGATCCAGCAGGAGGCGGACCGGGCCACCTACGAGCGCCGGGCCGTGGCCGTGGAACGGGAACGGGCCATCGCCGAGAACGAGCTCGCCAGCCAGATCGAACTGGCCCGCCGTGAGGAGCAGTTGGTCGAGCAGCGCGGCACCAACACCCGCCGCGAGGCCGAGGAGAACGCCGCGGCCGACGGGGTACGCGCCGAGGCCGAAGCGGCACGCAAGGTGCGGCTCGCCCGGGCCGAGGCCGAAGCGGCCCGCGAGGTCGGCGCCGCACGCGCGGAGTCCCAGGCGGCCTGGCTGCGGGTGCACGGCGAGGTGGACGCCGCAACCCTGCACGCCCTGGCAGCGACCAGGCTCGCCGAGAACCTGCCGCGCATCGACAGCCTCACCCTCTCCCCCGACGTCCTCACCGGCCTGCTCAGCAAGCTCGGCAGGAACGACCCGGAACCCCGGGCATGAGCCTCGCCCCGCGCGCTGTGCTGGTCCACCGCACCACCGAGTACGACGAGTTGCTGGCCCGGCACGGCACGCATGGCCAGGCCGCCTTCTTCCTGTCCAGCCGTGGCCGGACCATCGACGAGGTGGCTCTGCGGCACCGGCAGACCCGGCAGGCGCTCGCCGATGTGGCGGCAGCCGTACCGCTCCAATGGCGTCAGTCACGGGTGGAGCGCGCCGATCTCGACCGCTTCCTGTTCGCACCCGAGGACGTGGTGGTCGTAGTCGGACAGGACGGACTCGTCGCCAACGCCGCCAAGTACCTGTCCGGCCAGTCCGTCGTGGGCATCGACACCGACCCCGGACGCAATCCGGGCGTGCTCGTACGCCACCGGCCCTCCGATGCGGCCGCCCTGCTCCGGGCGGCCGCATCCCCGGGCGGCGCGGCGGACGAACTCACCATGGTCGAGGCGGTCGCCGACGACACCCAGCGCCTCCTGGCCCTCAATGAAATCTACTTCGGCCCGCCCGGCCACCAGACCGCCCGCTACCGGCTCGGCGCCGACGTGCCCGATGCCCCCACCGAACCGCAGGCCTCCTCCGGCGTCCTGGTCGGCACGGGCACCGGCACCACGGGCTGGATCCGCTCACTGTGGCAGGAACGCCACAGCGCCCTGCGACTCCCCGCACCCGCCGACCCGCGGCTGCTCTGGTTCGTCCGCGAGGCCTGGCCGTCGCCGGCGACCGGCACCTCACTGGTCGCGGGCGAACTGGGGCGCGGACAGGGGCTGAGGCTCACCGTGGAGTCCGACCGGGTGGTGGTCTTCGGTGACGGGATGGAGACGGACGCGCTGGAGCTGACATGGGGTCAGACGGTACGGCTGGGCATCTCGGCGACATCGCTGCGACTGACCGTCTGACGGCCCGGACCACGCAACTCACGAGGGGCGTCGACCGCCTGGACCCGCATCCGTTCCAACAGCGGGAAATCGTGCGACAGCATCAGCCAGGCGCTGTCGTCGGCGGTCGACTCGTTGCTGAGATCGACCGTCACGGGCAGCGACTTGCCGAAACTGAAGTAGCCGGGGCGCAGCGCCGGGTTGTCGAGCGTCGTGTTGATGTGGGTGAACGTCGGATTGACCGCGGATACAGCGTCCAGATCTCCCGCCACGCCCTGGTACGGCACCCGTACCTCCGGGGTGTCCGCCCCCACGGGGGTCAACTCGATCCAGCCGCCGTACAGGGTGCCCTGCGGCACGCCGTGCGGTTCACGCAGCCGGACGGTGAGGCTCCTGCTGCCGTGGGCGGGCACGGTGATCCGGCCGTGAGCGCTGAAGTCGGCGCGGGCGCCCGCGTCGTCGGCGAGCGCGCCCCCGGCAGTGGCGCTCGGCCCGTTGCTCGCGCAGCACCGCCATGAACTGGAGTGCGCGGAGCCGGCTGCGGCGAAGCTCGCCGCGGAATACCGCCCCGAGGCGGACACCCCCGCGGTGCATGACCTGTTGGAGGTCGTGACCGGCGCGCTCCACGACGTGGTCGCGGAGATCAACCGTGTGTCGATGGCTCCCGTGGTGACCCTGGAATCGGGGAGCCCGCAGGTGACCGAGCCTCATCTGATCAGCACCTGGCGGTGGACCGGGCTCGACGCTCTGCCGGGTCCGTTGTTCGCTCCCTCGGCACAGGTACTGGCGGCCTGGCGCCCGGATCTCTCGGTCGAGCACCCTCCCGTGCACCGGCTGACCGTCTCGGCCACCGGAGACGGCTCGTAGCCCTGGCCCCTCCGCCCTGTGCCCGGGGTTCGCAGGCGGAGTCGGCTTCAGCCGAGCCGGTGGCCGCCGCGCCGGGCGACGGCGAGGATGGCCATGTCGTCCTGGTGACCGTCGCCGCTCCAGCGTGCGACATCCGCGGTCACCGCGTGGACCAGGTCGCCGGGATCAATGAAGCGGGCGCCGGTGAGCACGGCGGACGCACACGGATCGTAGAAGGTGCCCGTCCGGTTGCGTGCCTCGGTGACGCCGTCCGTGATCAAGAGCAGCAGCGCTCCGGGCGGCAGCGGGAAGACATCGGTGAGTGCCTCGCCGTCGGGTGCCGGGACTGCCCCCAGCCCCATGCCCAGGGGCAGCTGCGGACGGGTCGCGTCGAGCCGTACGATCGCGCCGTCGTGGATCAGGTACGGGCCCGGATGGCCACGGTTGACCAGGCGGAGCAGCTCGCCGTCGCCGGGGACCTCTGCCAGCACGGCCGTGGTGAAGTCCTCGCCCGACGTCTCGTTTCCACAGCGGCCCGACTCCCTGCTCAGCGCGTCGTCCAGACGCTGAGCCAACTCGGCCAGCGTGGGGGCGTTCTCGGCCTCCTGACGGAACGCACCGATCGCCACCGAGACGTATGCGACCGCCTGGAGTCCCTTGCCCTTCACATCCCCGATGATCATACGCACGCCGTACGGGGTCTCCTGCACCGCGAAGAGGTCGCCGCCGACTCGGGCCTCGGCCTGTGCGGGGGTGTATCCGGCGGCGACGGCGAGCGGCCCGGCCCGCGACGGCGGATCCGGCAGAACCGCCAGTTGCACCGCCTCAGCGATGACCCGCGCCCTCGCGAGATCCCGCCCCTGACGCCGCAACAGCAGGTTGACCGCGAGGGCCAGAATTCCGATGAGGCCGATCACGGCGAGATCGACGAAACTCTCCGAAGCGGAACGTCCTTGGACGTAATCCAGCCCCAACGAGACCGCGCAGGCCAGGCTCGCGACGAGGACGCCGGCCCGGAACGACAGCATCGCTCCGGCGATCAGCGGCGCCGCGGCCAGGAGCGGGAGTCCCATGTACGGCTGAGGCGCGAGGATGTTCAGCAGTACGCCCGAGACCAGGGCCGGAACGACGAGCAGCCAACCCGCCCACGCCGCCGTGCGCCCGCTCTCCTTCACCTGTGCTCCCTGTCGCTCCCCCTCCAGGCCCCAAACTTGAACGTACCACCCAAAATATCCATATATGTGCCATCGCCGGGCCCCCTGATTCCGGCCTCCGCCCCCGCCCAGGCCTAAACCGGCCGGCGGCGCCGGGTGAGGGTCACCGAGGTAGGGGAATTCGGGGAGCAGGTCGGTGTGGGGGCCGATGTGGTCACTGCTGACCTTGCCATTGGTGAGCATGGCAAGGCGGGCAGAGGTGACGTCGTCGGTGAGAGTGCGGCCGTTGGGGTAGGCGGCGGGCTTGGTGCGGTCGAAGCGCAGGACGTCCGGCAGGACTGTGCGCAGAGCCTGCTCGGCGGTCTGCGGGTCGTAGCCGCCGAAGTGCTGGAGGGCCGCGGTCCACGGTTCCACTGGAATTCCTTGACGATGCCGTCCAGGTCCGCGAAGAACGGGTCACTGTGCAGGCCCGCGGAGAACATGTAGGGGCCGGCTTCGATCACGACCGGCTCTGAGCCGGAGCCGACCCGCACGTCCATGATGATCGGCTCGCCCGCGGCCTCGTGGGCGCGTGCCTGCGCTCCGGTCGCCCGGTGGCGGTCTGTTTCCCGTCTTGCGGCGAGGAGAACACGATGCTGAACGCCACGTCGGCCTGGTGGTCGCCGTCGGTGTCGATATTGATCCGGTACACCGCGTCCGGGTGGAAAGCCGCACCGGCGGCGGTCGCGACCGGATGGGCGTTCATGATCAGTACGGTGCGGTCCCCGGGGACGCCGAACGCGAAGAGGTCTGCCAGGTCGAGCCGGGCATCGTCCATGGGGGACCGCAGATCGGGCCCACTGAGGTGATGAGACATGGCCCCAGCGTCCACCCGGCGCATGTGCATCACTCTGCAACGGGTCCGGAGGCAGCCCCGGGGTCATCCGCCTGGAGGCAGTGCGCCGCCCTCGGCCACCATGTACGCTGCGGCGACCTCACCTTCGGCTACGGGTCAGGCGAACGCTCTCACCTCTGGGCGGCTTTCACCCCACAGTTGTGACCATGCTGAATCGAGTAGCCGTACTGTCCGACATCCATGGAGTCCTGCCGGCCTTGGAGGCCGTGCTCGCCGAGCCGGACGTGAGCACCGCCGAGCGCATCGTGCTCACCGGCGACATCACCGCCGGCCCGCAACCGACTCAGGTTCTCGACCTGCTGACCGGTCTCGGCGACCGCGCCGTATGGATCAGCGGCAACGCCGACCGCGAACTTCTTGAGTACCGCCGCGGGCAACGCGACTCGATTCCCGATCCGATCGCCCCCTGGGCCGCCGAGCAGCTGCGCGAGGATCACCTCGACCTGCTCGGCTCGCTGCCACGATCACTCTCCCTGGCCGTGCGCGGCCTGGGAGAAGTGCTGTTCTGCCATGCCACCCCGCGTGACGACGAGGAGGTCGTCCTCGTCGACTCCCGCCTCGACCGCTGGAAGGAAGTTTTCAGCGGACTCGATGCCGACGTCCGCACCGTCGTCTGCGGCCACACCCATATGCCGTTCGTGCGCCTGGCCCACGGCCGGCTCGTGATCAATCCGGGCAGCGTCGGCATGCCCTACGGGAGGGCCGGAGCCCACTGGGCCGTCCTCGGCCCGGGCGTCGAACTGCGAACCACGGACTTCGACATCGCGGCCGCCGCAACTCGGATCGGCCGGGACTCCGCCTACCCCGAAATCACCGAGTGGGCCGACTACTTCCTGCACGCCCGCGCGACGGACGAAGACGCCCTTGACGCCTTCGCCCCACGCGACGGCCGCCGCCACGCGCCGTGACACTCACTCTCCTCGGGTGAGTGTGACGGACTCGAGCGCCGCCCGGACTGTGCCGGGACAACCTGAACCGCTGTGCGCCGCCGTGACGTTCTGGGTCTGTATCGTCACTTGTTCGAAAGTCCGGAGGCACGGTCCGCCCTCCGGGCCGGCAGGCCGGCGCGTCGGCCTGATCCGCTGGTGCACATGAGGAGCTGCGATGAGCCCTGAATCCCTACTCCGACAGGCGATCGCCGAGGGCATGAGGGGTATCCCTGCCGGGGAGATCGTCCTGCGGGACGAGGGCACGCAGACGAACTGGAACGTCGAGGTCGCTGCCTTCCGGCTGGCGCCGTATCCCGTGACCCGCGAGCTGTACCGCGCCGTTCGGGGCGAGGCGCCCGCGAGTACGGCGGGGCCGCGGACACCGGTGACCGAGGTCTCCTGGAAGGAGGCCGTTCAGTTCTGCAACCTGCTCTCGCAGGCGACGGGACTCGAACCCTGCTACTCGACCGGCGACGACCCCGACGCGCAGGACGTGGTCTGCGACTGGGAGGCCGACGGCTACCGGCTCCCGACGGAGGCGGAGTGGGAGTACGCGTGCAGGGCCGGGACCTCCGGTGCACGCTACGGAGAGCTGGACGAGATCGCCTGGTACCGCGGGAACTCCGGCGGCGAGGTGCACGATGTCGCGACCAAGGCGCCGAACGCGTGGGGCCTCCACGACATGATCGGCAACGTGTGGGAGTGGTGCTGGGATGTCTACGATCCCCGGGTCTACGGCCCCTACCGCGTGTTCCGTGGCGGAGGCGGATACGATCACCCCCGAGGGTGCCGGGCGTCGTGCCGCCGCAAGAGTCACCCGACCTTTCGTATCGACGACCTCGGGTTCCGGCTCGCCCGATCACTCTGAGCGGGGGGACGCACAAGGCGTCCGGTCGATGCCGTTTGTTCTGGGGCGCCCCATCAGCCGGCACGTAGTTCAGGAACGGCTGCCGGCGGTCGCGTCATCGAATGTGAAAGTGACCGGCAGGTGTTCGGGGCCGCGCAATCCTCCCGGCCGCCACCGCAGTTCGTCCGGGGGAACGGCAAGGGCGAGACCGGGGAGACGGCGCAGGGCGGTGCCGATGGCGATCTGGCCCTCGAGCCGGGCCAGCGGCGCACCCAGGCAGTAGTGGATGCCGTGTCCGAACGCGAGGTGGGCGTTGTCCTGCCGGGCGATGTCCAGGCGGTCGGGTTCGGAAAAGTGCTCCGGGTCGCGGTCGGCGATGGCGGAGGCGACCAGCACGGTCGCGCCGCGAGGGATGTTCACCCCGGCGATGGTGATGTCCTCGCGCGCGAACCTGGCGATGCCGGGGTTGACGGGTCCGTCATAGCGCAGGAATTCCTCGATCGCGCCCGGCAGCAGCGCCGGGTCGTCCCGCAGCATCCGAAGCTGGTCGGGGTGGGCGAGCAGTGCGGCGATGCCGCTGCCGATCAGGTTCACCGTGGTGATGTATCCGGCCGCCAGCAGCAGGAAGGCCATGGCGATCAGCTCGTCCTCGTCAAGCCGCTGTTCCTCGTCCCTGGCAACGATCAGCGCGCTGAGCAGATCGTCCCCGGGCCTGGCGCGTTTGGCCTCCAGGAGCTTGGTCAGGTACGAGCGCATCTGCCGCCACGCCCCGTCCACCTGGGCCGGGTCCGGCGGCTCGATCCCCCGGAGGATCATGTCGTCGGTCCACTGCTGGAAGTCGTGCCGGTCGGTCACGGGTACCCCGAGCAGTTCGCTGATCACAGTGACCGGAAGCGGCAGCGCGTAGGCCTCGATGAGGTCGGCGCGACCGGCCGGCGCGATCTCGTCGAGCAGTCGGTCGGCGATCCCCTGGACGCGGGGCCGCAGCTCCGCCACCCTGTGCGCCGTGAACGCCTTGGAGACCAGGCGGCGCAGGCGGGTGTGGTCGGGCGGATCGGAGCGGAGCATGTTGCGCAGCACGGACTCCCGGTCGGTGGCGGGCAGCCGCTCGATGAGCCGGGGATCCGACGCATCGCGGACGTCACTGCTCAGCTGCGGGTGGGACAGGGCCGCGAGGCCGTCTTCGTACCGCGTGACCAGCCAGGCTTCCAGGCCTCCTGCGATGACGGCGCGTCGTACCGGGCCGTCGTCGCGAAGCTGTCGGTAGAGCGGAAAGGGATCCGCCACGAAGGCCGGGTCGGCGTAGGGCAGAAGGACCGGCTGCTGGCTCATCATGCCTCCCGTAGGGCATCGCACCTCTTCACAAACATTTGAACCGCTTTGGGCGATATGTCCCAGCGTAATGGGCCCAAGGAGCCACCCAGGGGAAGGGCGGCGCGAGCCGAGGCCGGCGAGTCGGGGGCGCTCAGCCCTGCGTGCCCGTACGGGAGCGGGACGCAGCCTCGCCGTCCGTCGCGTCCGGTGGCGGGGCCGCGGCGAGACCGGCCACCATGCGCGCGAAGGCGCCGGCCGCCCGTTCGTCGAGTTCCTCCAGGGGAATCCCGGTGTCCCGGGCGTAGGCCTCGCGGAAGATGGCGTAGCCCATCTGCGCCGCGGCCGTCATCACATGGGCGGCCACCGCGTCCGCCTCGCCCGGCAGGAAACCCTCCTCCTGGTCCCGCTCCAGGCTGCGGCCGGTCTGTGCGAACCGGGCCAGGGGACTGAAGTCCTCGTCCGCGTCCAGCGCCAACAGAGCTTCCGGCTTGACCAGTTCGGGCTCTTCCAGGCGGTGCCGGAACATGGCCGTCCTGCGCTGGGCGGACGGCAGCTCCCAGTGACCGTCCCGGTCGGCGGTCTGACCCGGCGGGGCGCTGCCGGTCGAAAGATCGCCGCCTGGGTCGCGACGTACACCGCGGACGATCTCACCAGGCTGCTCAGCGACGCCGGGATCCCCGCCTCCGCGCTGATGAACATCGCCGACATCGCGGCCGACCCGCACTACTGGGAGCGGGGCACGCTCGTCACCGTCGACGACCCCGATCTCGGCGAACTCCCCATGGTCGCGCCGCTACCGCGCCTCTCCGGGACCCCGGGCAGCATCCGCTCCATCGGTCCCGCGCTCGGCGCGCACAACGCCGAGGTCTACCAGGACCTGCGCGGCCACGTACCGCAGTGGAGCTGGGGCTGGCGGCTGGTCTTCGGCCTCGGCCCTTTCGGGGTGGTCTTCGCCGCCGCGACCGCCGCCCGCATCGGCGAGGTCTCCGGCGTCCGCGCCTGCGACATCGACACCGAGAACTGGATCTGGACCGTCCGCCGGCAGACCACCCCCGCACCCGGCGGACTCACCGACAAGAACACCAAAGGTAAACGCGCCCGCCAAGTCCCCCTCATCGAGGAAATCCGCCCGATGATCGCCGAACGCATCCTCGCCGTCGGCCCCAACCCTGACGCGCGGCTCTACACCGGCCCCCGCGGCGGGCGCATCTCCACCGCCGTCCTACGGGACGCAACCCACTGGGACGAGGTGGTCACCTCACTCGGCCACGAACACCTGCGCCGCCACGACCTCCGCCACACAGGACTCACCTGGTTCGCCGACGTCGGCGTCCCCGCCCACGTCCTCCGCAAAATCGCCGGACACGGCTCCCTCCTCACCACCCAGCGCTACCTCCACCCCGACATGACCCAGATCACCAACGCCGGCCACGCCCTCACCGCACACCTCAACCCCATCCGCACACCCCTCACCCTCGCCGTCCAGCCGGCAGCAGGACGGCGCCGCTAGACCCCGTGGTCCCCAACTGGTCCCCAAGAAACACGGAAAGGCGGTACCGGATTTCTCCGATACCGCCTGCGACCTGTGAAAACACAAGTCGGGACGACAGGATTTGAACCTGCGACCCCTTGACCCCCAGTCAAGTGCGCTACCAAGCTGCGCCACGTCCCGATGCGATTCCCCCCGGTGTTCCCGGGCGGCTGCGCAGGACAAACATTACCTCACTCCGAGGACCGGATCGACGCCCGTGCCTGGTGGGCGCGGTTTGCCAGGGATTCGGCGCCGCACGCCGTGGCCAGTTTGTGGGCTCTGGCGAGTTCGCGCGGGGAGCGGATCGCGATGCCGTAGTCGACGAGGGCCAGGGCGTGTTCGTACGCGGACGGGGACGCTTCCAGGTGGCGGACCGACTCGGCCAGCAGATGGGTGGCGTCCTCGGCGCGGGCGAAGAGGGCGACACAGCGCAGGGCCTCACCGATCGCGGTGTCCGTGCCGAAGCGTTCGGCGTGCACCCGGGCCGAGGTGGCGAGTTGGGCGGCCCGGCTCGGGTCCTCCTCGGCCAGTGCACGGGCGAGATCGCCGGCCCAGGGCGCCCATACGCCGTTGAACCTGCCGCGGGGTTCGAGGGCCTGACCGGCCGCTTCGAGTTCGGTGACCGCTTCCTTCGTACGGCCTTCGGCCAGCAGCAGCCGTCCGCGTACGCACGGCGCGTCGGGCAGCACCATCGCGCTGGGGTAGGGCGAGCCGAAGTCGTAACGGTCGGCGATCTCGCGCGCCTCGGTGACACGGCCGCGGGCGACCAGTGTGTCGATCAGCAGACAGGCCGCGTCCCAGTGGACGGGAAGTCCACTGCCGACACGGTCGGCGAGGCGCAGTCCTTCGCGGAGGAAGCCCTCCGCCTCGGCCAGCCGGCCGCGACGGCGGTGGACCAGCCCGAGCAGGGTGTGTGCGAACGCGAGATGTGCACCGCTCCAGCCTGAGATCTCGAAGGCGCGGACGGCCTCGCCGAAGAGTTCCTCGGCCCGGTCGAGCTGGTCCGTGAAGGCGTAGGTGATGCCGACGAGGGTCGGGAGCTCGAAGCCCCACTCGGCGTCGGTCCAGCCGAGTCCGCGGGCGGGGTGGCCGTCGACCAGGGCGCGTTCGCAGAGGTCGACGATGAGCTGGGAGTTCTCGCCGCGCATCATGGCGTCGAAGGCGCGGATGGTGAGCAGGGCGCGCTCGGCGTTGTCGCGGCCGGACAGATGGTCGGCGTTCTGGGCGAGCCTGGCGGAACGGGCGGGTCCGTCGTCCTCGGCGGCCTGCATGCCCTCCCAGAGGAAGTGGGCGGCCTGGAGCCGCATCAGGCCGGGGCCGGGGGCGGTGTGTGCGGCCTCGGCGGCGAGGGCGCGTGCCGCTTCCTTCAGCTGGTTGTTGTGGGAGTGCGCGGCCGCGAGCCGGAAGGTGGCGTCGACCCGCTGGTCTTCGGAGAGTCCGGGCATCTCAAGGGCGGCCCGCAGATGCTGGACGGTGGTGGCCGGGGAACTGAGCAGCGTGGCGCAGCCCAGTTCGTACAGCAGAGTGGCCTTGACCCGTTGGCGCGGTGGTTCTTGCAGGGCGCGTTCGAGGCAGCGGCGGGCGGCCTCCGGGGCACCGACCGCGAGGTGCTGTTGGGCTGCTTCGCGGAGCTGCTCGACCAGCTCCTGGTCGTCGTCGGGGTGTACTTCGAGGAGGTGCCGGGAGGCCGCGGCGGCGCCGAGTCCCGCACGGGTGATCGCCCACGCGGCCTGGCCGTGCATGGCGGTGCGGGTGGCCGGCGGGATGGAGCGGTACACCGCGGTGGCGATGAGCGGGTGGACGAACTCCAGCGGGTCGAAGCCGGTGACGATACGGGCTTCGCGCAGCCGCGCCGTGCAGTCGGCGGCCTCGGCGGGGCTCATCCCGGCGAGGGTGGCGGCGAGATCCTGCGAGATGTCCGTGCCGAGCACGGCGGCGGCCCAGGCGAACCGGTTGGCGTTGGTACCGAGCCGTTCGAGCCGGGCGACGAGTCCGCTGCCGCGGGCCGTTGCGCCGAGTTCGCGCAGCAGCCCGGCCGACTCCTCCAGCGGCGTCAGTTCGCGGTCCTGGACCTTGGCGACGAGTTCGACCGCCTCGTAGGGGTTGCCGCCGGTGACGGCCCACACCTCGCGGCAGAACGGGTCGTCGGCGTGTTCACCGAGGCCTGCGCGGACCAGTTCCGCGGTGGCGTCCGGGGTGAGGGCGCGCAGCGCGACCCGGACCTGGGAGGAGTGGGCGCCGCCCGATCCGCTCTCCTTCTGCCGTGCTGCCAGTTCTTCCGGCCGGTGGGCCTGGACGACCAGGACAGGCAGTTCGCCGAGGCGTGCGGTGAACGAGGCGAGCCAGGCGAGGGATTCGCCGTCCGCCCAGTGTGCGTCGTCGATGATGAGCACCAGCGGACGGTGGCTCAGCCGGGATGCGAGCCGGGAGACGACCCAGTCGAGGCCGTCCCGCACACCCTGCGGATCGGGCTGGGGACCGCTCGGTTCGGCGAGTCCGAGTGCGGGCGCGGCGATCTCGTACCAGGCTCCGAACAAGGCCCGTACCTCGTCGGCCGGGAACTGGTCGAGTGCGGGCTGCAGCAGCTGGCGTACGACGTGGAACGGCACGGACGTGACCGTTTCGCCGCCGCGTGCGGACCAGACCGTGCAGCGGTCGGCGGCCATCGCCTGGATCTCGGCGAGCAGTGCTGTCTTGCCGATGCCTGCCTCGCCGCTGAAGATCAGCAGCCGGCCTGCCGCCGGGGCGCCGCAGAGGGCGTCCACGGCTTGTGCGGCAGCGGCGAGCTCTGGTTCGCGCTCGTACAGCGGCCGGGACTGCTTCATCCCTACCCTCCCCAAAGTGGTGCGGATGACTGTCGACACTAGTCGTGCGCGGGGGTCCACGGACAGTGGTTCGGACAGTTCGCCGCAGGTGCGGGGCACAATCGAGGGGTGGACGAGACTCGCAGGGACCGCGACGCCGAGGGCCGCGCGCGCAATGCGCGCCCCCGTGACGGGCTGGGACGCCCCCTGCCGTACGGGGCACCGGGAGTGGATCGGCAGCCCGAGGGTGTGACCCGTACCCCCGAGGAGACCCTGCGTGAGGCGCAACGGCTGCTGGACGCGGGGATGCCGTTCCATGCGCACGAGGTGTTCGAGGATGCGTGGAAGTCGGGCCCGGTGGCGGAACGGGAGTTGTGGCGCGGTCTTGCGCAGCTGGCCGTGGGGCTGACGCACGCGGCGCGGGGCAATACGACGGGCGGGGCCCGGCTGTTGCGACGGGGCGCGGCGGCACTCACGGGGTTCGGGACCACCCGCCCTCACGGGATCGGGGTCGACGGGCTGATCGGCTGGGCCGAGGAGCTGGCGGGGCGGGTCGAGGCGAAGAAGGCCTGCGGCGCGGACGCGGCGCGTGAGCGGCCCGTCGACGCGGCCGACGAGGCGCCGTGTCTGCGGGCCGGGGGCCGGTAGCCCGGACGCCGGGGGCGGTGGGGCATGGGGCAGACTCGGTGCGGTGAGAAAGATCTATGTCATCGGTATCGGCGCGGGCGACCCCGACCATCTGACCCTCCAGGCCGTCAAGGCGCTGAACCGGGCGGATGCGTTCTTCATCCTCGACAAGGGTGAGGAGAAGTCCGATCTGACCGGGCTGCGACGGGACATCCTCGATGTGCATGTGAAGGACGCCTCGTACCGGCTCGTCGAGGCACGGGATCCGGAACGGGACCGCAGGACGTCGGACTACTCACCCGCGGTGGACGACTGGCGCAGGCGCCGTGCGGATCTGTACGAGCGGTTCATCGCGGAGGATCTCGGTGCGGACGAATGCGGGGCGTTCCTGGTGTGGGGCGATCCCGCGCTGTACGACTCCACGCTCGGCATCCTCGAAGAGATCCTCGACCGGGGTTCGGTCGCCTTCGACCACGAGGTGGTCCCCGGCATCAGCAGTGTCTCCGCGCTGCTGGCCAAGCACCGGACGGGGCTGAACCGGGTGGCGAGGCCGGTGCAGATCACGACCGGCCGGCGGCTGGCCGAGGGCTGGCCCGAGGGGGTCGACGACGTGGTGGTGATGCTCGACGCACGGCAGGCGTTCACCCGCCATCTCGACCACGACCTCTACATCTACTGGGGCGCGTACGTGGGGACCGAGGACGAGATCCTGGTCTCCGGGCGCCTCGCCGAGGTGTCTGACCGGATCGAGGAGCTGCGGGCCGAGGCGCGCGCCCGCAAGGGCTGGATCATGGATACGTATCTGCTGCGTCGCGGCTGAATCAGTCTTCCTGGCACAGCAGTTGGAGTGCCGACGCCACATCGTGCACGACGGGTACGCCTTCGGGCGGTGGCGGGCGGCGAACCACGACCACGGGCAGGCCGAGGTTCCTGGCCGCGGTGAGTTTCGCCGCGGTGGCGGGGCCGCCGCTGTCCTTGGTGACGAGGACGTCGATGGCGCGGTCGCGCAGCAGCGCCGTGTCACCTTCGACGGTGTACGGGCCACGGTCGAGGAGTACGTCGGTGTCGCGGGGCAGCGGTGGCTCGGGGGGCTCCACGGACCGTACGAGGAAGTGGAGCGTTTCCGCGCCCGGGGCGGTGGCGAAGGCAGCCAGGCCCAGGCGGCCGGTGGTGAGGAAGATCCGGCGGCCCAGGGCGGGCAGTTGCGCGGCGGCGTGCGCGAGGTCGTCGGCCGGGTGCCAGCGGTCACCGGGGCCCGCCGTCCAGCCGGGGCGGCGCAGCGCGAACAGTGCGGTGCCGGTGGCATTCGCGGCCGCGGCGGCGTTGGCGCTGATGTTGCCGGCGAATGGGTGGGTGGCGTCGACGACGGTGTCCACACTGTGGGCACGCAGCCAGTCGGCGAGGCCCTGGGGGCCGCCGAAGCCTCCGATGCGTACATCGCCGGCGGGCATCCGGGGCCGGGCGACCCGGCCGGCCAGCGACGTGGTGATGCGCACCGTCGCGTCGCCGCCGGGCACGGTCAGCTCAGCGGCGAGCTGCCGGGCTTCGGTCGTACCGCCGAGGATCAGGATGTGGCCGGGCATGCACCGAACCTACGTCACTTTCGCCGCCCGCCGCCCGGAGCGGCGAACAGGGCGGCCCGCAGCCATTACGATCCGGCGTCATGAGCACTTCTGACCAGGACCAGGCCGTGGACACCCCGATAGCCGGTCCCGAGACCATTTCGGAACCCGATTCCGAGGCCGCTTCGGAGATCGTTCCCCAGACCGATTCCGAGGCCATTACCGAGACCGCTGCCGAGACCGGGAACCAAAGGCTGACACCTCGCCAGGCGAGACGGCTGCGGATCGTTCTCTCATCGGTCGGCATGGCGGCGATGGCGGTCGTTCTCGCGCTGCGGATTGCCAGCCGGTCGTCCGTGCTGGTGGTCGGGGTGTACGGGCTGGCGCTGATCCTGTGCGGGATCGTCATCGAGCTCAGCAGGAACGGCCGGACCCGGCTCGGCAGTTGGCTGCTGGCCGTCGGTCTGCTGGCGGCCATCGGTTCGGACTGGCTGCTGATTCCCTGACGTACGGTCAGCACGCCGTGATCCGCACGGTCGCCCCGTGCGGATCGACCCGGTCGAGCCGGTCGGCACGCCTTCTCGCGCAGCAGGGCGATGCTTCCGCGGTCGATCCGGTGGCGGTCCTGTCGTCGAGTTCCTCGACTGTGGGGCCGAGCAGCACATTGCCGAAGACGGTCGGTGCGACCAGGACGCCCTTGCCGGCGGCGGTGGGTACGGGAAGCAGGATGTGGCTGACGAGATCGCGGGCGGGCTTGTCGAAAACGATGAACTGGCCGCGGCGCGGGGCGACGGTGAAGGCGTCGTGGCCGAGTTCCCGGTCGAGTTCGTCGGCGTACAGTCCGGCGGCGTTGATCAGATGGCGGATGCGCAGGGTCCCGCGGCTGGTGGTGAGGGTGTGGACGTCGTCGCCGCTGTCGACGTGTTGTACCCGGCAGTTGAGGTGCAGATGGACTCCGGCCCGCACGACCTGGAAGGCGCAGGCGAGGAACAGTCGGCCGTCAGGTCTCCGGTCGTGGTGATCGTGCAGTTCGTCGCGTGACTCTCGTACGTATCAGGCATGTTCCAGCAGGGTGTGCACGGCCGCACGGAATCCGGCGAGCCGTTCGGCCGCCTCGTCGGCGCCGATCCGGGGCTCATACACGGCGGCGGGCTTCCATTCGGGTACGGCCTGCCGGAGCGGGAGCCGGGGGTCGAGGCCGAGGCGCGCGACAGCTCCGACGCCCAGGGCGGTGACATCGGGAAGCGCGGACACCTCGACGGGTCGTTGCAGCAGATCGGCCTGGGTCTGCATGAGCAGTGCGGAGCGGGTCAGGCCGCCGTCGACGCGCAACGAGGTCAACGGGGAGCCCAGATCGGTCGCGACCGCTTCGGTGAGTTCGACGACCTGCGCGGCGATGCCCTCGCACAGGGCGCGCACCAGGTGACCTGCGGTGGTGTCGAGGCCGAGGCCGGTCACCGATCCGCGCACATCGCCGCGCCACCACGGGGCGGCGAGTCCGGCGAGAGCCGGTACGAACGTGACGCCGGCGGAGTCGGGGACGGTGGCACCGACCGGGTCGAGGTCGGCCGCGCCGGAGATCACCCCCAGGTCGGTGAGCCAGTTGACGGCGGACGCTGCGGTGTAGACCTGTCCGTCGAGGCAGTAGCTCGTACGGCCGCCGAGCCGCCAGGCGACACAGCTGACCAGTCCGGTGGAGCCGCGGCGCGGGGCGGGCCCGGTCTGGGCGAGCAGGAACGCGCCGGTTCCGTAGGTGCACTTGGCGTTGCCCGGGTCCAGGGCGTTCTGGGCGAGCAGGGCGGCCTGCTGGTCGACGAGGAGTCCGGTCAGCGGGAGTTCACCACCGAACGCGGCAGTGGTACCGACGGTCCCGTCGGAGTCGACGACGGCCGGGAGGCGTTCGTCGCCGAGGCCGAAGATGTCCAGGGCCGCGGGCGACCAGCCGACCCGGTCGAGGTCGAGCAGTTGGGTGCGTCCTGCGGTCGCCGCGTCCGTGACGAACGCCCCGGTCAGCTGATGGACGAGCCAGGAGTCGCTGGTGGTGACGACGCCTTCGCGGGTCAGCTCACGGCGGATCCAGGCCATCTTGGGTGCGGCGAAGTACGGATCGAGCGGCAATCCGGTGATTTGCTTCAACTCATCTTCGTACGGAGCGAGTTCGGCACACAGCTTGGCGGACCGCCGGTCCTGCCAGACGATCGCTTCGGTGAGCGGCCGCCCCGTGTCCGGATCCCAGGCGAGCACCGTCTCGCCCTGGTTGGCGAGGCCGACGGCCGCCACCGGCTCACCCGCTTCGTGCAGTGCCCGTCGCCCGGCGTCGACGACCGAGTCCAGCAGTTCGGCGGGGTCGACCTCGACCACTCCCCCGGCGCCGTGACGCGGCCGCACCGGCGCCGAACCGGAACCGATCACGCCACGCTCGGGGCAGACCACCAGAGCCTTGGTCCCCGATGTGCCCTGGTCCACGGCGAGTACCGGGCCTGTCATCGACACTCCAGCCGTGCGGAAGCTCTGCGACTTGAACGGAATCGTGATCATTGATCTCCGACGCCCAGAGTGGTGCAGACCACCGCGTACGTCAAGGGCTGCACGGACTGACGCCCGGAACGACCGGATGCCGGTCAACGTCCATACGAATCGGATGACTTGAGTAAGATCCGCGAATCGTTCCGGAGTTCGGGGTAACTGGCCTTACACTCACCGCCGAGCAACAACCGGACGCTTTAGAGCAGTTCGTTTTTCAACAGCTGCTTAGCCCCCCACGTCCTTGAGGATTGATGAGACCGACACCCCGCCCCGAACACCAACATCTCGGCTCCCGGGCCTTCCGCTTCTGCACGGGTTCCATGCCACCGCCGGGTTGCGTGACGTGCTGAGGAGATCCCCCATCCGTCGCATGCCGTCCCGTCGAACGGGGGCAGGACGAATCCATGGCCAACAGTGATTTCCGGCCGGTTTATCACCCGGCCGGCCATGACAACGAATTGCGTGTCGCGTTACAGGACTTGCGCACCGGACGCTGGCTGTCCATGCGGAATCTACTGGAGAGTACGCCCGACTGGACCCTGTGGACCCAGCGCACCCAGGTACTTGGGGCGATCGCCGCCGGTTCTGATGCGGTGCAGGCCTGGCTGGCCGAGGAGCCCCGAAGCGTCGCCGCTGCCGTGATGCACGCACGGGTCGTCGTGGAACGGGCCGTGCGGGCCCACCGCGAAGGCCATCCCCGCGCGCAGGAGCTGTGGCAGGAAGCATGGGGAGCCTGCCGCACTGCCGCGCACACCTCGCCCGCGGACCCGGTGCCATGGGTGTGCCTGCTGGCCCTGTCCCAGCTCGACGAGCGGCAGCAGCTGGAGGAGCACCGGCTGCATCCGCCGGGACCGATGCTCTTCCCCGGCCCGTGGGGGCTGCTGGCCGAGGCCGACAAGCGCGATCCGTACAACCGCGAGGCCTACCACCGGATGCTCCAGTTCGTGTACGCGCGAAAGGCCGGCGGATCTCTCTCGGAAGCGGTCAACTTCGTGCAGTGGGCGGCCTCTTCAGCCCCCGACGGCTCCGCGCTGCATGTGCTGCCGCTGTATGTGCGGGTCGAGCGCTATCGCCGTGAGCAGGGTCACGAGAAGGCCCTGGATCTCCACTGGGTCACCGAGGATGCCGAGCGGGACGCGGCTCGGGCCCTGGAGCTCTGGTTCCGTCGCACGGCCCCGATCTCCCACTCCCTGCTCGACCTGAACCATCTGGCCCACGCCCTGTGGGGAGCGCTCCAATTCGCCGACGCCGCACCGGTGTTCCAGGAGCTCGGCCCCTATTTCACCTCGGTTCCCTGGGTGTACCGCACCCGTGATCCCAAGGCCCCGGGAGGCGCCGAGGAGGTCTTCCTGCGCGCCCGGAGCCGCTGTCTCGCCGTGTCCCGCGACCCCGGACGGGGGCCGCACGGCTGAGCCGTGGCGCCGTGACGCCGCGGCCTCCCTCTCCGTTTCGAACCGGTCCCTTTCCGTCCCTTCCCCATCCCGCTCATGGAGGTTTTTCCCATGTCCATATCCACCCCGACCCAGTCGGGTGCGGAGACCACCCCACCCATGGACGAGGAGCAGCGACTGCGTGAACTCGGCTATCAGCCGGTGCTCGCCCGCCGCATGGGCGGCTTCGGCAACTTCGCCATCAGCTTCTCCGTCATCTCGATCCTGTCCGGCTGCATGACCCTGTACGGCTTCGGCATGTCGACCGGTGGCCCGGCGGTGATGCTCTGGGGCTGGGCCGGTGTCGGCCTGTTCGTGCTCTGCGTCGGCATGGCGCTCGCCGAGGTGACCAGCGCCTACCCGACCTCGGGGGCGCTGTACTACATGGCCGACCGGCTCGGCGGGCGCAAGTGGGGCTGGTACACCGGCTGGCTGAATCTGCTCGGGCTGCTCGGTGCGATCGCGGGTATCGACTACGGCGCCGCGCTGTTCACCGGTGCGCTGATGAATCTGCAGTGGGGATTCACCCCCACACCGGGCAAGACAATGATCATTTTTGTCTGCATTCTGCTGCTGCACGCCGTGCTGAATCTCTTCGGTGTCCGCCTCGTCAGCGTGCTCAACTCCATCAGTGTGTGGTGGCATCTCGCCGGTGTCGCGGTGATCGTCGCCGTGCTGGCCATCGTGCCCTCGCACCACCAGTCGCCGTCGTTCGTCTTCACCGAGTTCGTCAATGACACGGGCTGGCACAACCCGTTGTACGTGGCGGCGATCGGCCTGCTCCTCGCGCAATACACCTTCTGCGGCTACGACGCCTCCGCCCACCTGTCGGAGGAGACGTCGAACGCCTCGGTGACGGCCGCCAAGGGCATCGTCCGCGCGATCTGGGTCTCCTGGGTCGCCGGTTTCGTACTGCTCGCCGGGCTGACCTTCGCGATCCAGGACTACGCGGGCACCCGGGACAGCGCAACCGGGGTGCCTCCGGCGCAGATCCTCATCGATGCGCTGGGCACCTCCGGGGCCACGGCCATGCTCCTGATCGTGATCGCGGCGCAGCTGTTCTGCGGCAACGCCGAGGTCGCGGCCGCCAGCCGGATGGTGTTCGCGTTCAGCCGTGACAACGCACTGCCGGGCTCGGCGCTGTGGCACAAGGTGAGCTCGCGCACCCAGACACCCGTCAACGCGGTGTGGCTGTCGGTCGTCATCGCCGGAGTGCTCGCGCTGCCGTCGCTGTACTCCGCCACCGCCTACGGTGCGGTGACCGCGATCAACGTCATCGGCATCACGCCCGCCTATGCGATCCCGATCTTCCTGAAGCTGCGCTCCGGCGACCGGTTCGAACGCGGTCCCTGGCACCTGGGCCGCTGGAGCAAGCCGATCGGCTGGATCGCCGTGGTGTGGGTCGCCATCGTGACCGTGCTGTTCCTGCTCCCGCAGTCGTCCCCGGTGACGGTCGACTCGATGAACTACGCGTCGATCGCGCTGGTCGCGGTGCTGGTGCTGGCCACCGTGTGGTGGTTCGTCGCGCGCCGTTCGTACAGCACGCCTTCGGCGTACGGGAACGCTCGTGAGCAGGCGGAGATCGAGGAAGGCATCGTCTGACCCCGCCCCGTCCACGCCTTGTTCTCAGCCCTCCCCGGTCACAGCGAGCAGCTGTCGGGGAGGGCTGAGGCGCGTGTGCGGTGGCGGTGGCGGTGGCGGTACGGAACGCTGTGTACGGTCAGCGCAGGAGCAGTTGGAGTCCGCCGAGGACGGTCGTGCCGATCACCAGCCCGCGGCGAGTACGGCCAGTTGCCAGAGAGCGAGGGTGTCCATGCCAGGAGCAGATGGTTAGCCCACGTGATTCCGGGCCTGCGTCGAGCCCGCCTCCAAGCGGCCACCTTTTCACCAAATCATCGGATGAGTTGGCATGACGACAGAGCGAATCACCTTCAAATGCTCAATATTTACTGACCAGTTGCGTGCCCGAAACCTTGACCGCGATAGGCGACATTGCAAGCATCGGATGTCTTGGTAGGCAGTCCCATCGCCTCCGACCACACCGGCCCCCAGCGAGAGAGCGACGGCCATGGCATTCGGACCGCAGAGCCGCACCCGGCCTCCACACACACCATCCGTCTGGGCGAGATGGCGACTCTTCTGTGTCGCCGTGGCCCTCGCGGTGACGACGGGCCTCATCGGCGCACCCGCTGCCACCGCCGAGGTCGAACATCCGCGGCAGCAGTGGATGCGGGACTCCACGGCCGGCCTGTTCCTGCACTGGGGCATGTTCACCGCGCCCCGCCATGTCGACTGCAAGGCGTGGGAGCGCGACGTCACCGACGGCGGCTGGACGCCCGACTACTGGGTCGACGAGGCACGCAAGCTCGGCGCCTCGTACATCGTCCTGGCGACCTTCCACAGCAGGCTCGGTTACGCACGCCCCTGGCCCTCGAAGATCCCGGGAAGCTGCTCCACGGAGCGGGACTTCCTCGGTGAGCTGGTGAGGGCGGGCAAGGCGAAGGACATCCGGATCATGCTGTACATGACCGACGACCCGCAGTGGCACAACGAGGTACCGGGTGTGCAGACGCTCGACTCGGACGCCTACTCCGCGTACAAGGGCGAGAAGGTCGACCTGACGACGCGGGAGGGTTTCGGCCGGTTCAGCTACGACCAGTTCTTCGAGGTGATGGACAACTACCCGGACCTGGCCGGGTTCTGGATCGACAACGACAACGAGTACTGGGAGAAGCACCAGCTCTACGAGCAGATTCGGGTGAAGCGGCCGTCCTGGTTGTTGACCAACAACAACGAGGACACGCCGATCATGGACACGGTCAGCAATGAGCAGAAGACCGGGATGACGCCGTCGTACGACTATCCGTCGGCCGCGTTCACACCGATGCCGCGCATCTCCGAGGGCGACTACAAGCTGCCGACCAGCGGCGACTGGTGGTACGACGGCCAGGACCATCCGGTGGACTTCCGGCTCAGCACCGGCCGCTACATCACCAACGCGGGATCGTCCATGAAGTCGCTGATGGCCGAGACGGCGATGGTGAACGGCACCTTCCCGCCGAGCCAGCAGAAGTACAACGACTTCATGGCCCGATGGACCGCGCCGATCCGGTCGTCGCTGCTGGGCACCGAGGGCGGCGGCTATATGTACGGCGGCATGCAGCCCGGCTTCTGGAACGACGGCGCGCATGGCGTCATCACCGTCGGTCCCGGTGCCGAAACCCAGTACGTGCACGTGGTGACCCGGCCCAGGACCGACATGGTCCGGCTGCGCGACAACGGCTACCGGGCCATGGAGGTGACCGATGTACGGACCGGCAGGGCCATGGACTTCAGCCAGTCCGGCGGCTACCTGACGATCCTCGGCATCCACGACTGGGACCCGTACGACACCGTGTTCAAGGTCGACACGTCCGGTCGGCAGGAGTCCTACTATCCGCAGAAGTCCCTGCGGGCCACCGCCTCGTCCTCGCTCGCCGGACACCCTGCCGGAGACCTCGTCGACGGGGAATTCCAGAACTACTGGGACAGTGACGCACGGCTTCCCGTGTCCGTGACGATCGATCTCGGGGGCCGCCGGAAGGCGACGTCTCTTGCGGTGAATCAGAGTGAGTGGTCACCGACCCACGCACGCTCGACGTTCGGCAGGCCGGAGGACTCCGCGCGTATCAAGGACTTCAGGGTCTTTGTGAGCGACGACGGCGAGCACTGGAGGAGCGTCCGTTCCGGCGCTCTGCCGAGCGCCCGTGGCGTGCAGTTCATCGACATCGGAGACCAGAGGACCCGCTATCTCAAGCTGGATGTGCTGAACACCTGGGCCGGTCCGCAGGCTCCGGACTTCCTCGGCAGGCTCAGGATCGATGAGATCAAGGTGGCATACGGATCACCTGTGTCGGGCTCGGCCCGGATGCCGCTGGAGGCCGAGTCGCGGCGCAACGACCGGCACGGTGGCGTACGGGCGTCCGCGTGCGGGGCCTGCTCGGGCTCGGCCCGGCTCGTCGGGTTCGGCGGCGGAGCCCGTAACTCCGTCACGTTCCCCGGTGTCACGGTCGCCGAATCCGGTGACTACCGGCTCCAGCTCGACCACACGGCAGGGTCGGCAGCCTCCCTTTCGGTACGGATCAACGGTGGGGCGGCGATCGGGGTACCGGTGGCCGCGGGCAATCCGGATGTACCGGGATCCACGGCGCTCTCCGTACCCCTGCGCGCCGGAGCCAACACGGTCGAGGTGTTCAGCAAGGCACCCAAGGGGCCCGGCCTCGACCGGATCACGGTAGGACCTCTGCCGCCGGCGTCGTACGTGCCCAGGACGACGATGACGGTCGAGCCGCACGGGCTGCAATGGGCCGGCCCCGGGCAGCAGTCCGTCGAGGTGACGGCGAAGCTGAGGCTCGACGCCGACGACGCGCTCGACGGTGTCGAGCTCGCCCCGAAGGTGCCCACGGGCTGGTCGGTCGAGGGCGGCCCGGCAGCAGCGACGTCGATGCGGCTGGGTCAGACACTGGAGGCGAGCTGGACACTCACCTCGCCGCCCGGAGCGGATGTCACCTCTACCACGGTGCCGGTCACCGCGCGCTTCCTGACGCTCGGCACGCCGCACGAGGTGTCACAGAGCGTCGGCGTCCGGCCGCGCCCGGCGGACCGGGTGTTCATGCGCGAGGCCGAGGACTCCAGGAATGCGCTCGGCAGTGCGGGACTCACCGGCTGTTCGCCCTGCTCCGGAGGTGAGAAGGTGCGCAACATCGGCAAAAGCGCCACCGCCGACGTCACGTTCGAGGATGTCACCGTGGACAGCGCGGGACCGTACACACTCTTCCTCGACTACACGGTGAACGGGGACCGTTCGTTCCTCGTGAGTGTCAACGGCGGTGCGCCGGTCGAGGCGGCGGTGAGCGGAATCGGGAACAGCACTCCCGAGACGACGTCCGTTCCGGTGACACTCGATACGGGCGGCAACACTGTCAGGATCTACAACGACGAGGCGTCCGCACCCGACCTCGACCGGGTGTCGCTGGGACGTCCGTAGCCGTCGTCGGCGTGGCAGTGGCGTCAGGGGCCGTTCTCCAGCGGCCCCTGACGTATGCCGGCCCCGTCCTGCATGCCGGGCGTCCGGTTCGGGAGCCAGAGGCAGGCGGCGGCCATGAGCGCCACCGTCGCCCCGCCTGTGAGCACCGGAATGCTGCCCAGCCAGGAGACGAGCGCGCCACCGCCGAATGCGCCGATCGGCACCGTACCGATGAGTGCGGCCTGGAGAACCCCGGCGACCCGGCCCTGGAGCTCGGGCGGGGCGATCAGTTGCTGGGTGGTGGTCATGGAGATGGCCCAGACCGTGGCCGAAAGACCGAAGAGGAACTGGTACGAGAGCAGCGCCGGGAAGCCGAATAAGTCCGGGATGCGGATCGCCCTGCACATCGCACCCCAGTCGGCCGGCTACCGTTTCGCGGCCGCTTCGTCGGTCGCGCTCGGCGCCGTCACCGGGCACACCCCGCTCACGCCCGGCGCCTCGCGTCGGGTGATCAACGGGTCGCTGCGCTACTTCCTGGACCGGGGTGCGACCGGTACGGACGGACTGCTGAGCCTGGGCCGGCACGGCCCTCACGAGGCGACGCTGCAGAACTACTCGGCCCCCGCCTCGCCGTACTGGGCATCCAAGGCCTTCGTCTCGCTGCTCGCCCCGGACGGTCATCCGCTGTGGACCGCGGCCGAGGAGCCCGCGCCGAGCGAGGGCCCCGACCGGGTGCTCGCACTGCCGGCGCCCGGGCTGCTCGTGCAGTCCACCCGGGCGGACGGGATCGTACGGCTGCACAACCACGGCAGCGACCATGTGCGCCCGCACGAAGGCGAGTCGGGTGTGCAGGACGATCCGCTGTACAGCCGTCAGTCGTACGCCACGGTGACCGGCCCCGCGTCGAAGGCGAACATGGCGGACAACCATCTGGCCGTGGTCGTCGCCGGGGTGCGCAGCGGTCTCCGTGCCATCCGCCCGCTGGGCGCCGGTGGGGGCGACGGCTGGGGCTGGGCCGCCTCCTGGCGCCGCCCGGTGTTCACGTCCGGTGCGCCGATGGTGCCGGGTATGCGGGTGGAGAGCGTCACTGTGGTCCGCGGCCGGTACGAGCTGCGGGTGCACCGCGTGCTCGGCGCGCCGGCAGGGGCCCGGGTGGAGCAGACGGGCTGGGCGACCGGCCGCGACGACGCGGTGACCTCCGCGCTGCACGGTCTGCACGGCCGGGAGACACGGGACGGGATGCGGGCCCCGCAGGGCGGGGCGTACACGCGCTGGGCGGTGGTGCCTCGGCTGTCCGCGGCTGCTGAGGGCACGGCAGTGCTGGTGGCGCTCGCCTCGCTGACCGCGGAGCCCGCCGTGGCGCCGCTCGATGCGGTGGTGAGCGGGGTGAATGTGGAGGGGGACACGGTGGTGGAGGTCTGCTGGGCGGAGGATGCGGCGACGACACGTATCGGCTTTGAGCCGCTGACGGTCACGCACGGGTGAGCACCCGACGGGTTGCGCGGCCACGGGGCCGCGCAACCCCGCCCGTCCCTACATGTCTGTCCTGATCACCACGGCCAGTGTGCGCGGACCGTGCACACCCTCCACCCGCTCCAGTTCGATGTCGGACGTGGCCGAAGGACCGCTGATCAGCGTCGTCGGCCGCTCCGGCACCAGTCGGGCCACCGCCTCAGGCACCCCGGCCTCGACCGTCGACAGATCGACGACGCACACATGCAGATCGGGGACGAGGGACAGCGCCCGCCGCCCCTGGTCGGGTGAGCCGTCCAGAAAGATGGTGCCCGTCTCCGCGCAACTGACGGCCGAGGCGGTCACGACCCCGTCCAACGCGTCGAGCCGGGGAGCCGGAATGTCGGCGGAGTCCTGCTGGACCTCACCGTCGTACGCGTCGAGCCACGCCGCGTCGAGTCCGGCCGGCACACCGATCCGCTGGGCGCCGCGCTCCCGCAGCACCTCGGCGACGACCTGCGCCGTGCGGTCTGCGGTACAAGTGCGCACGTGCGCCTTGTAGTCGACGAGCCGGTCGGTGAAGAGGGCCAGGCGCTCGTCGTCGGGGAGGCTGCGGCCGGTGCGGTAGGCGCGGCAGACGGTGGTGTCCGGCGTCGGGGCGAGGGCCAGGGCGTCCCTGATCCTGCCCAGCACCGTTTCGCGAGCGGTCGTCACTTCTCCTCCTCCTTCTTCTGGTTCTTCTGGTTCTTCTGGTTCTTCTCGTGCTCGTCGGCGGCGGCCCGCATCGTCGCGGCGCCTTCGGCCGATGCCAGCCAGGAGCGGAAGGACTGCTTCGGCGGGGCGGCGGTGTCGCGGCTGTCGCTCCAGCCGTTGAACGGCGGCGGCAGATGCGAGATCTTCCCGTCTGGCCCGGCGACGATGCGGCCGATCGCCGCACCCTTCTGCGCGGCGGTGAACAGCCTCGGCCTCTTCATCACTCCGGCCGCCGCCTTCATGGCCAGCTTCTCCACCGTCGTACCGGACTGCTCGGTGTGCTGGTGGCGCAGCTCGACCAGCAGCGACGGAATGTCGATCTTGACCGGGCAGGCGTCGAAGCAGGCACCGCAGAGGCTGGAGGCATACGGCAAAGAGCTGTTGGGGTCGTCCTTGGCCGCGTGCATCCCGGCGAGCTGCGGGGTGAGGACCGCGCCGATCGGTCCGGGGTACGTCGATCCGTACGCATGACCGCCGGCCCGTTCGTACACCGGGCAGACATTGAGACAGGCCGAGCAGCGGATGCAGTTGAGCGCCTCGCGCCCGATCCGGTCGGCGAGCGCGGCGGTGCGACCGTTGTCGAGCAGGACCAGATGGAAGTCCTGCGGTCCGTCGCCGGGTGTCACACCGGTCCACATCGAGGTGTACGGGTTCATCCGCTCTCCGGTGGAGGAGCGCGGCAGCAACTGCAGGAAGACTTCGAGGTCCTGATAGCGCGGCAGCACCTTCTCGATGCCCATGACGGTGATCAGGGTGTCGGGCAGGGTCAGGCACATGCGGCCGTTGCCCTCGGACTCGACGACAGAGAGGGTGCCGGTCTCGGCGATACCGAAGTTGGCGCCGGAGATCGCCACCTTGGTCGTCATGAACTTCTCGCGCAGATAGGCGCGGGCCGCGGCGGCGAGATGCGCGGGTACGTTGTCGAGGCCCGGGTCGACGCCCGGGATCTCCTTGAGGAAGATCTGCCGGATCTCGTCGCGGTTGCGGTGGATCGCGGGTACCAGGATGTGCGACGGCTTGTCGTGCGCGAGCTGGACGATCAGTTCGGCCAGGTCCGTCTCGTACGGGGTGATGCCGACCGATTCGAGGTGCTCGTTGAGGCCGATCTCCTGGGTGGCCATCGACTTGACCTTGATGACGTCGCCGCTGCCCGTCGCCTTGACCAGCCGGGTGACGATCTCGTTGGCCTCGACTCCGTCGCGCGCCCAGTGGACGGTGCCGCCGCGCTCAGTGACCTTGCGCTCCAGTTGTTCCAGGAGTTCGGGGAGCCGGTTCATGGTGTCCGTCTTGATGGCCGAACCGGCGTCGCGCAGCTCTTCCCAGTCGGGCAGTTCGCCGGTGACATTCAGGCGTTTGGCGCGGATCGTGTGGGTGGCCCTGCCGAGATTGCGGCGCAGTTGTTCATTGCGCAGTTCGTCGTGGGCGGCCTTGGGGAACGTCCGGTCGCCGCGCAGATTTCCCGTTCCGTACGGGGAACGGGGCGGGGTCGCGGGCATGCCGAGGAAGGTGCTGCTCATCGGACGGCCTCCGTCGGGACGTACGGCGAGGTGCGGGTGGAGGAGAGGATCTGTGCGAGGTGCAGGGTGCGGGTGCCCGAGGCGATACGGGAGAGTCCGCCACCGATGTGCATCAGACAGGACGAGTCGCCCGCGGTGCAGACATCGGCTCCGGTGGTGGCGATGTTGCGCATCTTGTCCTGGAGCATCGCCGTCGACGTCTCGGCGTTCTTGACGGCGAATGTGCCGCCGAATCCGCAGCAGGAGTCGGAATCGGGGAGCTCGACGAGGTCGATGGAGTCGACGGCGCGGAGCAGCTTCAGCGGCTTCTCGCCGACCCGGAGCATGCGCAGGGAGTGGCAGGTGGGGTGGTACGTCACGCGGTGCGGGAAGTACGCCCCGACCTGGGTCACATCCAGGACGTCGACGAGGAATTCCGACAGCTCGTATGTCTTGGCCTTGACGGTGGCGACACCCGCGCGCAGCGCCGCGTCCCCGTACCGCTCGGCGACGATCTCGTGCTGGTGCCGGACCGAGCCCGCGCACGATCCGGACGGCATGACGACGGCGTCGATCGACGCGTCACCGAACTGCTCGGCGAAATTCCGCACCAGGGGCACGGGTTCACGCTGGTATCCGGTGTTGACGTGCATCTGACCGCAGCAGGTCTGCCCCGGCGGGAACACCACGTCATGGCCCAGGCGGGCGAGCAGGACCGCAGTCGATTTCACCGCCTCGGGGAAGAGCGTGTCTCCCAGACAGGTGGCGAAGAGTCCGATGCGCATGGGGTCTCTCCGATCGATTCTCCATTTTTTACGGTCCGACCATACTAGCCTCGGTCCGGAACCTAAAGGGGACGGCGCGCCGCTCGGAGCAGCGGAAATGTGGTCATGCTCCTGACAATTCTTTTCTCGAAGACCGGCGCACTGGTCGGCGATCACCGTTCCTACAGCCGCTCGGAGCTCTCGTCGACCAGCGTGCCATGGAGGCTGCGGATGTGCTGCTCGACCAGGTCGGCGGCCTTCGCACCCTTGCCCGCGCGCACCAGCCGCAGGAGTTCGGTGTGCTCCGCGTTGAGTGCGGCGGCCGTGGCCGGCCAGTCCTTGGCCTCCTCCAGGGCCCGCAGGATCAGCGGGCGCACCGACTCGCGTACGGCGGAGGTGAGCGTGGAGGTCAGCTCATTGCCGGAGCTGCGGGCGATGTGCACATGGAACCGGGTGTCCAGGTCGTTGAACTCGGGAACCTCGACATCCGGCACCCCCATCCGTACGACCAGGGCCTCTGCCTCATCGAGGTCCTCCCTCGAGGCATGCCGCGCGGCCGCCTCGAAGCTCGACCTCTCCAGCACGACGCGCGCCTCCAGGACGTCATGGAGGCTGTAGCTGCCCAGGGCGAAGTGGAGACGCAGCAGCCGGCCGAGGGCGTCGTCCGGGTTGCGTACGATCCGCGCCCCGGCGTCCGGCCCCCGGCCCGGCTGGGCGACCAGCACCCCGATGGTCTCCAGCACCCTCAGCGCCTCACGCAGCGCGGACCGGCTGACCCCGAGAGCGGGCGCGAGCTCACGCTCGGGCGGCAGCCGGTCACCGGCCCTGAGCTCACCGGCGAACACCCGCTGCTCGATGCTCTGGAGCACGAGTTCATGCGTACGGGACTGCCGTACGGGTTGCCACTCGACGGGCATCCGTCACCCCCTGCCTCGGCCGGAATCGTCCGGTTGCCGTCGTATCTGCTGCCCGACCTCCAACTATGTCACACATCACGTATGGTCGGACCAAAAGCCGGTCATGCGGGACCCGCCGCTCCCCCCACGTTCCGCAGAATCCGGTAGACCTCGTCGGCGGACGGCTTCTCCTCGGACGTCTCGAGGAAGAGCACCCTGCCCGCATAGGGAGCGACCGGCTGGATCTCACGGTCGGCCATCAGCAGCCAGGACAGGATCTCCAGGTTGCCACCCCAGCTCGCGCCCTGGACGGCCCGGCCGTCGGCGTTGTGCCAGATCCAGCCGTCACAGGGCCGCATCTCGGGTTCGGAGTCGAAGGTACGCGGCTCCTCCGAGCGTACGTGCCGACGCATCCGGACTCCGTCGAATTTTCCGCCGCGGTCGGTTTGTCGACCGGCATCAGCATTGCTGACCGGCCGAGGAGCGAAGCCGAGAGCCCGCTCCTGGCCCGGCGACGGATGCCAACGGCTCCCCTCTCCTCTTGTCCGGACCAGCCCGGGTACTGGTCACTCAGGCCGCACCCGTCCCGCGGGGCGACCCGCCGTTCAGTCGGCGAAGGACCCGTGGCGGCCCGCGCCGCCCCCGAAGCGGTCGGCACCGGCCTGTGTCTCCCCCGCAGTCAGCGGCACCAGGCCGTGCCGGTACTCCGAGGCCAGGGCGTCCGGCTCGCTCAGACCGTGCTGCTCGCGCACCGAGAGCCGGTCGTGGCGCAGACACAGCTGCGGGAACGCGGCGATCTCCCGGGCGAGTTGCTCCGACGCACGGCGGGCTTCACCCGGCGGGACGATCCGGTTGGCGAGCCCGATGGCGTACGCCTCGGAGGCCAGGACCGGCCGCCCGGTGAGGATCATGTCCATGGCCCGGCTCTCACCGATCAGACGCGGCAGCCGCACGGTCCCGCCGTCCACCAGCGGCACCCCCCAGCGGCGACAGAACACCCCGAACACCGCATCGTCCTCGGCCACCCGCAGATCGCACCAGACAGCCAGCTCCAGCCCTCCGGCCACCGCATGCCCCGCGACCGCCGCGATGACTGGCTTGCTCAGGCGCATCCGGGTCGGGCCCATCGGCCCGTCGCCCTCGGCTACGACCTTGTTGCCGCGTTCCGTACCGATGCCCTTCAGGTCTGCACCGGCACAGAACGTGCCGCCCTCGCCCCACAGCACGGCGACGGCCGCATCCGGGTCGGCCTCGAACTGACGGAAGGCATCGGCAAGTCGGTCCGCCGTCGGACCGTCAACGGCGTTACGGACCTCGGGCCGGCTGAGGATCACCGTGAACACGGGGCCGTCGCGCTCAATCCGTACCGCAGGATTTTCACTCATCGTTCGCCCTCCCACAGGGGGTCGCACAGTGCCCGGCGGAGGATCTTGCCGACCGGGGAGTACGGAATGGTTTCCACGAAGTGCACGGCCTTCGGAACCTTGTACCCGGCCAGCCGGGCACGTAAAAGTTCGCGAAGTGCGGCTTCGGAGACCTCGGCCCCCGTTCGCAGGGTGACGAAGGCGGTGACGGCCTCGACCCAGGTGGGGTCGGGGGCGCCGACGACGGCGCACTGGGCGACGGCGGGGTGGCTCGCGAGCGCGTCCTCGACCTCTCGCGGGTAGACGTTGCAGCCACCTGTGATGATCATGTCGCTGCTGCGGTCGACGAGGTGGAGGTAGCCACGGTCGTCGAAGCGTGCGAGGTCGCGGGTGCGGACCCAGCCGTCGGGGTCGAGGCTCTGCGCGGTCAGCCCGGGCTCGTTGTAGTAACCGGTCATGGCGAAGGGGGCCTTGACCCGCACCTCGCCGATCTCACCGGCCGCGACCGGGGCGCCGCCCTCGTCGGTGAGGGCGAGCTGCGCATCGACGGCCGGGTGCCCGGCCGGGCCGGGGTGTCACGGGACGCGCTGCTGCACCACTTCGCGTCCAAGGCCGACCTGTTGGCGGCGGCGACCCACCATGTCGCCGAGCTGCGCGTCGCACACATCCGCGCCGAGACGGACGGGGGCGCCGCGCATCCGGAGCACGGGCTCGCGCTGCTGCGTACCGCGATGTCGGGACCGCACTTTCTCGCGGGCCTGGAGCTGTGGCTCGCGGCCCGCACCGATCCCGGCCTCAAGGTGGCCCTGCTGCCCGCGGAACGGGAGGTGGGCGCCGCTCAGCGCGCCGTGATCTCAGACATCTTCGGGCCAAAGGTCGCTGCGCGCGACGATTTCGCCATGCTCTGCGAATCGCTGCTGGTCCTGCACCGAGGGCTGGCGCTCACCAGCGTGCTGCGCGAGGACCCGGCGTTCGGGGACGAGATGCTGTGGCTGTGGGCGGAGCGCTTCCTCACCTGATTCACGTGATTCACCACGTTCGCCCGACTCACCCGGTTCATCTGATCCAATGGATTCATCTGATTCTCACGCAACCGTTCTACGGTGGGCCGCGTGACCCAGATGAGCCCGCCCGGCTGGCATCCAGACCCCGGGTATACAGGAATTGGCCCCATTCAGGAACGCTGGTGGGACGGCAACCAGTGGACCGACCATCTCCGCGTGCCGCCCGCCACGATCCGGCGCCGCCGGATGCGTATCGGCATCACCGCAGGTGTGGTGGTGCTCGCCGCCATCGGGGGCGGCCTCTTCCTGCTGTCGGACGATTCCGGCGATTCCAAGGAGCACGCGGCCACTGCCCCGTCCACCGCACCTTCCGGTGCGCCCGGCCGCGGGCCGGGCGCACCCGGAGGCGGCGGTGAGAGCCAGGCACCCGAGCAGCAGGTACCGCAGACCGAGGACGGCTACGCCACGGACCTGGTCAGCGGAATCAGCCTCCCGGTGCCCGACGGCTGGACGGGCAAGTCGGGGATCGCGGGCGCGGGAGTGACCACGGGCGAGTACCCCTGTCCCGGCGACACGTCCGAGGAGTGCGTGCGCGGCGGGGTGTTCTCCATGCCGGCGAAGGCTCTGAAGCTCGACACCACAACGGCGAAGGCCACGGCGACGAAGGACATCTCCGCCAACGCGACGAAGTCCTACGGCGAGAAGATCTACGGAGGCATCACCTCGCATCAGGAGCTCAAGTCGGGGCCGGTCACCGTGGCCGGTGAGCAGGGCTATCTGGTGCGCTGGAAAGTGGTGACGAAGAGCGGCGACGACGGGTACGTCCAGTCGCTGGCGTTCCCGTCCCCCCGCTCCACGGACACACTGATCGTCGTCCGTTCCGGCTTCGACATCAACACCAAGGCGCCGGAGCTCTCCGTCATGGACGACATCACCAAGGGCATCAAGGCCGCATCGGGAACGGGCTCCGGTCCCGGCACCACCGCGTAGGAGCGTGGCGGGACGATCCGTCGGCGGGGCGGGCGTCGTACACCGGTGAGTACGAAAGGACGACCGGACTGAGTACGTCGTCCGATTCCTCACCGGTCCATCGCTGATCGAATGACACCCATGGCTCCTGACGCACCGCCCCGCCCCCGCATGCAGCACGTCGCCACAGCCGGTACGGCCCTGGCCGTGACCTTGGCCCCGCTGGTGATCGGCGTGCTGCTGGCCAAGACCATGGCGACGGATCCGATGACGCCGGTCAACGCGATGGTCACCAGGGGTGGGCAGCCCGTACCCATCTCGCCCGCGCAGTGGCGCAGATGCGGCAGGCATGCGCTTCGCAGGTGGAAGGGCCCGCTGAACGCCTGCAAGAGCCCGGGCGCTCTTGTGCAGCGGTGCCCCGGGGTACGTCGCCCACGGCGGCCGGGGGTGCTTCTGCGCGAGCACTGACATACCGCGGGCCTGTCCTCCGGGCAGGCCCGCGGTATGTCAGGCCCGTCGGCAGTGCAGGAACAACTGGGGCTCGGCCACCGCTGCTTCGCAGGCGGGGGTGAACAGGCTGCTGTGCTCCCACAGGACCGTGAATCCGGCCCGGGCGACCAGCTCGGTGAATTCGTCGGCGCCGAAACTGGTCGCCTGCACCTTCTGTCCCATGAAGACGACGCTGACGTCCTCGACGTCCAGCGGCACCGTCGCGACGACCAGGTGGCCTCCGGGGGCCAGCAGTCGCCCCAGCTTCCCCAGGAGTCGGGACTGGTCGCCGCGGGACATCTGCAGCAACGAGAAGTACACGCAGACCGCATCGAAACTCCCCTCGTCCAGGGGAAGTTCGCGAATATCGGCACACTCGAAGGACGCACCGGGCACTTGCCGGGCCGCCAGGTCCACCATGACGGGCGACACGTCGACACCCAGCACATCATGACCGGCGTCGACCAGGGTCTGCGCGGTCGGCCGGCCTGTTCCGCAGCCCACGTCCAGGACCCGGCTGTGCGGTGCGATGTGCTCCAACAGCCGGTTCAGCGAGGTGTGATGGGTGGCCGAGTCGGCGAACGCCCGCTCGTACTCGGCACCCAGAGCGTCGAACACCTGCGCGGCCGGGTGGCCGTGGTCCTCGTCCATCGATGTGGGTCCTCCCGTTGCCCTGGCAGCTTCCTCGGGATCGTTTCATCTTTCGCAGCGGCCTTCAACGCCCAATCGGGGCACGTCATATGGGGGATCAGGACGCCCAGTGGGCGAACGAGGGGAACGGATCGTCCGTCGTTCGCCGCCAGACCTGCCCGATCTCCTCCGGGTTGCACACCGGGACCGAGTCCGAGATCTCCCCGCCGCCGATGGCCAGGGAGGAGGAGCCGACCCGGTCCGATGCGTGGGTCGTCGGATACGGCGTCAGGCAGAAAAATCCGGTGAACTGCCGGCACCGGGTTCACTACACTCGCCACCAATCGCACGCTGCAACAACATCGCAGCGCGCACCGTGACGAGTGAGGGGAGACCGGCCGTGCGTTACCGCACCGCTGTTGTTGTCCCCCAGTCGCGGTACGAGGTGATCCTGGTGTCCTCGTGTGCCCGGTGCCTGCTGCGCGGCCGGCACCGGATGTCCGTGACGAACAACTGACCCCTTTCTTGGCGGCGTTGAGCAGCCCGAGCGGCTGTGCACCGATGCGGTGCGCCGCATCAGGGGTTTCTGCGGGGCCTGACCACAGGCCGGTTCGTCCGGGAATCGCGCCGACCCGATCCGGATCACCCCGAAAGGCCATGGGCCGTGCGTACCGACCTGCACCGTCATCTCACCAGTCCACTGACCGGCGTTCGTAATCTGGGCATCCTCGCCCACGTCGATGCCGGCAAGACCACCGTCACCGAACGGATCCTGTACCTCACCGGCACCACCCATAAGCGGGGCGAGGTCCATGACGGGACGACAGTCACCGACTTCGATTCCCAGGAACGCGACCGCGGGATCACCATCTTTGCCGCTGCGGTGAGTTGCGCCTGGGACGGCCACCGGATCAATCTGATCGACACCCCTGGCCATGTCGACTTCTCCGACGAAGTGGAGCGCTCGTTGCGGGTGCTCGACGGCGCGGTCGCGGTGTTCGATGCTGTCGCCGGGGTCGAACCGCAGAGCGAGTCGGTGTGGCGGCAGGCGGATCGGCACGGGGTGCCGCGAATCGCGTTCGTCAACAAGCTGGACCGTGCCGGTGCCGACCTCGACGCGGCGGTCGCGTCGATAAGGGCGCGGCTGCACACGGTCCCGCTGGTGGTACAGCTGCCGATCGGAAAGGAGGACGGGTTCACCGGGGTGGTGGATCTGCTGCGTATGCGGTCGCTGGTCTGGGCCGACGGCCGCGCCACGTTCGAGGAGGGCCGGGTGCCGGACGCCCTGCGGGAAGAGGCTCACCGGCGCCGTCGGCTGCTCGAGGAGACGGTGGCGGAACTCCATCCGGTCGCGTTGGAGGAGTTCTGTGCGGAGTCGACGGTCTCCGCACAGACTCTGGCCGCCGCGCTGCGCGACCTGACCCGTACCGGTGAGGGCGTTGTGGTGTTGTGCGGTTCGGCCTACCGCAACCGAGGGATCGAGCCGCTGCTGGAGGCCGTCGTGGCCTACCTGCCCTCGCCGCTGGATGTGCCGGCGGTACGCGGCACCCTGGACGGCGCGGTGCAGGAGCGGTCCGCCGACCCGGCGGCACCGTTCGCCGCGCTGGTGTTCAAGGTGAACTCGACCGCCACGGGGCGGCTGACTTATCTGCGCGTGTATTCGGGAACGATCCGGAAGGGGGACGCGGTGCTGGACGTGGGCGCGCGACGCAACGAGCGAATCGGCCGGATCCTGCGGGTGCAGGCCGGACAGCACTCGGACGTGGACCAGGCGGTGGCCGGGGACATCGTCGCGGTGATCGGACTGAAAGCCGCCCGTGCCGGGGCGACCCTGTGCACACCCGCGGCGCCATTGGTTCTCGAACCGCCCTCCGTTGCCGATCCGGTCGTCTCCGTGGCGGTCGAGGCCCGCAGACGCATCGACACCGAACGCTTGGTGTCGGCGCTGGCGCGATTGGTCGAGGAGGATCCTTCGCTGGCGGTCCGGACCGACTCCGAGACCGGTCAGACGGTGCTGTCCGGAATGGGGGAACTGCATCTGGAGGTCGCGGTGGAGAAGATCCGTCGTGCTCACGGGCTGGACATCGGCGTCGGCCGGCCGCAGGTGGCCTACCGGGAGACGGTCGTCCGAGGGGTGTCCGGACTGGTGTACCGGCACGTCAAGCAGGACGGAGGTGCCGGCCAGTTCGCTCATGTCGTCCTCGATGTGGAGCCGCTGGAAGCCGCCGGTGACAACGGCGGTGGCGATGCAGTGGACTTCGTGTTCCGGTCGACCGTCGTCGGTGGCCGGGTGCCGCAGGAGTACGTCCGGGCAGTGGAGGCCGGCTGCCGGGATGCCCTGGCGGAGGGCCCCCTCGGCGGACACCCGGTGACCGGGCTGCGGGTCACGCTGGCCGACGGGGCCACCCACTCCAAGGACTCCTCGGAGATGGCGTTCCGGACGGCCGGCCGGCTCGCGCTCCGTGAGTCGCTGCGCAACAGCGTGATGGTGCTGCTGGAACCGGTGGTGGAGGTCACGGTCACCGTGCCGGACGACGCCGTGGGCGGGGTGCTCGGCGACCTCGCGGCACGGCGCGGACGGGTCTCGGGCTCGACCGCGCGGGCCGGCACGTCGGTGATCACCGCGACCGTGCCGCTGGCCGAATTGTTCGGCTATGCGACCCGGCTGCGCAGTCGGACCCAGGGCCGGGGAACGTTCACCAGCCGTGCCACCGGTTACGCCCCGGCGCCGGGCGCGGTGCCTCGCGGGACACCGGACCGGTAGAACCGGGGAAGGCCCTGGTTTATGACCAGCCCACGAAGTCTCCTTTGTGGTTGACCAGGGTCTCTGCGTGAAGGACATGTCCTCCACGCCGCTCCAGCCCGCGTGAGGAACTCTCCGGGCGGTCTTGCACAGCTCGCGCGATCAGGTCGTGGATCAAGAATTCTCCGGGCGCGCGATTCTCTCTCAGGCGAGCGAGGTTGTCAGGGCCGAACCAGCCGTAGGCAGAATGCTTGGACCATTCCAGGGCGGGGTGGTCCAAGTCGCCGTCGACCTCGACGAGATAGTCGGCCTCGTGACGGAGCCCAGCCCCGCGCGTCCACCGCAGCGCTCCGGTGGCGACGTCGAGGGCGTACGAGCGGAAACGCCTTCACCTTCAGCAGCCCCGCGGTCGTCAACAACACTCTGGTGGTGGGTGATCAGGACGGCGTCGTGCACGGCATCGCATTGCCGTGACCGCGCCTGGCTCACCCTCTTGGAACCTGTGCGAAGTCACGACGTCGCCGACCGGGAAGTTCAACTGCGCTTGGCGTTCACATGGCCCGGCCGACGCCGGCCTGCTGCACCCTCGTAAAGGCTTCATGCGTAAGAAGACCTGAAAGGAACTCAACGATGAACGACACTCGCGTGTCACGGCTCGGTACCGCCTCGGTCGGGCTGGGGAGCGGCGCGGCAGCGGTCCTCCTTGCCGTATCGGCAGTCGGGCTGTTCACACCTCCGGCCGCGGCAACAGACGTGCGGACGGCGGACACACCCAACGTCACCGTGAAGCGCGGCAAGCCCGCACGGACCCTGCCCTTCGTCGCGGATCGGGCGGGGGAGGCTGTGGTATCGCTGAACTCCCGGGCGCCCGGGGTCTCCTGGGGGATCAAGGGCAGCGAGTCCGCGGTCGTATCGGCATACGTCGACGGGCGCTACGCGACCGACATCGTGATCCCCTCGGATCAGCCGATCACCCGCAGCTTCACCCTGGGCCACCTCAAGAAGGGGCCGCACAAGCTGCGGTTCCGCTTCGCCGACGACCGCTCTCCGCAGGGAGCGAACAGCGCGCAGCTCGACGACGTCTCGGTCCGGATGTACGGGGAGGAGAGCGATGAGGCACTCGTGCTGAAGAACGCCCCCGTACTCTATGGCCGGAACCTGCCGGATCTGGGTGATCGGTTCCAGAGCAGCACGACCGACACCCCGGTCTTCGCCTATCACGAGATCTCCCCGGCGCAGACCGCCGGCCACAAGGTGATCCAGTACACGGTGATCTGGAGCAACGAGGACGGCGGCACCAACTCGCCTGCGTTGATGGCACGCTGGGGCCGGACCACCGACATCGAGTGGGCCTACCGCGTCGAAGTCGACGCCGAGGGCAAGCCGGTCCCCGGCACGGGCGTCTACCAGGCACCCAACCACCAAACGCTGAATTTCGCCGGCGCGTACGAGAACAGCCGCCCGCTGCTCGAGACCTGCACCTCCAACAACAACCTGTGCGACAAGGTCGACGACCCCATGCGGTTCTCCCTCGCACCGATCGAGTCGCTGCCCGCGGGTCGGACGCGGGAGCACATCATGGACACGAATCCGTGGCTCTACCCCATCATGGGGCAGGAGATGACACGTGAGGGCCAGATCGAATCCCCCTCGGACCCGGATACCCCGGACCTCGGCGATCAGCGCACCTACCTGTACCTCGCGGTGTCCCACACGACCTCGCCGTCGGACCAGGCCGGTAACGTGGGCCTGTCCATCGGGGTGCGGCTGAAGGGGAGCGACAAGTTGTACACGTCCAACCACGACGTCGCCTCGTGGTCCATCACCCGCAATGGCGCGGCGGCGACCACGGTCGAGCTGCCTGTGGGGGCGAAGCCGTCGGACGTCGCGGAGGTCGTCGGGCTGCGTACGCCCGTCCAGGAGACCGGCGCGTCCGTGACGGTCACACGGATCACACGGGCGTTCTTCCTCCAACAGGACTATTTGCCCGGCACCTCCTTCATCGACTGGACGGGCGAGAGGACGCTTACACAGTCGGCCCCGCAGGCGGCTCTGTGGACGGCGGGCAACTGACCTGAAGGGCGGCGCGACGGGCATGCGCCGATCAGGGCGTGACACGGGCACGCGCCGCGCGCCTGCCCGTACGCACGCACTCGGACCGGGTCGCGCAGCACGGCGGTGAGCAGCGCGGCCTGCCGGTGGACGGCGGGCCGCTCTTCCTCGCAGGTCCTGCGCTTCGGGGCCCAGGGGCAGGCGCGGACGGGCGGCGGGCGCGGCGGCCCGCCGTCATCAGGCGGCGGAAGCGAAAAGGCCCTGCGTTCGGACGCATGCGGGTGCCGTGCGCGTGTTCCCGGGCACAGTCGGCAACCGGTCCGTGCAGCCGCCATCAGGTCCGACCGGTCGGGAGCACCGCGAACCGGCCAGGATCGGGCGATCGGCAATCAATGTGAAGGGACGCCGCCGACGGCGACTCGGAGCGATGGGAGCACTGGGCGCGGAAGAGGGCTCCCGGAACGATTCCGCCCATGCGTGAGGGGCGCTCCGAAGAGCGCCCCTCACCTGCGGAACCTTCCGACATCTCTGTCGGGACGACAGGATTTGAACCTGCGACACCTTGACCCCCAGGAGTGCGAGCCAGGGGAATTTTCCGGATAGATCACATATTTTACGGACGCAGATCGTGCATGGCGAGGCACACTGTGCGGCATCGGGCATACCCTGCGGTCCCCAACTGGTCCCCAAGCCCGGCCCCGGTCACCCCTGGAGGTCGGTACTGGTCGAGCGACCAGTACCCGGCGCGGACGCCGGCGGACTTCACGTCTTCGAGATGAAGTCCTTCACCGGCCGCATGACGAAGGGGCGCCGGAACAAGGTCGGGGAATCGCCAGCAAGGGCAGCTCAACTGAACCCCGCCCCCGCCTGATCCCGGCCCGGAAACAGGCCGCGATCGAGCCCGCCGCGCGCTGACCTCACACAGGCCGGCAACAGGAGCATCCGGACGGGTCCCCACCACCAGCCCCATGCCCCATGCGTCCGGGCCTCCATCGACGGCGCCCGTGGCGATGCCGAAGGCAGCGCGAGCGACGCCGACAGCGGACAGTCGCCGACGAGAGCGCTCAGACTGGCCAACCACGGCGCTCAGCCACACTCCCGGCCCCACCCGGGAGGCGCTCAGCCCACGACCCGCTGCAGCATGACTCAAACCAGTTCGGGCTGCGGTTCGCGTCGCGGTTCCGGCAGATACGCCGACGCGGCCTTCCGGTCCCACAGCTTGGTGGTCCGTACGTAGCCGTAGACCACTGAGGTCATCGCCAGAATGAGCAGCGGCCCGAACACCCACGGATGTCCGGCCATCTCCACCGACAGATAGCGATACGACGCCAAGAGCCCAGCGAAGACCGCGGCGCCGTAGACGACCAGCTGGATTCCCGACCGGTCCCAGCCGCGGTCGAGCGAGCGCAGCGCCGTCTCGATCGTGAGCGTGAACACCACACCGGCGACGATGTCCGCGCCGTAGTGGTAGCCGAAGCCCAGCGTTGCGCCGAGCGTGGCGATCAGCCAGAACGCGCCTGCGAATCGCAGAGCCCGCGGGCCCTTGCGGGAATGAATGAAGATCGCGGTAGCCCACGCCGTGTGCAGACTGGGCATGCAATTGCGCGGGGTGATCTCGTCGAAGAGCATCGGGTGCGGGGTACCGACCGGCGGCGTGTCCGGCCACAGGTTGGCCACCGCCCAGTGCCCCCCGTCCGCGCCGTAGGCGAAGATCGGTCCGACCACCGGGAAGATCATGTAGATGCCCGGCCCGAGCAGGCCGATGACCAGAAACGTACGCACCAGATGATGGCCCGGGAAGCGACGCTCGACCGCCACGTTGCGCAGCTGGTACAGCGCGACGACGACCGCGGCCACCGCGAGCTGAATGTAGACCCAGTCGAGAACGTGGGCGCCGACCGAGCCGGTAGCCGCGACAATCCGGCCTACCAGCCACGACGGGTTGCCCAACGCATGATCGGCGGTTGCCACGTACTGGTCGAGCACCGCCGGGCGGGTCTTCGACGTGATCAGCAGCCAGGTGTAGCCGGTCTTGCGACCGGCCACCAGCAGCAGGGCCAGTCCGACGCCTTTCAGCAGCAGGACACGGTCCCGGCCGGTGCGGCGCGTGACAGCGATGACGGCACAGGCCAAAGTCACCCACAACGCGCCGTTGCCGAACATCATCTCGGCGTCGACCGCCCACCGCACGAGCCAGAAGACGACGTCGATGCCGATCGCGGCGCCGGCCGCGATGAACCGCTGCCGCCAGGTGAGCACCACCATCATCAACGCCATACTGACGTACAACACCGTCCCCGATTTGGGGGCGAATATCACCTCTCGCGCCTGGTCGGTGATCGGCCCCGGCTCGCCGTACCGACGCGCGGCGACCTCCAGTGCAATGAGGAATCCGAGGGCCGCCACACTCACAGCGACCCACAGCATGACGCGTGGTTGACGCCATGCAGCGAACCTAGTTCTGCCGTCTATTCGCGAAACCACTCGCGTTACCGTAGATATCAATTTTCAGCTACTTTGTCATATTTCTATGTGATCGTTGTGAGCTCGAACATGCTAACGGAACGGGTGGGTTTCGCTGATCACAGGTACGCCGAATACAGCGATCAGCTCCCCTTTTCCCGCAGCCACGGCGGACATGAAACGCCGCGCGGCCCGCACGGCCCCGGATTGGGGCGGCGCGGGCGGCTCGGTGGACGGGAGGGCGGGTGTCGGGGCGAGCTCGACGGCGACAGTGGCGGTCGAGGACAGCGCGAGCGACGCCGACAGCGGACAGTCGCCAACGAGAGTGCTCAGACTGGCCACCTACAGCGCTCAGCCACACCAGGGGGCCACTGACTCTGTCGGATGCTGCCCACCCACCGCGAACCAGCCCCAACCCGGGCATGCGATCACACTGCGACCACCACGCCCCCGGACGCACGAAAGGCCGCCTTCCGATTCCTGAGTGGGCGTTTAGGGATGGATTGTGGTGCTAAGTCGCTCCTGCGACCAACGATCTTCGGGCTGATTCACACCTTACGTGCGCCTTCACGGCCTTCCGGACGCCGCCCCGTGTGCCCGTTCAATCCACTTCTCGGCACTGGATTCCGTCTGGTTTAGTAATGGAGCGGAAGATTCCCGCCAGTGCGGAGTTTCCGGCATTTCAGGCTGTGCACGTTGGCGATGAATACGGCAAAGCGGGTTGAAATACCCATCGCGAATCAATATCAAACGCCCAATCAGAACTCGGCAACATTTGAGCGTCCTGGACGAAGCGGCCGCTCTCCGTATCTGCCGACAAACGCTCTCCGTTGTCACCTGCATAGCCAACCACCAGTGGCGCTGATATTCGGCGGCGCCCGGGGCAGGTGTCCGCGACACTGGGCCGGTGATCGTCATACACCCCGTGCTGGAGACCGGCTCGCTCCCCGGCTTCGAGTTCTGGCCGGTCGCCGAGCAACCGCCGCACCACCTCACCCCACTGAACGGCACGCTGAGCGATGAGCAGGTCGGCACGGCAATAGCCACCATGGCCGGCTACAACTCCAGCCGGGTCGAAGACCACCTGACCGACCCGGCCGACGCCTTCCTGAGCTCACTGCTGCACGAGGAGGGGTTCGTCGCCCCTGGAGGGCTCCGCGTCCAGGACACGGGCACCGGCACGACGCTGACGCCCGGTTGCTGCTGCGGACTGGAGGACTGGCGCGGATGGCTGGAGAACGCCGACGGAAGCGAGCTGTGGCTCGGCCACGACCCGACACCGTGGGCCGAACAACTCGGCGACACCGTCCGGCTCCACCCGAACGGCGAGCACCCGGGCCCCGTGATCGAGGTCGCCCGGACCGAGCTCCCCCGGCTGCTCGCCGGGGTCCAGCAGGACCTCGCGGACTTCCTCCTCCTGGTCGCAGCATGGGCCGAGCAGCACGCGCCCCAGTCGGCGCAGGCACTGGTCAGTGCGGTCGACCGGTCGCTCGCAATCACCGCACCACTGCGAAAGCTGAGCTGATGGCGAGCTTCCTGACGCACCGCCGGCTCGTGCTTGACTGCACGCTTCCGGTGCGGCGCCGCCACGCGGCACTACGGGCCTGCCTCACTCTGTACGCCCCGTACGGCTTCCGCGCCACGTACCACCACCTGACGGTCAGCGCCGCGATACCACGCGACCTCGACGCCGATCCCGAGTCTCTGGAACGTGCGGTGAACGAGCTCCACGAGGCCCGCCTGCCCCGGCTGGCCGAGGACGCCCGGTACGCCGAGCGGCGGCGACGCGAGAAGCATGCCGGTCAGCGGGGCCCTCGACGCCCGGGCACGTGGTGGCACCGCCACGGGCAGCAGAACTACATCCAGCTCGATCCGCTCGGCCATCCTGCCCTGGCCCTGCCCGAGTTCGTCCGCCGCCAAATCAGCCTGGCGAATGGCGAAGCACTGCCCGGCTGCGCGGACTGCGGCAGCGGCCTGCCCGCGGTGTCCCGTTCAACCGGCCACGGGTTCATCGACCTGTGCCGCAGCTGCGGAACGGTACAGCGCTCCTGCGCCTGCGGCCAGCCGCACTGCCTCCACCCTCGCGAACAGGACCTGTGGCCGTGCCTGTGGCGCAGGGAGCACATGACCCACGACGGCCTGCCCAACCCGCACTGGCCCGGTACCGTCGAGGACCGAATCGCCAGCCTGCAGCTGAGGAACCCGTCACAGCCACGGAACGGGCGGCTCGGATGAGCGAACTCGCCTTCTTCGCCCAGGTCGCCCACCGGACCGGTGTCAGCCACCAGACCCAGTCCAGGGAGCCTCGTGACCGTCACCAGCATGCCCCAGCCGACGCTGCACGAACAGCGAGTCCCGGGCCCGGCGGAGGAGGTGATCCTGGGAGTGGACACCCACAAAGACGTCCATGTCGCCGCTGTCATCACTACCTCGGGCGCCTCGCTCGCCCACCAGGAGTTCCCGGCAACCGCCGCTGGATATCGCCAACTACTGGCCTGGGGACGGTCGTTCGGCGTCCTGCATCGGGCCGGCGTCGAGTGCACCGGATCCTACGGAACCGCGCTGACACGGTCCCTGCGCCGGGAAGGCGTCGGCGTCGTGGAAGCAACCAGCCCGTGCCACCCGGCGCAAGCGCGGGAAGACAGATGCGGTCGACGCGGACGCGGCTGCCCGTGCGGTGTTGTCAGGACGCGCCACCACCGTGCCGTGCACCGCATCTGCAGGCGGCGCACAACCATTCCCGGATCTGCCGGGGGCTTGGAGACGTCCTTGGCCACACTCCGAGCAGACCTGGCTGGTCGGCTCGAACCGGCCGACGCGCTGCTGGCCATCCCATGCGGCGAGGCACCGGAGCCTGGGATGTGGCGGCTTGAGATTCTCCTCACTTGAGCGTTCCCGCCATGAAGGCGGAACTACCGGTGTACCGTCAGCGTCAGCTGTCATGGTTCCGAAGTACTGGTCGCCCGTGAGCGTTACCACGGGCGTTTCTGCTGTTCAGAGTCTCTGAGGACCAAGGCGATCACCTCCGGTTCCCGCACGATGTGGGAGCCGACTTCCAGTCCCCTTGGAGGGCAAAATGGCCAGCGGAACCGTCAAGTGGTTCAACTCGGAAAAGGGCTTCGGCTTCATCGAGCAGGACGGCGGCGGCCCCGATGTCTTCGCCCACTACTCCAACATCGCCAGCTCGGGCTTTCGTGAGCTCCAGGAAGGCCAGAAGGTGAACTTCGACGTCACCCAGGGCCAGAAGGGCCCCCAGGCGGAGAACATCACCCCCGCCTGAGCAGCTTGCACCTACACGGAACCCGCCCCGCGACAACCGCTGGGCGGGTTCCGTGCGTTCTGGAGCTGGCCGCCGTCCGGTACTGAATGCCGACAGCGGCCTGGAGGTGCATCCTGCTGGAGCGGGTGATCCGACGCCCCTGCTCGCGCGAGCACTTGCTGATCCAGCAGTTGACGGGCCGCCCGCTGCCGCAGACGACCGCTGGCTTCCCGGGGCTTGTGACACTGCTCGTCCCAAACAGCTGTCCCCGAAGAGGAAGTGGGCGGCACCCGGCAGATTATTCTACTCCGCGCGTGGGCCGGGAACTACCGCAGGTCTTCTTTCCGCTGCTCAGATCTGTCTCATGAGACCTGTGGTTCAGTCTCGATTCGTCGTGGCGATACGAGACAGGTGAGCTGACGGGAGTTCTCTCAGGTCCCTGGGAGGAGCAAGTGTGGACCTTGCCTTTGTGCACTCCGGTCTGCTGCCTCCGCGCACTCGGGCCACGTGCGGCCCGCGACCAGCTCCGCAAGCTTGAGCGAGGCTCCTCGACGTACCAGGCGGTCGTCGCCGTAGGTGGAGTCGGGGAGTCGCTGGGTGAAGCCTGCGAGATGCTGTTCGAACCATCGACGAGGAAGGAACGGGGGGACTTCCTCGACGCGGTAGTGGTAGGGGCGTGATGCTCTTCGGAGCCGACTGCGTACCCGGAATCCAGGCTCTTGCCGTGACGTGGCTCGGGCGGAGTTCGTGGAGATCCCGCTGTCTCTCAGCATGCGGCCGGTGTAACCCGGTGCGCGCTGGACGGATTCGAAGGCGAGAGGCTCGACGCGTTCGATCAGCGTTGCAGGATCCGGTCACCCAAGAGGCGGCATCAGGATTGCCGGATGGGCAACCCCTGTGCACTGACGAAGTTTCTTCGGCCATCGGGCATACGGGCCGGTACGAGATGCGCGAGATCGTGAACGTACGACGGCAGCGTGCTCCGCAACCGCACCTCCTGCGAACACCGCCCCCATGCCCCGCTTGACGACGGACACGAAGGCCCCTCGCGGGCGCGTCCTCAGCGCGCCGGGTCCGCAGCCTCGCCCGCCGAAACCGTCCACGAGGCACGGGAGTTGACCTGTGACGCTGTCGCCTGGGCCAGCTCCTTGTAGCCGGTCGCCACCGCTGTGGCCTCGTCGACGGGCAGCGCCCCACCGCGCTCCGCCGCCCGGGCGATGATTGCTTCCGGTCCCAACTCGCGGTTGGCCAGGACGATCGCGTTAACCGCTGCCCGACGCATCGTGTCGAAGCGGCGGAGCGCGGTCGCGGGGTCGCGCTCGCGGGCCAGGCACCAGGCCAGCACCCGGGCGTCGACGATGGACTGTGATCCGCCGTTCATGCCCATCGGGAACATCGGGTGTGCGGCGTCACCGAGCAGCGTGACCCGGCCGAAGCTCCAGCGCGGCAGGGGATCGCGGTCGAGCCTGGGGTACTCGAAGATCGCCGACGAGCGCTCGACCAGCTTCGCCAGATCGACCCACGGCAGGCTCCAGTCCGCCACGCCCGCGAGGGCCTCCGCCGTCGTGATGCGGCGGTTCGAGCGGTCCAGCGGTTCGGCACGCGTTCCACGACGTACTTCGAGCACCCAGTTCATCAGGGCTTCGCCGCCCTTGGCCACCGGGTCCTCGATCGGGTAGGCGACGAACTTCGCACCAGGAGTGCCGCCCGCCACCACGATCGACCGGCCATCGAGGATGTGCGGGTACGGTGCGACCCCGCGCCACATGTGGACACCGTTCCCGTGCGAGGGGCCTTCGGACGGGTACAACTGGGCGCGGACCGCGGAGTCAATGCCGTCGGAGCCGATCAACACGTCGGCGTCCTCGGCCACCGGCATTGCGCTGGTCCGGTCCAGCAAGTGGGCCCGGACGCCGTCCGGTGTCTGTTCGGAGCGCTGGAACGACAGGCCGGTGCGGACGCTGTCCGTCCCGAGGCGTTTGCGAACCGCCGTCAGCAGCATCAGGTGCAGACGGCCGCGGTGTACGGAGTACTGCGGCCAGCGGTATCCGGCCGCGAGACCGAGCGCCTCCTCCCACACCGGTTCGCCCGCCCGGTCGCGGTAGCTCAGCCGGTGCGGGGGCAGCGCGATGGCGGCCAGTTCATCGGCCAGGCCGAGTTCCGCGAGTTCCCGTACGGCGTGCGGCAGCAGGTTGATCCCCACACCGACCGCCTCGATGGTCCGTGCCGCCTCCCTCACCTGCGGACGGAAGCCTGCGGCGTGCAGGCTCAGGGCACAGGTCAGCCCCGCGATGCCCCCTCCCACGATGATGACTCGTATCGGCCATCCCCCGTTCTCTTGTCGTTGGAAAGCACAACGCAGGGCCCGGCAGCCGAGTTCCGCGAGACGGCGGAGACGGGGCGACGCACGCCTGTCACACACCCCGGACCCGAATCGAGTCAGGCCGGAACGTCGCCCGTACAGTCCAACTCCGCTCGGAGTGCGACCACTTGCATGTTCAGCGCGAACTCGAAGCGCTCCTCGTAGGTGCCGGCGGCGACGTGCGAAGCGGCCTCGCTCAGTGCCGGGTACTCGGGGTCGTCGAACTCCGTCATGCGCTCGGGCGCCTCGGCGGAATGCGCCTGCTGTTCCTGCGTGATGCCCAGGACCAGATAGAAAATGGTCCAGTTCGCCCAGGCCGCCGTGCGAGGCGAGAATCCCGCGTCGAGCAGGGTCTGGATCATCGTGTCGGCGAACCGGTAGGTGTTCGCCTCCGTCGTGGCGAGCCCCGCGAGCAAACGGGCCGCATCGCGATGCGCGAGGATCGCCCCCCGGCACCACCGCGCCAGGGCCCGGACGCGGTCCTCCCACGGACGGGGCAGGGCGGCGACGTCCAGGCCCGCGAGTACGGCGTCCGACATCAGCACGAGCAGACGGTGCTTGTTGTCCACGTGCCAGCGGACGGTGTTGTGCTGTACCCCCAGCCGGTCAGCGACGGCGCGCATGGTCACCATGTCCAGGCCCTGGTGGTCGAGCACTTCCAGTGCCGCGTCGACGACTGCTGCTCGGCTGATGGCCATGGGCGCTACTTCCCTCGTGATGTCGTGATGTCTCTTGTCCGGCGGACAATATACGGCGTCACGTCTTGTCCACTGGATAAGGCTCCGCTATTGTCCACTGGACAAGAGAGAGGAGTCCGCAGTGTTCATGGATCCTGAGTTCCTCCCCGTCTACGAGGCGTTGCCCGAAGCGGACGTGTTCGCCGACGTACCGGCGGCACGCGCGGCCGCGAGCGCGGCCAGTGGCGACGGCAAGCCGGACAACGCGGTCAACGTCGAGGACCGTGTCGTCCCCACGAACGGGCACCCGTTGAGCCTGAGGCTCTACACCCCGGTCTCAAGGAGTGCGGGCCCCTTGCCGGTCGCGGTGTGGATGCACGGCGGCGGGTTCGTGCTGGGCGGCCCCAACGCGGAGGACGCCACGTGCCGACGGCTGTCCGCGGACCTGGGCATCGCCGTCGTCGCCCCCGACTACCGGCTCGCCCCGGAAAACCCGCACCCCGCCGCGTTCGACGACTGCTACGCCGCGCTCAGCTGGGCGCTGGACCAGGCGGACGCCCTGGGGTTCGACGCATCACGCCTGGCCGTGGGCGGGCACTCCGCCGGTGCCACCCTGGCGGCGGCCGTGGCCCTCGCCGCCCGTGACCGCGAGGGTCCGCGCATCAAGTACCTCTACCTGGGCTACCCCGTCCTCGACGACCGCCTGGCGACCGCATCGGCGCGCGCGGTCACGGACCCCAAGCTCTTCAACCGCCGGGAAGCCGAGGCTGGTTGGGGGATGCACCTGCAAGGGAGCGACCCTGGTGTCGGCTATGCCGTTCCGGCCCGCGCCGAGAACCTGCGGGGTCTGCCACCCGCGTGCATCATGGTCGCCGAGACCGATCCGGCACGGGACGAAGCGCTGGAGTTCGCATCCCGGCTGGGCGCGGCGGGAAACTCCGTCGAGGTTCACCTCGTGCCCGGAGTGCCGCACATGTTCGATGCCCTGGCCCCGGCGATGCGCGTGACCCGGCGGGCTGTCTCCGTCTGGACGGCGGCGTTCGCCGACGGCATCGGAGTCGCCTGCGAGCGCGGACATGGCTGACGTGGTCCGAGCGGACACGGCTGACGGGATCAAAGCCGTGCACGAGATGCGGATGAGGGTGCGCCAGGTGCGCTGGGAGGCCGCCGGTGTGGTCTCCGTCGAGTTCTCGTACCCCGCCAGGGCGGCAGCTGCCACCCTGGCGGCCGGGCGCCCATGTCGAACTCGCGCTGCCGACGGGGATCGTACGGCAGTACTCGCTGTGCGGGTCCCCGCAGGACCGGTCCACCTACCGCATCGGGGTGCTGCGCGAGCGGGCAGGGCGGGGCGGATCGGAGTACGTGCACGCCTTTCTCCGACCGGGACAGCCCGTGCGGCTGCGCGGGCCGCTGGACAACTTCGGATTCAGGCGAGAGAAGGGCTACCTGTTCATCGCAGGCGGCATCGGCATCACCCCGATCCTGGCGATGGCGGAACAGGCCACCGCATGGGGTCTGCCGTGGCAGCTCCTCTACGGCGGCCGCACCGCCGATTCGATGGCCTTCCTCGACGAGCTGCGCGCCCATCGGGACAGGGTGCGGCTCTACCCGAAGGACCGGGCCGGTCGGATTCCGCTCGACAGGTGGCTTGAGCGGCCACGCCCGGGCACCGCCATTTACGCGTGCGGCCCGGAGTCACTGCTGACCGCTATCGAGGAGAGGGCCGCGCGCTGGGCCCCCGGCTCAGTGCGGCTGGAGCGGTTCAGGCCGCGCCCGAAGCCGGCCCGGCCCGACACCGAAATCGAGGTCGTGTGCGAGCGATCGAACCGTACGGTCACCGTCCCCGCAGGCAGGAGCATTCTCAGCACGCTTGAGGACGAGGGCCTGCCAGTGACCGGCTCCTGTCGCGAGGGCGTCTGCGGCACCTGCGAGACGCGGGTCGTCGACGGCGAACCCGACCACCGCGACGACATCCTCACCGCCGAGGACCGCGCCGCGGGCGACCGCATGTACATCTGCGTGTCCCGGTCGCGCGGCGAACGCCTCGTCCTCGACGGGTAGGACACCCGTGCCCAGGACCGCACGCCACCTCCCGGAGGGCAGGCATGAGCCGCCACGAGGACACCCGTACAACTCCTCCCATTCGTACGGCTGCTGACGACTACCACCCCATCGCCATGAACCGGGTGCGGGAGATCATCGGACACCCGCCGCCGTTCATCGCGGCCAAGAAGGAGTCCCACCTAGGCGAATTCACCACCAGGTTCATCGCGCACAGCACGTTCTTCTGTCTCGCCACGGCGGACGACGCCGGACACCTCGACATCAGCCCCAAGGGCGATCCGCCAGGAGCCGTGCGGGTGCTGGACCCGTGGACCCTGGCCCTCCCGGACCGGCCGGGCAACAAGCTCGCCGACACCTTCGAGAACCTCACCCGCAACCCCGCGGTGGGGCTGGTGTTCCTCGTTCCCGGACTCCGGGAAGTCGTACGCGTGAACGGTGACGCGTTCATCAGCGACGCCCCGGAGCTGCTGAACATGCTGAGCGCCGACGGAAAACCCGCCGTGCTGGCGACCGTCGTGCGCGTGCGGGAGGTCTTCTCGCAGTGTGGAAAGGCGGTGATCCGCTCACAGCTGTGGGAGGGCGATCCACGCCACCTGGCCGAAGCCGTCCTGATGGGCGGCGACTTCTACACGATGCACGTGGCGGAGAACGCCGCCAAGATGGCCGACAGCCTCGGCGACCAGCTCAGCGAACTCACCACGCTCGCCGAGAACCAGTACCGGCACCACCTGTACTGAACCGTTCCCGGTTCGATAGGGACTCGATCATTTGAGAGGATCGAGTCATGGCACGCCCTTCCCCCTACCCCCTTGAGCTGCGCAAACGAGCGGTCCGCATGGTCGCTGAGGTGCGGCCGGAGTACGACACCGAGTGGGCCGCGATGAAAGCTGTCGCGGCCAAGCTGGGTATCGGGACGACCGAGACGCTGCGCAAGTGGGTCCGGCAGGACCAGATCGATGCGGGGAGCCGGCCGGGGACGACGACGGAGGAGTCCACACAGATCAAGGCGATGAAGAAGGAGATCGCTGAACTCAAGCGGGCGAACGAGATCCTGAAGGCCGCGGCGAGTTTCTTCGCGGCCGAGCTCGACCGGCCACACACGCGCTCGTAGCGTTCATCGACGAGCACCGGGACCGCTTCGGCGGCGTCGAGCCGGCCGCCGGGGCGGCGCTCTCGGCCCACTTCAGCGTGCTGCGCGCACCGCGCTCGCTGCCGAGCCCGATCGTCGTGACCCGCTGACCCCGGTCAAGGACGCCGGTCCCCAGCTGGTCCCCAAGAATGATCAAGGGCCGGTTTCGGATGCCTCCGAAACCGGCCCTGACCTGCGACTGTCTCCAGTCGGGACGACAGGATTTGAACCTGCGACCCCTTGACCCCCAGGAGTGAGAGTCGGGGGTATTTTCTGGATATAACCGGCTTAATTAAGGCGCAAGTTGTGTGCAGCAGTGTCTATCGTGCGCCTTCGCGCACATCGTGTGGTCCCCAACTGGTCCCCAGACTCGCTGCGCTGGCGACCAGGCTCCTGCCTGATCCGTCCGGTCACCTCACGTGTGTGTGTGTGTGCGGCTGGCAGCTGACGGCTCGTCAGCATCCCCTCGCCCAAGAGCAGAAGGCGAGGTCTAACGCTTGGCATCGGTGAAGCGTGCCCGTCGCTCTTATGTGTGGCAGGGCTCGTGTCCATTGTTTCCATCGGGCAACCACCTCGTCGTGAAGGGCCGACGGACGGCCCGCACGCCATCTGGTGCAGGCACCACTGTCGGCGCCGACAAGGGCGGCAGCATATGGTCCATGTCGACCGCGGGCGGGCCCACGCAGGGCTGCATGAGCCTGTCCAAAACACACACGAGGGAACTCCTCCTCGCCTTCGGCCCCGCTCTGCGCCCCGTGATCGTCATGGGAGACGCCGCGTCCCTGCGACGCTGACCAGAGGATCCGTCTCGCCAGAGTCACGGACCGCCCTCACATGCCGCGCACGGCGGGGGCCGGTGATGGCCGTGCAGGCGGTACACCATCTCGTCCGGAGACGTGACCATGCGGGCCTCGCGCCACGCGGTGTCGTAGGAGAGCGCCCCCTTCCCACGCCGCCAAAGGCGAAACGCCCGCACGCTGGTGAACGGCGCCAGCAGCGCCCGCCAGAGCAGAGTGCTCACCGGGAGGCCCCCCGCTCAGACTCCCCGGACGCCACGAGGGGGCTCGGCCGACCGGACTCGGCGGGGAGCGACGCCGATCCGCCGGTGAAAGCCTGCAGGGAATCGAGCAGGGCGAGCATCGCCCGCTGCTGCCGGTCGGCGTCGCTGAAGCCGCGGCCGACTTCCTCCCACTGTTCGAGCAAGGGCTGCCACCAGCTCCCACACGCTCTGATGGACCGCGCGAGGCGTTGGAGTTCGGCAACGTGCTCGTCCGCCAGCGTGCCGGGGCGCTGTTCGAGCCGGTCCAGGACCACCAGGTCGGGATGGTCGTACAGCTGGGCCTTGAGGAACCGCAGGCGCCGGACCCGGTCCTCGTCGGCCCGGCTCTGGGCGACGGCCTGACGGCCTTCCGCGGACAACCGCAGCGTGACACGCGCGTGCAGGATCCGATAAGACCCACCAGTGGTCCCACGCAGATCACGCAGGGCAGCGTTGACGGCGTCCTGCGCGGCATGCGGATCGGCCGCCTCGCAGCGTCCGGCGGCTTCGGCCGCCACCGCGTGGACCCGGAAGCGCACCAGGTCCTCGAGATTGGAGCCCGTACGCCACGCCGGCCGCCAGACGATGACGAAGACCGCGTCGAAGGGGACTCCGGCCGTGGCGCTCGGCAGGAGGCGCTGGTGGGGACAGTCACTGATGCGCTCCGCGCGCTGCCAGGGCCATCTCACGCGGACCCCGTTTCGAGCGCGAACACCGAGCGGAGCCGCGGGTCGACGAGGTGCCGGTGGAAGTCCTCCGCCACGTCGACCCCCTCGACGGTCACGGGTGCGTCGGCCAGGGCCCGCATGAACGCCCAGTACGCCTGGAACATGCCGTTGCCCCGCAAGATGTGGACGAGCCGGTCGCGCAACCGCTCGTACCCGACGGCCTCGGTGGCGTACGAGCCGATCCACTTCGTCAGTTGGGGGATGACCTCCTGCGCGATGGCGGCGTCGCCGAGGAGATCCCGCAACGCGCGGTCGACGTCAATGCCGGCCGCTTCCTCGGACATGAGCCACGGCACCTTCGTGTGCTCCTTCTCCATCAGAGCGAGGAAGGCGAGGCTGCCGGACCTGACGGAGACCTTGGACGCCTGCCAAGCGGCGACTTCGGCAACGAGCATCGCGGTGCGGGCCGGCCGCGAGACCAGCTCCTTGAAGGCCGAGAGGACACCGAGCCGAGTCGCGGGATCGTCGCTCTTCCGGGCGACCCGGCGCAGCCGGACCAAGGCCATCTTGGCTGCGGACGGGCCCGAGGTCTCGTCCAGGAGCACGCTGCGACAGGTGTTGACCACCGTGCGGGTGTACTCCTGCTGTCCGGCCCACCGATAGAGCGTGGCCCAGGCGGCGCGACCGACGTGCTCGTCTCCCACGGCGCGCAGCAGCACGGCGCCGAGCAGCTCGGGATTTTCGGCACAGGCGATGCTTCCCAGCGTGTCCAGATGGTCGGCGGTGCCGTACCGCAGGACGAGACCGGCCAGGGCGTCGACCATCGGCTGGGCCAACACGGAGCCGTCGCCGGGCTGAGTGAGCCAGATGAGCAAGGGCCCGCGCATCACCTCGTAGTTGTCCCACACATAGGTCAGGACGGCCCGCCCGTAGGCAGGCTGGTCGAAAACCACCGAGTCGTGCGTGTTCACGCGTGCGCCCACGTCATGGATACGGCGGCGCAGGCCGCGCCCGGCGAAGACGGACTGGACCAGCGCTTCGGTGGCGGGCTTGTCGCCGTTCGGCACCGCGAGCAGGGTCCGCAGGCTGCCCGCCGTGGCCGCCACCTCCGTCATGGGCGCGGACTGGCAGACGGCCAGAGCCAGCAGCAGACAGCGGTCCTCCAGGGTGAGTGAGGGGGTTCGCCCGTCGTACGTGGTGGTCGTCTCCCCGAACAGGCCGTCCAGCTTCTGCCTCCAGTCCGACAGCGCGGCCGTCAGACGCTCCGCGAAGCCGGCGGGCCGCTCCTGTCCACCCGTGCGCACGGCGGCGACCGACAGGTGGGGCTGCCCGCCGTGAAACTCCTCCCACACCGCCATGGCGGTGAGCGCGGCCCGAACCGCCTCGACAGCGTTGAGCCCGCGCAGGGAGACGACCGCCTCGTCGAGGGACTGGAAGTGGGACACCAGTTGAGGATGTCCGTGGTACTCCAGGTGCTCCTCGACCACGAGCTCCGCCTCCGGCGGCTCGTCGATGTGCACGACCCTGACGTCACCGCGCGGGCTGAGGTAGTGGTCGGGCCAGAGCTCCTTCGCCACGGTCATCACCAGGAACGAACGCGCCGGCGCGAGGTCCTCGGCATGCCGGGTAAGGGAGTCGAGGAAGTCGGCCGAGAGTCGATCCGTACACGTGTCCTTCAGGTCGACCTGGTAGGCGTGCCAGTGGTCCACCGGAAGTCGGCCCCGGCTGGGCGCGCTCCAGTCGGCGTCCAGCTTCACCAGCGTGGTGTCCGCTTCGGTGTGGCGCGCCAGCAGCTGGAGAGCGAAGGTCGTGGAGCCGAACGAGCGCGGTGCCACGACCAGCAGGATGCGCGGTCGCAGAAGGTGCGTCTCCCCGTCGACGACCTGGTCCCAGGCTTCCTTCCAGCGCCCCGCGAGGATGAAGGGCTGCTCGGTGATCTGCTGCCGATCCCGCTCCACCCCCTCGAGCACGTCCCGTTTGCGCAACTCCTGCAGCACGTTCAGCTCATCGACGTGCGCGGCGGCCACGCCGACCTGCTGGATGTGGAAGTCGCCGGGCCGGGGGGTGGGAACGGAAGCGGGGGAGGTGAGATCCGGAGACGTGCCATCGGATTCCGGATTCTTGGGTTCGTCAGGTTCGGGCGAGGTGAAGGCGTTCTCTGCCATGAATTCGTTCCTCTTCTGGAAGGGGAAGGAGGTAGGACGGCGCGTGCCCGTCAGCGCTGACGCTGGTCGAGGTTGAGCGTGTCGAGCTCGCCGATGACCGTCGGGCGGTCCATGGCGCCGAGGAAATTCATGACAGGACCGCGGTGGCCCGCCTCCGGAGAGGAGCTGTTCGCGGCTCCGTGCGCCGGCGCAGGGGCCGGAGCGGACGACGGCCGGGGACCCGCCGCGTCCGTGATGGAGGGGCCCAGCAGTACGGGTGACACCCCGGGGACGAGAAGCCGGCAGGGCTCCTCGAACTCCGGCTTACCGTCCACGCGGGCCGTGGCCCGCAGAAAGTGGCGCTCGTCGAGATCGAGTGTGCGGCCGTCCCTCACCGTCCGACGAAAAGCGATCTCCGAGACCACGGCGGCCAAGTAGGCGCCATGGGCCTCGGCCGCGTCCAGTGCTTCCCGCACCGTCTCGCTGTCGACCAGCCGGCACGCCTCGACGACGGCCCGACTGCGGCGGTCGGGCAGTGACACCGGCCCGACATGGACGCTGGCCCGCAGACGGATCTCCGGTCCGCTGCGCAGGCGCGCGTTCTTGTCGTACCGGGACAGGGCCGCGTTGAGGTGTCCGAGCAGCGGATCGACCAACCGCGTGGTGTCCCGAGCTGGCAGGACGAAGATGCCGCCGTCGCCGGTGTCACCGAACGCACCGTCGACCCGCCGCGGCATGTCCAGCCCACTCTGGTCGAACACAGTGTCGAGGATGCTGTCCAGGTCGAAGCGCGTCGGCGCCATCCGCGCTTCGGGGATCCGGCTGTAACCCTTCATGTCGACGACCAGCAGCGCGTGCTCCGGTGGCACGTCGACCGGGTCCGGCTGCGCAGGAGACCTCATGGGAACACCAGCCCTTCCGCCACGACCTTCGCGGCTGGCGCACCATGCTGGCCGGGTCGGAGGCAGCTCGGTGCCCACTACTGGGCACCGAGCCGGTGCGCTCCGTCACCCTCGGCCGAGGGGATGGGTCTTGATCCGGGCGATGTCCCTGATCAGCAGGCCGCCCCCGGGCTCCGTCTCCAGCCATCCGTGATCACGCCACGCCTTGATTGCCGTTCCGACGGCGTTCCGCGACGCCCCGATCAGCTGGGAGAGCTCCACCTGCGTCAGGCGCACATGGACGTGGTCGGCCCTGCAGGAAGCCGACTGGACCAGCCGCCCCAGAGCCGATGCGAGTCGCGCCGGCACCGGAGCGGTCGCGAGTTCGAGCCGCACCGCCTCCGCCTCACGCACACGAGCGATGGCATGGCGCAGTATCGAAGCCGTCAGACCGTGCTCGTCGACGAAACCGAGGAACTCGGGGGCGGGGATGACCCGGACCTGGCACGCCTCCGCCGCGATGACGGACGCCGTGCGCGGGTGGGCGTCCAGCACGGCCAGCTCCCCCAGCAGTTCACCCGCCCCCCGGACGGCCAGCAGAGTCCGCTCACCGTTCTCACCGGTCAGGGTCACGATGGCGGAGCCGGACTCCAGCAGGAGGACGTGCGTCCCTGGATCCCCCTGTCGCAGAAGGACACTTCTGGCGGGCCGTGACCGCAATGGGGCCAGACCACGCAGCTTCGCCCACAAGACCTTGTCGAACATGGCGACGTGCGGCTGATACATAGCACCTCCGATGTGAGGAAGCGTCAGAGGCGGGATGCTCTCAAGAGACGAAGCAGCTGATCAACACACCGATTCCGGCCACCCCCAGGGTAATGACCGTCAGATCCACGGCCACCTTGATGATCCGGAACTTGCGGTGCGCGATAGCGGCCAGCCGCGCTACGTTCCGGGCGTCCGCCTGGTGCCGTCCTCCGGCGGCCTGCCACGCCGCGGCGGCCACGACGGCTTCAGGAACCTCATCGGGACATGGTCCGTCCATCCCCGTAAGCGCCGTACCACCCGGCAGGACGGGGCGCAGAGCCAGGAGCGCCGCGACGAGCGCGGCGGCCGCCCCCGCGCACATCACCGCCAGGGTCGTCCTCACCACCCAGCCGGCTTCCGCGGCCACCGGCATCGCCGCGACCACGACGGCCAGGAGGGCCACGTCCAAACCGCACAGCACGGTCGCCTTGGTGTCGGCCCGCTGCACCTCCACGAACAACTCGGCCGTCCTCGTACGCATCCTGCCCACCGCATCGCAAGACAGAGCGCCTTCAGCCCGCACAACCGATCCGGACACGTCACCCGCCACCTTTCCGCCACAACAGGACCAGCCCTGTCACGAGACCCCAAGGTGCCAGGAAGCCGGATGCGGAGGTGCCCAGCAGAGGGCACGACGGCAGGCAACTGCGCCACACACATACTGATCAGAATCCCGTCAGTTCTGATCAATATGCACGTACACCCAGCAGACGAAGAATCTGCTGGCGCACAGACAAGGGAAACATACTGATCAGGGTGCCTCCGGCAGGCGTGGTGGTCGCATGTGGTCGCACGCTGAGGGTGACGGATTCTTCTCCGCCTCCGGGAGGCGATCGCCATGCGTACCATCGCCGGCCGCGGCCGTGTCTACCGTCGCTGCGGTTGCCGGGACACCCACCGCCACCAAATCGGTGCCCACTGTCCCCATCTGCTCGCCGACAGCAAGCAAGGGACCTGGACCTTTGCCGTCGATGTACCCGCCCCGGGCCACCGTCGGACGACGGTGCGCCGAGGCGGTTTCGCTAGCCTGGACTCGGCCGAAGAGGCCTTGCGGCGGTTCCTCGAGGGTGAGGCCGGCGGGTTCGATGCCGACCCGAACCAGACCGTCACCGCCTATCTGGACGCGTGGCTGGCCGCGAAGGCGCTCGTGCTGAAGCCGACGACGATGGCCCGGTACCGCGACTACGTCCGCAACGACCTCGTCCCCGCATTCGGCACCCTCAGGCTCGACCAGCTCGCCCACCGACACATCTCGGCCTTCGTCACCAGGCAGCTCGCCGCCGGCCGCAGACGCACCACCCTCTACCGGTGCCTGGCCACCCTCTCCAGCGCCCTTGGCGACGCCGTCCGCCATCATCGCCTCCCCCACAACCCGGCCTCTCCCCCAGTCCTGCGCCGGCCGCCGTCGCCGGAGCGGCGGATCTGGACGGTGCACGAGGCGGCCCGCTTCCTCGCCCACTGCCACCAGGCCGACCCCGAGATGGCCGATCTGTTCGAGGTCCTCATCGGCACCGGCATGCGCAAGGGCGAAGCCCTCGGCCTGCATTGGGACGACGTCCACCTCGACCAGGGCGCGCTCTACGTACGCTGCACGCTCTCCGCCGTCGACAACAACCATCTCGTCATCACCACACCCAAGACCCGGTCGAGCAGAGGCTGGGTCGCCATCTCACCCCGCGTCGCCACCGCTCTCCGCCGCCGGGCACGATCAGCACCCCGAACCCGCGGCGACCCCAACGACCCGTTCGCGGGGCTGGTCTTCTGTCGTCCCAACGGTGGCCCGCTCGGGCCGCACCAAGTGCTCGACCGGCTCCGCCGACTGTCCAAGGAAGCCGGCGTCCCCCGGGTCACGGTCCACGACCTGCGCCACCTCGCCGCCACCATCACCATCACCGCCGGCGTCCCGCTCACCGTGGTCTCCAAAACGCTGCGGCACTCCACCCTGTCGACCACCGCGAACCTCTATAGCCACCTCACCCAACAGGCCGCACACCAGGCCGTTGACACCATCGACCACACCCTCACCATGGCGGCACGATCCGCTGGCCGCCCGCCCCGGCCGACATGGCTGCGACACCGCGCGACCACATCCACCGCCTCCGCCTCCGTGCAGCTCTCCACAAGCTCCGCTCCCCCGCAACGCCCGCCGCCAGTGCCACGGCGAACCAGCCCAGGCTCGGGCCTGCGACCACACTGCGACCACCACGACCCCGGACGCACGAAAGGCCGCCCTCTCATGAATGAGAGAACGGCCTCCGACCTGCGTTTCCGCGTGGTCGGGACGACAGGATTTGAACCTGCGACCCCTTGACCCTCAGGGGTTATAGGAACTACCCGCACATATCAGGCAGAAACAGGGCGTAGAAGGTGCGTCCCCGCGCGTGCTGTTCAGGGCCGCGAGCACCGTGTGGTCCCCAAATGGTCCCCAGGACGGTGGTGACAGCGTGGGTATATGCCTGCCGTAGACCAATAGGTTCCGGACGGATCGAGCCATGCACGATGCGTGTCGCGGTCCCCGCAGGTCGCGCACCCGTCGTTCGTGCTCGTCGGCATCACTCACGACCAGCATCGTCCTCGGCAGCAGCGTGGAACTCGCGACGACTGCACTGCGCCCCCAGGACGGGTACTCCTGGCTGCACGGCGGTGGGGCAACAAGGCCGACATCACCTCCAGCGGGGCCCGTCAAAATGATCACTGCTTGCTGCCGAATGTGAAGGAAGCTCCGGCGCACGGTGCACAGGGTCTTCCGGAGAGGCCACAGACCACAGTCGGCCGTCCATCTCCGCGAGAGGCTTGCCGATCCCAGGCAGAGCCGGTACGACCCGCGCGCTGACGAACTCTCCTTCTCGAGGGACGGGAAGGCCGAGCTGAAGGGCGATGTGCCGGTGTGCATCGTAGTCGCCCATGATGATGATTCCTTCGTCCCGAAGTAGTGAGCGGGATCCGCCATTCCCGCGGACGCGCTTCATGTAGTCCTTCTGCTGCACCACGGTGCGGACCGCATTGCGTCCGATTCGGCGTCCCTGGGCGCGCCGGAACAGTTCGTTGAGTCGACCCTGACCGGACCTATTCCCGAAGACCGCCTCGAGGTCGGTGTCGGGCATGTGCAGCAGGATGTTCTCCGAGAGCTCGGCGTCGCGCCAGAGCCAGAGGATCTTGTCGCGGTGCCCGGCTTTGAGCGTGGCTCTCAGGTCCCGGTTGCGCGCAGTGTTGAGCCACTCCTCTTTGACGCGCAGCAGGCCGACACTCCACCGGCTCAGGTGATCGTCAGCCCAGACCAGAAGGCAGATGTGACCCAGCGTCCCGTGATGGAACGTCCAGCCGCCGAACGTGAGGCTGAAACGGCAGTCAGCATCGACGCCGACGATGCTGAAGTCCATCGCATGACCGTCCACGAAGACAAACTCCCGCTGGATCGCAATGTTGACCAGGCTCCCGAGGTGCGCCCGCTCTGCCTTGGTCAGATGCTTCAAGTCGTAACGACCCGTAACCTCGCCGTTTAACACCTCATCGATGGCATCCCGCAGGACCCGCCCCATACGTGTACCGTCCGGGTCCAAATCCCGCACTGCACGGTAGGTCGCGATGAGCTCCTCATCGTCTGCACCCGCACTGGTGAGCCTTTCCAGCACCTCGGCCGCGTTGGCCAGCCGATCCTCGGGGTTGATCGCTAGAAGGTCCGTGACTAGCGCTTCGAGCTCGGGAGGGAAGCCAGAGGGCAGTTCCGGTTGGGGATGCGAGCGTCGATGGACCTCTGCTTCGCGTGGGGTGAGCGCGGCCACGGCGGGCGGAGCGCCGGTGGCCATGGCGTATAGCAGACAGCCCAGTGAGTACAGGTCGCTTCGGTGGTCGATGGCGACGTTATCGGAGAGCTCCTCGTACGAGCGGTAGGGAGGCAGAAGCCCGAAGGGATCGGGGGTGGCTCGTATGTACCGACCTGGGTCAACGCGCGGCAGGCGGCGGACGCACAGACCGGGATCGGTCACAAGTACCCGACCGTCACGGCGCAACATTACGGCTGAGGGGCTGAGGTCTAGGTGAAGCAGCCCGTTCCGATGGAGATCGGCGAGCATCCCCGCGATCTGGCCGCCGATTTCTCTGATCTTTTCCAGGGGAAGAGTGCCAGGTGCAAGGTTCAGCAGTTGCCCCAAGTCCTCGCCGTCGACAGCATCCGTCACAAGGTACGGACGACCATCGTGTAACCCGTAGCCGCTGACCCGCACCGCTCCCTGAATGTCGAGTGCGGCCAGACGCTCCGCATCGGCGAGGAAGTCCTCTTCTCCGGGCCCCGTGCCTGCCCTCGGTGTGTCGAAGAGCTTGAGAGCGACCTCCCGGCCATGTAGCTCATCCGTCGCCCGCCAAGTGGTTGACGTCGTTCCGACGTACCGCTGCCGGGTCAGCCGGTAGCGTCCCTCGACCACCATTCCCGACTTGTCGGCGGGGATGCCCGGATCACGGCTCGGCTTCTGTGCGGGCTCCTCGGAAACCACGGCCAAGGGATCCCCGTGCGGTCGGCCTACCCCCGCGGTGTTCTCGCTCGGCACCGCGATGGGGAACTCCTGTGCGGGCGCCCGGTCGGCCGCCGGTCCTCCGGAGCCAAGGGCGAACGCCTCGGCCAGATCGCCGGCGGAGGGTCTGCGGGTGGGATCGTATTCCATACAACGCCAAAGGGACCGCAGGAGCACCGAGCTGATCCCGGAGTTGGTCAGTGGGTCATTTTCCGAGATGTCGACCGTCGGATCGCTCCACCGTCCCGAGAGAAGGGCCAGCAGCAGCGCCCCGACCGCATACATATCGCTCTGCGGCGTGAGCGACTGCCCTTCGTCGTCCGCCTCCAGGTAGGTGTCACTGAGGGGCAGCACGTCGCGGTGAGCGCTGTCGACTCCGTCGACTGTCGCCGTCGCCCAGCCGACGAGCCGGACGTCGCGGTCGGTCACGAGAACGGACCGGGGGGAGAGCGAGCCGTGCACCAGCCCCCGGGAGTGGGCAAGGGCAACTGTTTCCGTCAGGCCCAGTCCGATTCGCAGGAACAGCTCCTCTGGGACCGTCCCCCTGTGTTCGTCGAGGACGGCGCGCAAGTTTGGTGCGGGCGGTGAGGACGGCGCGTCTGCGCGGCGGTGGACGCAACTCGTCGCGACCCACGGCAGCTCCCCTGCGGTGTTCGCCGCCGCGCCGAGGAGTGCGGGGACAAGCGTGCCCTGCATGCGCGTCAGGCACTCGGCTTCCGTCCGGACGAGGTCCAGCGCGGTTCCCGGGTCGCGGGTATACAGCATGACCGGCGCTCGGACCATGGCAACGGTGCCGTCCTCGTCCTCGGCCAGGTACATCGTCAGGTGGGGCCAACCGTGGGCACTGCGTGCACGGAGCCGGAACCGACCGAGCTGTACCGGGTCCTCCGGCAAGAGCTCTATCCAGCCGGCTGGCAGGGTTTCACCGGGGACGTCTTCGTACGCCTCGTCAGTCCCGGCAGCTGAGTCCCGGGACCCGGCGGAACCCCCGGTCTCGCCCCCGGGGACACGGCGCCGTTCCGGCCCGAGCGCCACCGGCTCGGAACCGGCGGACGGGATGCCGAGCCGCGTTAGCACCTGCTCGCGAAGCCAGCCGAAGGAGCGCCCGGTGTCGTCGATGGCGGCCGGGCCGTTCGGGTGCCCGACCCATGCCGGGAAGACCGGGGCGCGGCCGACGGCGGCCTCAATGCGTCGCGTCACGGCCTCGGCGGTGCGCAGCAGTTCCCTCGGGGAGACGGCGCTGAGGAGAACCTGCCGGGCGTCGTCCGTGAAGTCGAATCGCCGGTGGTGCGGCAGACGATCCGCCCCCTCGGCGTCGAGCTCGTGCATCAAGCCCCCCAGGAACACCTCCATGAGGTGGCCGATGTCTGTCGGTGGCCCGAGGGCGGCCTGCACCAGGCGCATCACGGGCGGTGTGGCGGGGACGACGGCCGCCATATGGACCGCGAGCCGATACGCGTCGGCGGACGCAGCCTCCCTGAATCGGAGTACCGCTTCGTCGGCGTCGCCGTCCCGGGCGTCGGCCACGGTCCGGTTGGAATCGAGACGGCTGGCGTCCCAGAGCGGGAGGAGCGCTGTGCCGCCGGGCGAGGCGACGAGCCACGCCCAGTCGGCGACGGCCGCAGGGGTCGGCGCGAGAACGGGGACGGGTACGGAGTCGAAGCGGACGAGGTGCGGCGGCAGGTCCGGGTCGGTGACGTGCCAGGCGCGGGTGGGGCCGCCGCGGCGATGGGTGGTGACCTGCCAGCGCCGTGCGCCGATGCCGGTGCTCGCCCAGAGTCGGGAAGGCAGTGCCTGGATGATCGCGGTGGGACCGCAACGTCCCCAGTGGTCCATCACCTGGCGCATCCCACCGTCCCGCCAGGCTTCGCCCACACCGTCGCTGACGACCAGCACGAGGGTGTTGCCGGTCGGGTCGCACAGGGCCCCCGGCGTCAAGAGCCGACCGCGATAGCGGTACGGGCTGGTCCGCAGGGACGGGGTGCCATTGCGCGTATCAAGTCCGTACACGCGCACGTCTCGGAAGGCCCCGGCACGTTCCATCAGCGCCCGGACATCAGCGGCGAGCCGCTGCCAGAGGACCATGGAGACGCCGTCGTCAACTACGAGGGCCAGGGACAGCCAACGGGTGCGCACCGCACGCGTGACGGTCTCGGGCACGCCCGTGTCAGCGATGGCAGCGACGGTCCGTGTGAGGTCGAGTTCCTGCTGGCGCCGATCGGGGAAGCGCTGCCGCAGCGGCCGGAGGGACTTGCCGAGCCGGAGCTGCCCGGCACCGAGGGTACTGCTGTCCGGGGTGCGGACTGCGACCGCCGGCGACAGGCCCGCGGGCGCCTGCGCGTCTTCGTCGAGATTGGGCTGCGCCGAGGCCAGCAGCGGGCGCGCGGATCGCTTCTTCGTGGGCTCCGCAGCGGTCGGCTCTGGTGCGGGCTCCGCGGTCTCGGCCGCCGGCACCATCGGCCCATCGTGGTGTGACTCTCCGTGCCGCTCCGAGGTCGCAGCGGCCACGCCAGCGGAGCGCGCCAGGGGCCTGGAGTCTCGAGGCAGTTTCCCGGCGAGCCACATGGCGTCGAGGAGTTCCTCGTGGGAGAGCTCCACCCCGCTCTCGGCCAGAACCTTCGTCACGCGCGAGATCACGGCGTCACACGGCCCCGCCGAGACGGTGCAGGACGCCTTGGAGAAGGGAAGCCGCGTCGAGGTTCACACCACCCTTGCGGAGAAAAACGGCGTTGAGCAGCTGATCGGTGGCCAGTTCGCCCTCGGCACGGCGTTCGAGGAACTCCCGCAGTAGGTCGTCGGTGTCGTCCAGGGCGTCGGGACCGAGGTGCGCGGCGACAATCTCCCGAAGCCGTCGCTCGTTGGGCTCGGGGAGATCGAGGCGGACGCAGCGCCGCAAGAAGGCGGGCGGGAATTCCCGTTCGCCGTTGCTGGTGATGACTACGACCGGGAACTCACTGCAGCGGACGCGGCCGCGCGTGACCGGGGTGGTCTCATCCAGGTCATCGGTCCGAACGTGTACCGGTACGTGGCTCGCCGGCAGCCGCGTGAGTTCGGAGATAGCGAACTCACCCTCCTCGAAAACGGTCAGCAAATCGTTGGGCAGGTCGACGTCACCCTTGTCCAGCTCATCGATGAGCAGCACGCGGGGGCGCTCCCGGGGCACAAGCGCATTGCCCAGAGGGCCGAGCCGGATGTACTGGCCGATGTCCGGTTCCGTGCCGTCCCCGTCCCCGTCCCCGTCCCGCCGTAGGGTCGCCTCGCGCAGCCGGCCGACGGCATCGTAGTGGTAAAGGGCGTCCTGAAGAGTTGAGCGGCTGTTCACCGGCCACTGCAGGACGCGGCCGAGCACGAGTTCGTGAGCGATGGCGTGGGCCAGCGAGGACTTGCCCGTGCCAGGCTGCCCGGTCACCAGGAGGGGCCGGCGCAGGTGGAGTGCCGCGTTCACCACCTCCACCTCGTCGGGGTCGATGAGGTACGGCCGCGGATCCGGAACCCTGTCACCGGTCAAGGTCTCCTGACGGTCGAAACGGCGCCACGGGGGTGCAGCGGGGAACGGCGCCTCACGGCGTTCCCCGTCTCCGCGGAACAGCCACCAGTCATCGCCTTCGCCGTTGGAGGATGAAAGCCGAGGGCTTGTACCAGCCAGGGGCTCTGAGGTGGTCATGACGCGTGCGATCCTCTCCAGGGGTCTCTCAGTTGAAGCGACTCAGTCCGTGGGAGACAGCCTTCCGGTTCCCACACGAGGGAGGGCCGTGCCCGCCGCTCCGCCGGGCAAGCCGCCGAGTCGCTCCGGAAGACCCGGACCCGCTCGGGAAGTCCCTCCAGATCGCCAGCGGGAGCCAGGCCCTCCAGTCTGCCTGCGTCCTCGTAGCCGGTGGCCTCACGGTCCCACAGCACAACCGGGACGCCCAGGACGAGACATGTCAGCAACCAGGACCGGCGCTCGTTGGCAGGGCCGTGGAGGACCACCCGCGCGGTATCACGATGCTTGGTCTTCAGCAGATTCACGAGCTGCCTGGCGTCGCCGGACGTCTGGCTGGTGACGAGCACTGACGCGCGTCCGTTCTTCCACCGGCGTACCTGATCACCTTCGCGTTGCGGCCTCTGGTCACTGAGTTCCGGGCAGCTCAGGGAAACGCGGTAGTCCCCTCCGATCGGCCACGCGGGAAGGATGTTGTCGAGCGCTCCGGGCTCCCATTCGTCGACTGCCAAGTCGAGCCCCGCCCGGTCGACCACGACGGTCACCCACGGCGCATGGTCGCCTTGCCCCGGCTCCTGGGTCACGGCGAAGACTGCTTCGCTCAGGCTGCTTGCCGCCTCTCGCGGGGTCTTGGGCTCTGACTCCGCCTCCTTCAGGACGCGGTACGAACCGTCGTCGCGGACAAGCAGAATTCGGACCCGGTACCGGTCGCCCCCTGCGGCGGGGTCGTGTGCCAACTCCATCACGACCCGCGACACCGGCGACGCTGCCCGCTTCGCCCACTGGGCGGCGTCCGCACGCCGCTCACCCAGGGCCCCGGCGTGGATACCGAGCCGCCGGGCGGTCTTCCCTGACCACGCGCGCAGGTCGTCGCCCAGTCCGTCGCCCATGGCCGCCGCCACGTACTCGACGAGCCGCAGTAGCGCCGGCACCGGCGGGGCGCCCTCGGGGCCGCTCACACCGTCGGACAGATCCTCCAAGCCCTCGACCACGCCGAAGACATCGTCCTCGCCGAGCTGCGGACGGGTGAGGATCTCCGGAAGTACGACGTACCTCAGCGCCTCACCGGCTGTTCGGGGCAGCAGCGCCGGCTGCTTCTCGCAGACCTGGCGCAGCAGGCCGATCAGGGCGTCGTACTCGTTCAAGGAGAGCAGCAACCCGCAGTCGAGTGCCCTGGCCCACGAGAACAGATGAGTCAGAGCGGCGCGGGCCGTCCCCTGCACACTGCTCCCGAGGGCTTCGCCGAGCGACGCGAGCGCCCGGGGATGCGCCATGAGAAGCGCAACGAGGTCGGCAGCAGTGGGCTCATAGCCCTCGGCCTCGTAGCCCAGTTCGCGCGCCAGGGCCCGGGCGTGATCGACACGGACGCCGGGATACGAGAACAACAGTGCGAGCAGCTTCTCCAGTTCACGCTCAGCGGGCGTGCGCTCGGCGACGGGCCTGGCCTCGGGCAGGGTCGCGCCGATCGCACTCAGCTCGGGAGACCGACCGGTTTGCTCCTCGACATGGGACGCAAAGCTGCCGTCTCCAGAGAAGGAGGACACGGGCAGGGCAATCAGCCGACGGGCTCCGTAGGCGTGGTCCTCCTCGGTCACGACGCCGACGAGATGACCGCCGCAGAAGATCGCCGCCCCTGAGGCCCCGCCCCAGGCGTTCCCGCCGTCGGTACGGGCGGTGGGGGCCGGTCCCTGGTCGAGGACGTAACGGTCCTTACCTCCGGAGAGGACCGGTAGGACACCGCGCAGGTGCTCCGGCGCCCTGGTCTCCCCTTTGGCGGCCCATGGATAGCCAAGACCCTCGTACGGCAGTGGCGCGGTGCCTGCTGGGCAGCCCCAACGGACGGAGCCGGGCGGATCGATCTCACGGTCAATGCGCAGCAGCGCGACGTCCAGTCCGTCCGGGTGGGCCCAGAGCAGTTCCGCGTCCACGCGCGTCGTCTCGCCGTCGAGATGGTGGCCTACGCGCACGGTGATGACCGGCCACAGCATTCCCGTGTCGCGGTCCTCCAACACGTGGCGGGCGGTCAGCACAAGCCGCGGAGCGATCAGATAGCCGGAGCCGACGGTGAGGCGCCCCTCGCCTGTGTCCCCGCTGCGGATCAGCGCCAGTCTGCGCGGATCCATGTCACTCCTCGTCCAGCGATCCGAACTCATCGTCGCCGATCTCAGGGCGCGCGCCTCCGAGGGCCCGGTCCTTGACCGACAGCCTCAACACCAGCTTGTGGGTACGGACGGTGGATTGCTCACCCCCCGCGCCGATAGCAACCACGCCGAAAGCGAGCTTGCCGTCTCCCTTGGCGGACCTGCGCAGTTCGAGCTGCAGCTCCAGCTCCGCCTCTTCGACACCGAAGGCGAACTGTTGGTTGGCGCCAAACCGCTGAGCCTCGTACAGCTCTTGGCGCAGCTCCTCGATGGCTGCGGCCAGACCGATAGTCGACACCCTCGCCCCGCCCCCGGTTCAAGACACTCAGAAAAACACTAGGTCGCGAGTACGGTACAACGCTCGCGAGACGCTTCAAACCTCGGTCATGGACAATGGCTTGTGGAAGGAGCCGTCCACCGCATACCACCGCCCGAGAAGAAGTCCACCGACCAGGAGAAGAGGTTGCGCGCCTTCCACCCGAGGAGATCCAGGCGGACCTCACAGTGCCGACGGTCTGTAACGACCTGGACGTTCACTCTGAGGCGCTGCCCCGGAGGTACTCAGCGAGGGGTCCGTCGAGCAGCACGCCGTCTCGCGCACCACATTGTATTGACCGCCCTCTGTGCATTCGGCCCTGAGGCAACGTTGCTTCCTTTCCCTGCTCTTCACCGCAGCCGACGCTGCGAGGCAGATCCGTGCACCGAGCACTGGTCCCCATTGCTGGTCCCCAAGGCAATGTCGCGATGCTCTCTTGCTTGTTGAGTGGAGAGGCTCGCCTCAACGTCGACGGGGCAGCGTGGCGCACGCCCAAGGGCCGCTGCCTGGTCAGGAGGCCGGTTCGCCAGGGCCGGTCACGGCGTGAGTTCTCGTGGCCCTGCGCCTGAGCTCTCGGATGGTGTCCTGCCATTGCCAGGAATCACTGCTGCACCACTCTGCGTCCTCTACCGACTGCCAGGCCGCCAGTTCGTCCAGGCGAGCGATCACCTCGGAGGGTTCGGTGTCGGGAATTCCGGTGCCGCGATCGAGTCGCCTTTTGATGTCGTGCAGTCGGTGAGCCGCACGGTAGTAGGACAGTTGGGTATCGCTGAGCCTGCGCAAGGCGTAGCCGCCGCACTTGCTGCACCAGTCGAAGTCGGTGCGCGCCATGAGGTCGGCGACCGTGAGGAGGTCGTCGCCGGCCACGACAGCGCGTTCGTGGGCGTGTCGGCACAGCGGCGAGTGTCCCTTGCCCTCGATCAGAGAGCTTGCGTTGGTGGTGTAGAGCTGGACTGCGGCCAAGGACCCCAAAGGGAGGCCGCTGCCGCTTCGCCACCGGTCGCTGCCGGGCTGCCGAAAAGGCGCGAGGCTGAGGCGGTCCTCGGTGAGCAGGCCGTGCCATACGGCCACGGGTAGCCCGCCAGGCTGTCCGGCGTCCAGGCTTCGCAGGTCGTGCGCGCCGCGTGCCAGGGCCAGCAGGCGAAGATTCAGGTTCCGGTCTTCGGTGGCATACGTCTGGCGAAGGCTCCGGCGTGTGCCCTCGGCAAGACCCAGTCCTTCGCCGAAATCCGGATCGTGGACGCCCTGGCCGCGACCGGGCAGCTGAGCCTCACGCGCCTCCAGCTCGGGACTGCGTTCCGGCTCCTCCGGGCCAAGCACGCTTCCGGGCAGGTCACGGGCCCCTGCGATGAGGACGCCCAGCCACCCCTTGGCCAGCCGCTTCTCGATAGTGTCCAGAGGCAGTACTTCCGCTCCCCCGCTCGCCGAGAAGACAAGGTAGAGCTCGTCGGTACCGGGCCCAAGTGTGCGCAGCGCACGGAGGTGATCGAGGGCGACCGGGCGCCGGTCGAAGACCGGGGTGTCATCGAAGACACCCGGCCGAACGATGCCCTGCCGCCTTCCCGGACCGCCGTCACGTTCGGGCAGATCCGGCGCCGCGGCAGCTGGACTGCACGGAAGGCTGCTCACCGGGCTCAGCAGCCGTTCGGCGACGAGATCAGGCACTTCCAGGGTGAGGACGCCGTTACCCCAGTCGGCATCAACTGTCCACGTGAGCAGCACACCGAGCGTCCACGTATCCAGCCCGTCCAGGAAATCCCGCACACCATGACGTAGCATGGCTTCGGATGCTTCCGGCATCTGCGCCGTCAGCCGGCATCTCGGTGCCCGGTCGGCCAGCGTCGCTGCCTCCTGGGCCTGTTCCTCCCAGGAGGCAATCAGGCGCGCTGCCTCGGCTCGGGCCTCGTCGTAACCCTTCCGATTGCTGCGAATGCCTCGCACGATCTCGTACGACAGGTACGCACGCGTCCCCGGCCCTTCCCAGGGCCGCCCGGCCGCGCTCTGCCACCGGTGCCACAGGTCCACCAGTGCCCTGGACACCCGGCTGTTGCCGCCGAGCACCGCGAAAGCCGGATCCGCGTGCGGAAGCTCGGGCATGGGGAGAGCCGTTGCGGCAGCAGCCACGACAAGCTCCTCCGGGTCTACAAACCGCGCCGCCTGCGCCCGAAGCGTCTCCAGATACAGCGTCTTGACCGCCAGTGACGGCTTCGCCCACTCCTCCAGCCAGGGAAAGTGAGCAACGACGGCCTGTGCCCGATGCAGGCTCCGTCCCGCGCCGCGCCAGTGGGCAAAAATCAGACCGCGCAGCTCCTCTGCATCCTCACGTGCCTCCCGCCGCGATATGCCGCCTTCCACCTCCTCCTCGTCATCATCGGGGTCGACATCCTGTTCAGTGCGAAGGAGTTCGGCGGCTTCCCGTGCCTCGCGGTCGGTCCAGCGTTCGTCCTCGTCCGGCTCCACGTAGGACTGCAACTGGTACAACAGCCCCGTTCCGCCGAGAGCCCCGAGGAACATGCCCAGTCCGGTACCCGGCCGGCCCCAGACACCCCATGCCGCGCATCGCGAGCACAACCGCCGCAACATCGCCGTCTCCAGCGGCACGTCGGCGGTCCTCACCTCGGGCGTGCGCAACTGTCCACACTGCCTTGACACGTGCAGATTGGCCGCCTTGCTCCTGGCCGAATACACGGTGACCAACGAGCCCTCGAACGGCCCGAGCGGAACATCAGCCAACGACAGCTCGATACCCACAAGTCCCCCCGACTCTGCTTCTCGACAACTCGAATCCCGCAACACCGCTACCCCTTCCAGGCACCAGAACAGCGCCTCGTCCAATCTTTGAAGGACGCCGTTTCATCACTTGCATGCTCTTCATCAACACCGACACTGCGAGGCCAATGCGTGCACCATGCACTGGTCCCCAGGTCTGGTCCCCCCGACCGACGAGGCGCTTTCCCCCCTTCCGCGCGCACGCAGGCAGACGTCGCCTGGCGCAGACAAGGAGATCGCAATGTCCGTCAACGAACGCAGACAATGATCAGGAGTAGCGCCGGTTTGGCCAACCGGCGATCCCGTGTTATGGCCGCCACGCATAGCCGCCGACCGGGCTACCCAAGTGACGAATGCAACAGGCGGCTTCCGAGCACTTGGCGGCACGTTCGAGCCGACCGAGAGCGCCCAGTCTCCGCCCGTATGCGGGGGACGTTTCTGATCACAGCAGCAAGTCACGCACAGGAGACCTGCCAGGCCCGTCCCCAAAGAGAGCAGAAAGGGGCGGCGAAAACTCAACGTTGAAGCGGAACTCCACCACGTCGTCGGCTCACCGACTGCCAAGCTCCTCCTACACCTGGCGAACGCGGCCCTCGACTGCCGCCACCGAGACAGAGCAGGCGCCTTCTAAGCGCCTGCCCTATCACGAAGGCTCCTCGCCTAGACCCAATACCGGTGCTTTAGTGCTTAATTCGTGGGTTTGGGGATGTTTTGGTGGGTTCGACGAGGGTGACGGCGGGGGTGGCCGGGCGAGGTGGGTTGTTGTGTTCGGTGCGTTTGAGTGCCCAGTTGGACATTTTGCGTTTGATCACTCGCGGGTTGGACCGTAACCGCCGTGGTTCCAGGAGGCGTTCGGTGATTTCACGCAGGGTCTGCTTCAGTGCCCGGGTGAGCCGGGAGGGGAGAATCCCGCCTGGCTGGTGGTCTGCCGGCGGACAACGCGCAAGGTGCGGGTGAAGGACATCCGGTCCGGATCCTCCCTCTCCTGCCGGGCGACCTGGTGCATGAGGTCGCGCAGGGCGTGGTGCACCAGGAGGAACCCGAAGATCTCCTGCTCGGCCCCGACCGGATACTGGGAGCGCAGGACGAATCCGGGTCCGCCCAGGTGGATCTTGATCTCGTCGAAGGTCGTCTCGATCTCCCAGCGCTCGGCGTAGAGCGCAGCGAGCTCCATGGCCGGTGCGGTGGCCGGGTCCAGGAGTGTGGTGACCAGCCGGTAAACGGCGCCCTCCCCACCTGGGTCCAAGGCGTATTCGATGACGCGAACCTGTGCCGGGTCGGCCCGCCGGTTCTTGTCCCGGGCGGCAACGATCTCCGACAGATACGAGCCATCGGGCAGCGCGGCCACCACGGGCAGGACCGCGTTGCTCCGGACCCGCCACAACAGGTCCGCGCCGGTCGACGCGGCGGCCCGCCACAGATCGAAGCCGAGGAAGCCCCGATCCGCCAGGAGCAGCATTCCTCTGGTCAGCGAGGGGAACAGACGGCGGGCCAGGGCCGTCTCATGCACCGCCAGTGGCGCGACGTCGGCGGCGAACACGGCGTGGGTGCCGCACTCGACCAGGGCCACGGCCCTGGCCTGCGGATACGCGCTCCTGCCCTGGCCACGCCCCGTTCCCGGCCGTCCGAAAAAGGCGGCGTTGGCCTGTGTATCGGGAAGGTCGAAGGTCGTCCCGTCCACCGACACCAACCGCAGACCCCGAAACCACGCTCCCGTCGTCGCCGGGAGCGCCACGGGCCGACAGACCCTGGCGAACAACGCCTTCATCGGTTCCGCCCCCAGCCGCAACCGGGCCCGTCCAATCGCCCCGCTGGTGGGCACCCGCCACGTCTTCGACCAGCGGCGTTCGCGTTCCAGGCCCTGGGTGAGGAGCCGTCCGACCTCCTCATACCCCTGCCCCGAGAACAGGCACATCGCCAGCACGAAATACATCACCACCCGAGCGGGAAGCAGACGCTGACGTTCCTCGGTGCGTCCACACTCCGCCACCACCTCATCCACCAACTCCGGCGGAAACGCACGCGTGAGCACTCCAAGGGCGATGCGATCCGAAAACCGATCGCCCTCAACTACCTTCAACTGTCCGGGCCTTGGCACACCAACTCAACGAGCCAGCACTATCAAAGTCACCGGTATTGCGCCTAGACCTGTAGAGCGTGAGTCCGCGATGGGTGCAGGAATCAGTGTTCGGTGAGGTCCCGGACGTCCCAGCCCGTGCCGATCACCGCCTCCAGGCACCGGGATGCAGGGTCGAAGTAGCGGATGCCCGCTTCCCTCGCGGCGTCGACCGCCGCGGCCGCCACGTGGTTCTCGGTTGCGCGGTAGAGGTTGCCGATGGCGAAGGCGCCGGAGTTGGTCGCGGCTATCGCGGATGAACTGCCGGTCGACCAGGCCGGCTGCGATGGGCGTCTCATGGCGAGGCCGGTGGCGCCGATTGCCTGGCAGGTCGTGAATGGTGCGAGCTGGGAGGCTGTAGTGGTGCCAGGAGGGGGGAACGCTCCGCGGCTTGTGCCCCTCAGCTCTCGCCTACTCTGGCCATGATCATTCCCAGGCCACCCGCCGGTCTGCCCAGCGCCGGCCGGGGGAATGAACCCGCCCCAAACGCCCCGCTGTCCGTGCTGCCTCCGGGGCCTGACGGCGATACTGCCCCGGTGTATCTACACGCGGGCTCGGCCAGAGTGGCGCAGGAGTTGCTCCGCGGTCAGTTCGACGCGGAGGGAGTCCTCGTCGAACCCATACATGCGGGTGGGGAGGTTCAGGTACTCCGACTTCGAGGGGTAATGGAAGTAGAGGATCTCTCCGCAGACCGGTGCCGCGTCTTTCAGGATGGTGTCCTGGCAGGTGCCGAGGACGGTGATGCCGTATTCGGTGGCGACGCTGCTGATGGCGCTGAGCACCTCCCGGCGATGCTCCTTGCCGAGCGAGTCGCCGAGCTCGTCCAGGATGAGTACCCGTCCCTGGGGATGAGGGGCTGCCAGCAGTGCCGCCAGTACGAGGTTGATGGAAAACAGCTTCTCCTGCGCGGTGTTGGTGACCGTGTCGTAGGAGAGCAGCGGCCCGTTGGGGTTGCGCCGCCACCGCGGGGTAACCGAGCAACGCCAGTGGTGGTCGGCTCCTGCCGGCGGGTCGATGCGGTACGTGAGATCGGCGCCGAATCCCTGGGAGCCGCGGTCGAGCCGGTTCAACGCGGTGGCGATGCTGTCGAGCGCGATGCTGACGCGCTGGATGATGACCGCCTGGGTGTTCTGCAGCTCCTCGCCAAGCTTGTCGACAGACGAGGCGATGAAGTCCTGTTCCCGCTGGCGGGCTTGCCTCAGGGCAGCAATCTCCGACTCCGCTGCGGCGTCGGCGTCCGCCGTGTCGTCGAGCCAGTCGGCGAGGGCGCGGAGGGTGGGCTGGGTACGCACGTCTGGGGCGGCCTCGTGCATCTCGGCAGCGCGGGCCAGGGCGTGGGTGGGGTAGCCCTTGGTGCGGGCTGCCACCCGCAGGACGGTACGGCAGACGTCGATCGTGCCGACGACAGCCTGACGGAGATCGGCGGCGCTGCGGAACTCAGCGGGCTGCCCTGCAGAGACAGCAGTTGACGGAGTAGGGGCTTCGGTGAGGAGTTCGGCATGGTCCTCGGGAAGCCAAATAGCCGGCCATCCCAGCTCTGTCCGGGCGGTCTCCTCGTCGCCGCCAAACAGGCCGATAGCGCGTGCGGTCTGCTCGGTGCCTGCGGAGCCGGTGAGGACCGTGAGACGTTCCTCCAACTCCTTGATCTCTTTGTCCGCGTCGGCGATGTCCCGGTCGAGCGCGAGGATGCGCTGCTCGCGGCCGGCGACGGCTGCCTTCGCCGTGGTGACGAGGTCCGCTGCGGTGTCGGTCCGTTTCTTGAGACCAGGCAGGGCGGCGCGGATCGCCGTGAGGGTGCGTAGCACCACATGGTGCTTCGCGATCGCGTCGGGCATGGACTCGACGGCTACGGCGCAGGCGAGTTGGGCCTCCGTGACGCCGATCCTCGTAGCGAGACCGGAGAGGAGGGAGTTCAGATCGGTCATCCTCCTGAGGGCGGCGTCCCGCAGACTGCGCAGGTGGGCGCATATCGCTTCACGGCCCAGCACCGGTTCGGAAAACGCGCCGACGACATGGACGCCGAGCCCGTGCATGGAGGCGTGCGGCGGTGCGCCTGTCCAGTCACCCTGACTCGACAGGGCGGTAAGGAAGCCGCGGGCGGAGTCGGGGGCGGAAAGAATACCGGCGGGCAGGGCGGGGCTGTCAGAGGAGTCCCCGCCGGCAATGCCGACGGCAGAAGAGGCCACCAGAACTGCTCCCGGATGGTCCCGGAGGGTCTCGACCGCCGCGCTGAGCGCACTTCGGGGTACACAGACGGCCTCCCGCCACGGGTGCAGGACCGCCTCCCACAAGTCCCGTGCGGAGGGGTCGACCTCGGTCCGGTCGTACAGTCCGGCCGCGTCGATGCCCGCGTGCCCCAGAGCCGTAATGAGCTCGCCGACCCTGCCCGCCTGCCCTTCTGTCGCCTTGGCAAGCTCCTGCTCAGCATGGGTGGCATCGCCTTCGGCGATGCGCTGGCCGACTCGTGCGTCCTCCTTCTCGTCGCGCAGGGTCGCGAGGCGCGCCGTCAAGGCGGTTACGGGTTCGCCTGCATGCCGGTCCGCCAATTCGCGCAGCCGGACGAGGTCTGCTTCGGCGTCGGTGAGGCCCCGCTCAGCTGTGAGTTCGTCCCTCTGGCAGGCGAGCCATGCCTCCTGCGCCTGCCGGTGCTCCTCGCTGGCGGCACGTACTGCTGACTCCAGCGCCCGGACGTCCTCGTAGGCGACGCGTTCCCCTCGAAGCGTTCCCCGGGTGCCGCGGGCCGACTCCAGGAGCGCGCAGTTAGCAGGGAGCAATGCTTCGGCGCTGCGCTGCCGTGCGACGGCGTCCAGCACGCACCGGGCCAGGCACGACCGCTGGTCCGCCAGGGCACTGCTCAGCTTGGCGCGCAGGTCTTCGCGCAGCGCCACGGCTTCGAGGAGCTGGTCCTCGCGGGCGAAATCCGTGTCGTGCTGGGTGAGCGCACGATCGTAGTCCTCCCGGCGGTCCGCCAGCTCACGACGTTGCTGCCCGTCGCGCTCCAGGACGCTCGACCGGCCCGAGAGCGTCAGCAGGGCCTCTCCGATGCGGTCCGGCGTGTATGTCGCCGCCTCCAGTTTGAGGAGCGAGGGCCGTGACCGCACCTGACCGCGCGAGGCGACGTAGGCGAGGACCTTCGGCGAACGTCCATACAGGTGCTGTGCGTACTCGCTGGAACCGAGCGGACGGCCGCCGAGCTGCCGGAAGAACTCCGGTGCCGCCCGGTGGCGTTCGCCGTCGTCGCCCTCCGTCAGCAGGTGGACGCCTGGCTGATGGCGGGCTTGGAGGTGCGGCCTTTCGCTGCTGATCTGGAGCCAGACGGTGTGCGGTCGGGTTTCTCCTGCCTCAGCGAACAGGCCCACCACGTAGCCTCGGTCCGCAGCCCCGACGAGCTGCGCGGACGCCCCGGCGACGATCGGTTCGAACAGCAGCGTGGCGGTGTTGGCGGTGCCGTTTCCGGTGGCCTGCCACTCCGGATCGCCGAGCAGCAGGGACACCGCTGCCAGGAAGCTCGTCTTGCCCGATTCGTTGGAGTCCTTTGGTCCACGGCCGGTGACGGCAACGAAGGTTCCCGGGATGAGCGCGACCGGGTCGCTGGTCAACCGTGCGATCCCGAATGTCTGGACGGCGACCAGCGGTCGGGCGCCTATGATCCCGGTGGGGGTGCCGGTTGTGGGGTCGGCCGTCATGGTGACTCCCGGTGCGTAGGGGCCGACTCTTCGGCTGCCCGACGTTCGAGGATGGCGCGGGCCAGGTGGCCATCCGGGCGTCCCGCGATGATCAAGTCCTCCCACAGGGCACTGACGCGTGCGGGGCTCAAGCGCTGGAGGGCCGGACCGGGGACGAAGTTGCCGGGGCCCGCAGTGTCCACCATCCCGGCAGCGCTGAGGGTGCGCAGTGCCTGCCGGATGGTGGTCTGGGCCAACGCGCGGTTGCGGGCCAGTTCGGTCACGGTGACCGGTTGCCTGCGGCTCTCCCACTGGTCGTGCGTGTGGCGTCCCAGCGCACGCGGTAGGGCGACGGTGTGCACTAGGACCAGCGCCAGGACGGCACGTTCCGCGCTGCTCAGCGTCCCCACCCCCGCGGCGCTCAACTCGGCAGCGACGGCGTCGCGGTAGCCGGTGGTCCAGGTGCCGCTGGGAGTGCGGATCAGACAGCGCCCCGTGCCGGCGAGGATCTCCTCGACCTGCGCCCTGGTACCGGGATCTGCGAGTGCGCCGACTTCACGGGCGGTGAGAGGGCCGTGCGCGGTCTCCAGAGCGGTGACCAGGGACTGTGCGACCTGGAGGCTGCTGGACGGGGGCGGCTGGTCTGGGGCGGTCAGGTTCGCCGGGGGAGATACCGGCGCCTCCGCGCGCGGTTGGTCGCTGTCGGAAACGAGCCGCGGCAGCAGGTGGTGCCCCCTTCGCAGCGCGGCCTTCACTGGTCCGGGTAGCGCAGCCACCGCCGGGCCCAGGTGCGACTGGGCGCCGGTGCCGGCGATCAGGCCGTGGCCGGGGAGCACCCGGTCGAGTGCGGCCGCGATCCTGTCGGCCCGGGCCCCCAGGTCAAGACAGGTCTGCGCGACCAGGTCGGCATCGAAGACGTGCCCCGGGTATGGCGGGAGCGACGGGTCGGGCCAGGCCGCTCGCAGGCACATCGCGAACACCAGTCTGATGACGCGGGAGAGCGGAGGAGGCAGCTGACCGCCCAGATGGTCCTCGTTCGGGGCGTTCCCCGCCGGCCATCCGAGGCGCACCGCCGCTTGCGCGTGGTCGGCATCGTGGAACTGGAGCACTGTCCTGCCCGCCAGTGCGGCGGCCTGTGCCGCCCCTTCTACCACTGCAGCATCGGTCGGACACTCGGCCTGGCCCTCAGCCCGGAGGGCTGCGAGCAGCAGGGCTGTCCGGTGCACGATCTCGTCCGTCATCCGTCGTCTCCCGATCCTGGGGAGAGGTGGAGGGTCACCTGGTGGAGGTAGGTGATCGTGGCGGTGCTGTCGACGCGCACCGGAACGGCCAGTTCCACGCGCACCGGAACCTCGGGGTCTTCGTCGCAGGCCAGCAGGTCCACCAGGGTGCGCGCGGCAGCGGGCCAGCCCTGGTCCTCCAAGACGGCGGTGACGTCAGTCTCGGTCAGTCCCGCCAGCAGGTCCTCCACCAACACCTGACGCCGGACAGCTTCGTGAGCTTCTGCCTCCTCCAGCGCGGCGAAGGGGTCCGACCGGCTGTCCCCCCGGGCCTCCGGCGGCGTCGGCCGGCCCTTGGGCGGTGATGACGGCGCGTACTCGGCAGCCGTGTCCACGATCGCCTGGCCGTCAACCCACGGCGGCGGAGCGTCCGAGACGAGCCGGTCGCCGAAGTGGCCCAGTTGCTCCACTCCGGCTGTCCGGGTGAGCTGGTGGTACTCGGCGGGAGTGAGCACGTCGAGGTTCAGGCTTCCGCCGCCGTTGTCCAGGATCTTTCCGACGGCGGCGAGCAGAGCCTGGCGGTAGAACTGAGCAGCCTCGATCAGGGCGGTTGCCGCGTCTTCGAGCACCAGGTGGCCGGAAAACGCGCGTGTGACCAGGCCGTTCAGTGCGACCACCTGCTCGGGGAAGTCGGTTCGGTCGTGCCGCCGCTGAGCGCGGATCAGCTCGCCCAGAGTCGCGTTCACCACCTGTCGCTGTAGGTCGAGCGCGAACACCAGCAGACCGTGTCGGCAGTCCTGCAGTGCCTCCAATGCCTTCACCGGGTCGGGATCAGCGAGCTCGAATAGTTCGCGGGTACGGTCCAGCAGTCCGACCAACTCGTCCACGCCGCCGTACAGCGACAGCCGTTCGGCCGCGAAGGCGCCTGCGAGACCGGCCGGGCGCACGACGTAGCGATCCTGGTGGGCCTTGAGCAGGTACGGTTCCAGGAAGCTCATGTCGATCAGCAGACCGAGGCGGGACTCGACCACGGGCACGGGCCAGCCTCGTCCCGCCGGGCCAAGTAGGTCCAGCAACTGGGCACGGGTGAGCCCGCTGAGGGCGGAGTGCTCGGCGAAAACCGCTACCACATCTCTCGCCAGTCGCACCGCGTCCGGGTCCTTGACGACCACCTCACGATGTGCTGCCAGTGGAGCCACGAACGCACGCCAGTTGGAGAGCCGGTCGGCTGGCGCGAGCATCGCCTCGTCATCCTCGGCGTCGTCCCAGGAGAGCTGAGTCTCGCTCACCGCGCAGTCTCCTGGCCGGGCCAGGACAGACGCCGCTGAGCGAACTGCTCCAGGACCGACGGGAGACCGGGGAGGACCGAGGTGTACTGGGTCTCCTGCTCCCGGGACTCCCCGCTCGCGGCGATGGCGAGGGCGAGTTCGCGGAGATCACCGTCCACCCGCTCGGCAAGCTCGGCGGCGAGAAGGCGGTCGCGCTCTCTCTCCTCCTCCGGCTTCTGGCGCTGTCGGTAGGGGCCTGCCTCCCACTCGTCCACACGCATCCCCACGGCGTGCACCGGCCTGCCCAGACGCCGCGACAGGTTGTCGACAATCGCGATGCCGTCGGCGTCCAGGTCGCACCAGGCAGCAACTGGAAGCGGCGACAGCCAGTCGAGGACCGCCACGAGCTGGTCCGTGGCGTACCCGCTGCCCCACACACAGAGCCAACGTGACGTCAGTTCCGGCAGACGGCGGCAGACCACTCCGAAGGTGTCCGAGTTTTCCACCACCAGCACGCCCACGGCATCGCAGACAGCATTCCCGAGCAGGCGCAGGCTGTTGGCGGGAAGACCGACCCATGGCTGGGCCACCGCCGCGTCGGCAGCCACTGAACCGATGTGCCATGACAGCGGGCCTTTGACGCGGAGCGCGGTGTCCTCCTCGTGCACCGCCTCCTCGAACTCCGACCCCACCAGGTTCGCAAACGCTGCCTGCTGCTGTGCAGTCCACCGTTTGGAGCCACCCAGCGCGAGCGCCGCAAGCTGCCTGAGGGTCACCTCGTCCTCCCCCTGGTCCCGGAGGAACCACCAGGAAGCACCTGCTCGAATCGCGGCCTCGTAGACGGACCACGCCCTCGCCGCCGTCCGGCTGCCTGCGGGCACCACGAGTCCGGCGGCCGAGTCTACCGCTGCCAGCAGTTCGCGCTCCGCAGACAACTGTTCCAGCGGCTCCATCACCTCCATGAGCTCGGCGCGGGCGCGTCGCGGTTCGCGGGTGCCGCGAAGCTCGGCGATGCGGTCCTCCGCCTGGAGTGACCACGCCTGGGACAGTCGCCACTGAGTGGGGGCACCGAGCGCCACCCACTCGTCCACCTCGCAGCGCAGCACTACACCGCCGCATCGCACCAGATCGGTCGCCACCTGCATGGCGTCCTCTCTGAACCGACCCACCACCGTGCTCCACGCGCGGCGCTCCGCCGCGAGCACCCACAGCAGGTCGGCAGAGGACAACACGGACGGGGGCTCGAACAGGTCGGCAGGACACCCCGGGACGAGGTCGACGGCGTACACCCGCAGGCGCCCGCGACGGTCACGAGGCAGCCGGTCCTCTCTGGACCGCCTGACAGGTACCGTGACTGCACTGACACCAGCCGGAAGGCCGCCGACACCAATCGAAATACGGCCGTACGCCTCGCCGAACAGCATTCCCTGTCCCGTGTGCTGCCCCACAAGATCCTTCTCCCCGTAGCTGCAGTGATCGTCCACGGCACCCAGGAGATCAGGGTGATCAGCGCACGATATGACGCCAAGGGTAGACAGTCAGTGACTGAATTTCACACGATCTGCATCGCTGGAACCCGCAAGGGGTTGCAGTCGTCGCATTCTGAGCAACATCTGACGTGGAGTCCGGAGCGGTGGCCGGTGCAGTGCGCACGCCCCCAGGGCAGGTGCTGAGCGACTGAGCGCAGTCGTTCGCCCGCTCCGCCACGGACGACCGGAACCGGCTGTGGAGCGACAACGGCGGCCCGGCGTCTACTCCCGGTCCAAAACCTGGTCCACGGCGAAAGTGATCCATAGCCTGATAGAGGCTCTGATCGCGGGGACCGCCGCCCGGGACCGGTGGGGCGGGAACTGGTCAGTGTGGACTCGGCTGGCCGTGCGCGCACCACGACTCTGCCGGGCCAGCGGTGGCCCGGGAGACTCTTGATGCCCTCGAGCAGGCCATGACCGAGGAAGAGCGCTCCGCTTCCAGGGCAGTTGCCCGTGTGGAGCGTGGTCCAGCGCCAGACCGCGAGTACACCGCCACACCGCAGGAGCCGGCCGGGGCTCAACGTCGGAACATTCTCAGTTTTTCTGTCCCGCCGCGAAGATCGACGGGACACCTGACCAGCCCCTCAGCTCAACTGACGATCCATCAGGACGAGCGTCAAATGAGCGTCGAGATACCTCCGCGAGCGTCATTTCAGCGTCAAGATATCGCCCGTAACGCGCATAGGGCACATCACGCACACCCGATAAAACCGCAGGTCAGCGGCCCTTTTCGGCAGGCTCAAGGATCGCGACGCACTCAACATGATGGGTCATGAGGACCAGCCCGTCTGAGGCCACGGTCGACACAGCAGCGCGGGGACCTTGTTGCCCGCTGTCCGAGGGTCTCGGTAGGAATATCGGAGTGCGATACGGAGGCAGGATGTCGGAATTTTCTGATACGGATCGGCTCTTGTGGGCGAAGACGTGGCGGCGGAGTCGTTGGTCGCCCGATGTGTCGCCTGGGGCTTTGTGGCATTCGTTGATCGCGCATGTGTGGGACAGCGGTCATACGGGCGGTTGGTTGTGGGATCACTTTCTCGCGCTTCAGGTCCAGCGGTTGCTTGGTGCGGACCTTGCCGAGGATGTTGAGTCGGCTCGTGTTCGGTTGGCGTGGCTGGCGGCGTTACATGATCTGGGGAAGGCGACGCCGTCTTTCGCCAGCCTGGATAGCGAGCGGCGAGCGGAACTGGTGGCTGCTGGGCTGACGGTGGATCTGTCCGTCAGGGGCTCACTTCCCCACAGTTGGCTGTCAGGGCGTTTGATCTTCGACATGTTGTGCGCCGAGGGGTGGGATGCCGAGGCTGCCGAGTTCGTGGCCTTGACGCTGGCTGGCCATCATGGGGTGTTCCCCCGGGTGGGTTGGCTGGATGAGGGCATCCGGACTAAGCGGCGGGGTACCGGTGCCTGGCTGCCGGCGCAGGATGCCGTGCACAGGGCAGCTGTAGAAGGCAGCGGAGCTGAGCTGTTTCTGGACAGGTGGTGCCAAAGTATGCCGTCGGTGCCGGCCCAGTTGGTGCAGGCTGGCGCGGTGACGCTGGCGGACTGGCTGGCCAGTAACGAGGATCTCTTCCCTTATGAAGGCCGTTTGCCGGACGGGTATATGAGGACCTCCGCCTCCCGCGTCCAGCGCGCAGGTGAGGTCATGGGGGTGCGGGCAGCTTGGAAGCCGGATCCAGAAAGCGCTCGGTTGCCGGTGCGTGCGCTCTACCGGTCTCGGTTCGGCATTGCTGAGCCGCGTTCCGTACAGGAGGCGATCTGTACGGTCGCCGGCTCGGTGGATAGTCCCGGGCTCCTGATCCTTGAAGCGCCCATGGGCGAAGGCAAGACAGAGGGCGCCCTGGCAGCGGTGGAAGTGCTAGCCGCCCGGCTGGGCGCTAACGGGGTGTTCTTCGGTCTGCCCACGCAGGCGACGGCGAATCAGATGTTCGGGCGGGTCGTGAAGTGGTTGGAGCGACAGGGGGCCGACACGACGGTGGCACTAGCGCATGGGAAGGCGGCGCAGCAGGAGGACTACCGGGCTCTTTTGAGTAGTGCTGTGGGGGCGGACGAGTGCACGGGGATGATCGCGTCGCAGTGGATCCAGGGCCGTTATCGGGCGCTGCTGGCCCCGGTGGTGGTGGCCACGGTCGATCAGTTGCTGCTGGCGGGCCTCGCGTCGCGCTACGTGTCGGTGCGGATTTTGGGTCTGGCGGGGAAGGTGGTGGTCCTGGACGAAGTGCACGCTTACGACGCATACATGTCCGGGCTGCTGAAGAGGGTCCTGGAGTGGCTCGGTGCGTGCGGTGTACCGGTGGTGTTGCTGTCGGCGACTCTGCCCACCAGGCAGCGGCAGGAGCTGCTCGATGCGTATGCAGGGCGGCGATTGGTACTGGCAAACGACGAGGCGTATCCGCGCCTGACATGGGCTGAGGCCCCCGGTAGCGGCCGACCAGGCTCGCGGCCGCAGGTCACTACCGCGACGACGGATCGCGGGCTGGCGTTGCAGGTGGAGATGCTGCCGGAGCCGGATGCCACTGCAGTCGTGGACTATGCCGCGGGCATGCTGTCGGAGGGCGGGTGCCTCCTGGTCATCCGCAACACGGTCGACCGTGCGCAGAAGCTGGCATCGCAACTGCGAGAGGTGCTCGGGAACGAGGCCGTCACGCTGATGCACGCACGGTATACGGTGGCCGACCGCCGGCGCCTGGAGACAAGGCTGATCGAACGGTTCGGGCCAGCCGGGACGCGGCCTGTGCCGCACGTGGTAGTTGCCACGCAAGTGGTCGAACAGTCCTTGGACGTGTCTTTCGACGGGCTCATCACGGACCTGTGCCCCATTGACCTGCTCTTCCAGCGCATTGGCCGGATGCACCGGCATCTGGTGGCCAACCGCCCGAGATTGCTCTCGGAGGCTCGGGTCGTCGTGACCGGCTACCGGGTGAGCGTCGACGCGCCACCTTCGGTCCCGGCCGGATCGCGCACCGTGTACGGGGATCACCTGTTGTGGCGAACAGCAGCGGTATTGCTGGACCGGGGAGTGCTGGAGATGCCAGATGCCATTCCAGAGCTGGTCAACCGTGTCTACGGCGAGGAAAGGTTGGGACCGGAATCCTGGCAGGAGCAGTTGGCTGATGCGGCGCGCCAGGATGAGGCAGATCGTGACCGGATGGCGACGCTGGCGACACAGGTGACTCTGCCCAGTCCGCGCGATGTGGAGACCCTGGCGGACCTCCACAGGGATGCCGCCTTCAGTGGTGAGGACGATGACGGCACGACGCAGGTCCAAGCGCTGGTGCGGCTCGGGAAGCCGTCGTTGGAGGTGATCCTGATGCGTGAGGGGGTCGCTGCAGGCACGGCCGCGACCGTCTCCGCTGGAGAAGTCTCAGTGGTGTCGCTGGGAAGCCTGCCGGATCCAGATGGAGTCGAGATGGTGCTGGACCAGGCTATCCGGTTGCCCGGGTGGTCGCAGGAGCTGACGGACGCCGCGCGCGCAGCTGCCTTCACTCTGGAGGCGTGGCGGGAATCGGCGTGGCTGGGCTCGGTCCGAGTGCTCCTCCTGCCAGCGGATGGCCAGCCCCTGCAGTTGGGGCGCAAGAGGGTCACTTACTCCTCGCAGGATGGCCTGCGGATCGCCTGATCGGTCTCCTCTCAGCCTGTTTTTGCAGTTCATCGCCCGTTGTCAGTGGGGTCCTGTAGGTATGTGAGTCCGCGCCAGGCACTTGAAAGACGCCTGGACGCAGGGTGATTCGTCATGCCTACGCGCTGGAGCGGTATGAAATTCAACCTGGTCGACGACGACTGGATCCCGGTCGTCTTCACCGACGGCACTTCTGCGGAGGTATCCCTGCGCAGCGTCCTGACACGCGCTGGGGAAATTCGGAGCCTGGCGCTGGACGCCCCTTCCCAAATTCCGCCGGTCATCCGGCTATTGCTGGCTGTACTGCATCGCGCGCTGCAAGGGCCCACTGGTGAGAAGCAGTGGGTCTCCTGGTGGGAGGCCGGGGCCTTCGACGCCGAGGTGATCGAGTCGTATCTCGGTGAGCACCAGTCAAGGTTCGGCCTGTTCGACGCGCAGGCGCCTTTCATGCAGGTGGGAGGGCTGGAGGCGCTCAACGGAAAGACGAAGACCCCAGCACTGCTGCTTCCGCATATCGCCAGTGGGAACAACGTGCCGCTGTTCTCGGCGGAACGCGATGACCGGCCGGCCACGTTGTCTCCGGCACATGCTGCACGGTGGCTGCTGCATGCCCATGCCTGGGACACCGCGGCGATCAAGACCGGAGCCGTGGGCGACGACCAGGCGGTCAACGGTAAGACCCTGTCCAACCCCGTCGGATCGCTCGGCCAGCTCGGCGTGGTCATGCCCATGGGACCTACGCTGTGGCATTCCCTGATGTGCAACCTTCTGCCTCTCACAAGCTCTGAGAGCGGGGGGACGGACTTGCCGGTGTGGGAGCGTCCCCCTCTGTCGGCACGGTGGTCGGAGCGGGCGCCGCAAGGACGGCTCGAGCTGTTCACCTGGCCTGCACGCCGCATCCGTCTGATCCCCAAACCCGACCCGGAGGCGCCGGGGCAGATCGTGGTGTGGCAGGTCGTGGTCTGTGCTGGGGACCGGCTCTCATTGGAGACCGGTCAGGACCTTCGAGCGTGGATGCGCAGTGAACCGCATTCGGCGTGGAAGCGCAGCTCGAACCTGGAGAAGAAGCGCAGCTTCCCCTTGGTGTACTGGCCCGTGCGCCACCAAGTTGAGCGGCAATTGTGGCGTGGGCTGGGCCCACTTCTGGCACGCGCGGAACCGACCACCGCATCAGCAGTCCGGGACGCGCCGACGTTCCAGGGCCCTGCGGTGCTATCTCAACTGGGCAGCAGAGCACGCATGACAGCCCTGAAAGGCATGCCTCTGAACGTTCTCGCGGTCGGCTTCGAGTACGGCAACCAGAGTGCGGTGATCAACGAGGCTTACGGGGACGTGCTCCCTCTGCCCGTGATCGTTCTTTCCGCCCAAAATGAGGACTGGCGCCACGCCGTGCTCGACGCGGTCAGGGCTACCGCCGCTGCTGTGCACGCGCTCGCGAAGCTGGCGGAGAACCTGGCAGTTGCCTCAGGGTGCCGCCCTTCCGAGGAGGGCCTGCTGGCCGGGCACCGGGAGCGCGCCCGAGAGACCGCGTACGCCGCCCTGGACACTCCATTCCGACGGTGGCTGTCCTCACTGGCCGAGAGCGACGCCGACATCGATCAAACCCTCGATCTATGGGCGAACGAGGCCCGGACCATCATCCGGGCCAGGTCCGGCACGCTCCTGAACGCCACCAGCCCGTCAGCGTGGCATGGCCATGAAACAGAGGACGGCCAGGTCATGGACGCGTCCCTCGCAGAAATCTATTTCCACAGTGCTCTGCACAGAGCACTGCACGAACTTTTCGCCTCTGAAGACGGACCGGACGACCTGGAGCCACCCACGCCATGACCACGACCACGACCAGCAACAAGAAGCCCTCCACCGAGCCACCTGCATGGCACAAACGCCTCGTCACCCAACTCCGGGCCATCGACCGGGACCCGGCACTTGCCGCCGCCTGTCGCCGAGGACGCAACAGGGAGCCCCTCGATGAGCTGGACATGCACCAGCCCATCTCCTACGTCCTGGAGGGCAACGAAAACACGCCGCTCGCCGAGTACGTGCCCTCATGGCAGCGCGACGACGTCATCGCGGCCGTTCACCACACCCTCGCCTTGTACGCATGCCACGCGCAGTCCAAGTCCGCCTCGGTGCACCGAGACGGCATCTCCCTCGGGGCAGCCGTCCGCAGGCTGCAGAACGCAATGCCGTCGAAGGACGGTGCGTCCAGGCGCTTTCGCGCTGCCCAAGGTGCCGACTCGATGACCGAGCTGACCAGTCACGTGCGCTTCCTCGTCTCGCTCATGCGCACCTACAACGTGGCTCTGGACTACGTCGCGCTGGCCGACGCCCTCGCGGGCTGGCACTTCCCCGCCCGGCGGCAGGGCCTCAAGCGCATCTGGGGCATGGACTTCCACCGCACCCCTCACAAGCCCACCGACGCAACCACCGAACCGATCAAGGAGTAGTGCCATGGCCTTCCTCGACATCCACATCCTTCAGAACGTGCCGCCCTCCAACATCAACCGGGACCAGGACGGCAGCCCCAAGACTGCCGTCTTCGGCGGAGTCAGGCGCGCACGCGTCTCCTCACAGGCGTGGAAGCGTGCCACCCGCACCGCGTTCGAGGCAGACGGAGCACTGGCCGGGGAGGACGCCGTCCGTACCAGGCAACTCCCCCAGATGATCGCGGACGAACTCGCGCAGAAGACACCGGCCCTCGCCGGCAAGGCGGATGCCATCGGCATGGCAGCGGCGTTCGCGATGTTCAAAGTCGCCGCGAAGAAACCCTCCACGAAGAAGGACTCCACCGGCGCACCGGCCGAAGACCGGCCCGTCACCGAATACCTCCTCTTCCTTGGCCGCACCCAGATCAGCACCGTCGTCAACGCCCTGACCACCAAGGCCGACGCGCTCGCCGCCGCGAAAACCGACAAGGCGATCGCGGACATCGTGGGTTCGCTGGGTCTGAAGGACCTCGGCGTGTCAGCCCACCCGGGGGCGGTGGCACTCTTCGGCCGGATGGTCGCCAATTCGCCGGACACCGGAGTGGACGCCGGCTGCCAGGTCGCGCACGCCATCTCCACCCACGAAGCGATCACCGAGTTCGACTACTTCACCGCCGTCGACGACTTGCAGAAGGAGGACAACAGAGGCGCCGGCATGATCGGGTCCCTGGAGTTCAACTCCGCGACCCTCTACCGCTACGCCACCCTCGACCTGCGCACCCTGCACGCCAACCTCGACAACGACCACGACAGCACCGTGAAGTCCGCCCTCGGCTTCGTACGCGCCTTCACCTCCAGCATGCCCACCGGCAAGGCCAACACCTTCGCCCACCACACCCGCCCCGAAGTCATCGTCCTCAGCCTGCGCGAAGACCGCCCCGTCAGCCACGTCGACGCCTTCGAACGCCCCATCGCCCGCAGCTCCGACGGCTACCTCACCGCCTCCGCCGAGGCCCTGTTCACGCACATCCACGACGCAGACAAACAGTGGGGCGATACCCCAGCCTGGTCCGCCGCCGTCTACCCCTCCGCGCTACGCAACACCGGCCCGAACCCGCCTGCACCCACTACGTGGAAGACCGCCCTCGACGAGGCTCAGAAGGCCATCACCTCGGCACTGCCCAAGGCTGCGACCACATGAGTGTCCTGACCCTGCGGCTCGCCGGCCCACTGCAGTCCTGGGGCATCGACAGCCGGCACACCATCCGCGCCACCCTCCCCTACCCAAGCAAGTCGGGCGTCATCGGGCTCCTGGCAGCCGCCTGCGGCGTCCCTCGAGACTGCAGCGCCTCGGAAACCACTGGCCTCACCCTCGCCGACCTCGCCCCGCTCCGCCTCGCAGTACGCGCGGACCAGCCCGGCGAACTCCTCGTGGACTACCACACCGTCAGCGGCGCCTCCCACGCCCCCACCGAGCCCGCCCAGCAACGCCTGCCCAAAGCCGACAACGGCCGACTGCAGGTCAAGGAATCCACCAAGATCACCCGACGCCACTACCTGAGCGACGCCGTCTTCACCGCCTACCTCGAAGGCGACGCCGAGACACTCGCCACGACGGCGCACGCCCTCCAGCGGCCCCGGTTTCCTCCCTTCCTCGGCCGCCGCTCCTGCCCGCCCAGCAAACCCCTTTTCATGGGGCTCCAACACCAGACCTGCCTCGACGACGCACTGCGCACCACGCCCTGGCAGGCCAGCGACCGGACGATCGCCCGCCACCACGCCCGGGGGCAGTCCAGCATCAGGCTGGACACCGTCATCGAAGATCTGGCAGGAACCGATGTCCTGCCCGACCAGCCGCTCGCGCCGACCACTCCCTTCCGGCGCCGGTACACCGAACGCCCCGTCCGGCACGGGCACATCACCCTGCCCCTGTCGACCCAGAAAGCTGCCCACGACCCCTTCGACCTGCTCGGCTGACAGGACCCGCCATGTACCTCACCCGCGCCTACATCAACCCCCGCCGCCAAGGCGCCATCAAACTCATCGGCAACCCACGAGCCCTCCACGCCCTCATCATGGGCTGCTTCCCCGACCAAACCCCCACCCCACCTGGCCAAACACCACCCCGAATCCTCTGGCGCCTCGACAGCGACGACACCCGCCGCCCCACCCTGTGGACCGTCTCGCCCACCCGCCCCGACTTCACCCAGCTCATCGAAGACGCCGGATGGCCCGCCGCCGAAACACCCCAATGGGAAACGAAGCCCTACACCCCTCTCCTCAACCACATCCAAAAAGGCCAGCGCTACGCCTTCCGCCTCACCGCCTCTCCCACACGCCGCACCGCCTCCCCCGGGCCCAACCAACGCGGCCGCCGCCTCCCCCACACCACCACGCACAACCAACTGCGCTGGCTCACCGAACGCGCCGAACGAAACGGCTTCACCATCCCCCCGGCCGGCAACCCCGACGACCTCGGACCCGACGGCGCAATCCCTCTGCAACTCCAGCTACGCCACCGCGGCAAGAACACCTTCACTAAAACCGACCACCAGGACAAACGCATCCGCGTCGCACTCACCACAGCCACCTACGAAGGAGCCCTCCACGTCACCGACCCCGACGCACTCCGCACCCTCCTCACCACCGGCATCGGCCAAGGCCGCGCCTACGGCTGCGGCCTCCTCACCCTCGCCCGCCTCCCAGAACCCACGCAAAGAAGCGGCAAAGCCATCCGATAGGCGCAGGTGGCGAAGGGTCCGCTCCGCGTACGCGGAGATGCTCCGCCGCCACGAACTTCTGGGGACGCATCGCGATCGTCCGCTCCGCGTACGCGGAGATGCTCCGATCGGGTGCGCACAGCAATCTCGTAATAGAGAGTCCGCTCCGCGTACGCGGAGATGCTCCGTGGTCCGGGTACGGCAGTATGCGGCCCCGGGTGTTCGCTCCGCGTACGCGGAGATGCTCCGAAGACCTGCGCGCCGACGGCCGGGTAGTCGCTGTCCGCTCCGCACATGCGGAGGTGTTCCGATGACCCCAACGTGAGAGGTCAGATATCAGAAGTCCGCTCCGTTGTTCCGTTCAAGGCCAAGATGGACAGCGGCCACCAGGGGTCCGCTCCGCGTACGCGGAGATGTTTCGACGGTCGTGCACTGGGTGCTGATCACCCGCCAGTCCGCTCCGAGTGCACGGAGATGCTCCAACGGCCGGCGGCGGCATCGGTCAGGCCATCTCGTCTGCTCCGCGTACGCGGAGATGCTCCGGCGTACCCAGTGGGGTGGGAACGGGAACTCGGGTCCGCTCCGCGCACGCGGAGATGCTCCGCAGATCGATTCGATCATGGAGGCGCGCGCCTTGTCCGCTCCGCGTACGCGGAAATGCTCCGGAGGGCGAGGTCATCCTGCTGCGCTGGTCCAGGTCCGCTCCGCGTACGCGGAGATGCTCCGGACAAGGTGACGGGCGCTTCCTCCGACAAGAGTCCGCTCCGCGTCGGCGGATATATTCGAATGACGGTCGCTAAGGGCAGCTCGTACCACCCGTCCGCTCCGCATCGGAGGTGTTCCCATGGTGATGCCTGTCGCGATGCTCGTCCTGATGTCCGCCCTCGGTGCGCATCCCGCCGGCGGGGTTGTTCGCTCCGCGTACGCGGAGATGCTCCGGCGCGTGCTTCCTCCAGCGACGGAAAGCCCTCTTCCGCTCCGCGTGGCGGAGATGTTCCGTACATCAACGAGATGACTGCTGCGCTGCGGGGGTCCGCTCCGCGTACGCAAGAATGTTCCGCTCGTACGGCCCGCAGCTTCCTTCTCCCGGCCGGTCCGCTCCGCGTACGGGGAGATGCTCCGCGATGCGAGGACTTCGTCTTGTCCCCGATTACGTCTGCTCCGCGTACGCGGAAATGTTCCGTGACCCCAGGTGATGCCCGTGCGGCTCTAGCCGTCCTCTCCGCGTACGCGGAGATGTTCCGGAACCTGACAGGCGTGGCGCGCACTTTCGCTCCGCCAGGCGGAGATGTTCCGATGGTCTCCTGGACGTACTCCAGGGCCGGGGAGTTCGCTCCGCGAACGCGGAGGTGTTCCGGGCCCCCGCGCCATCGTGGCCTTGCTGCCAGCGTACGCGGAGGTGCTCCGTCGTAGATCATGGCGCGGATGGCCACGTGCTGGTTCGCTTCGCGGTCACGGAGATGTTCCGATGGTGATGCCTGTCGCGATGCTCGTCCCAATGTTCGCTCCGCGTACGCGGAGGTGCTCCGAATGCCTGGTCCGGAACGCTCGACTGGAGCTGGTTCGCTCCGCGTACGCGGAGATGTTCCGTGGGGTGCCACGGTTGAGGACCGTGCGCGACTGTTCGCTCCGCGTACGCGGAGATGCTCCCCGCCATCCGCGTGCGTCAACGGGCCGTCCCGTCGCCCGCTCCGCGTACGCGGAGATGTTCCGCCCTGCGCCTGCTGCTCCAGTCCGGTAGCCCAGTCCGCTCCGCCTACATGGAGATGCTTCGTTCGTGAAGTTCAACTTCGACGAGATCAAACGGTCCGCTCCGCGTGCGTGGAGATGCTCCGAAGCCGGTCCGGTTCATCATCGAGAACGTTTAGTCCGCTCTGCGTACGCGGAGTTGTTCCGGGATGGTCCAGCACATCCAAGGTGCTGGCGCGGTCCGCTCCGCACACGCGGAAGTGCTCCGAACCCGATCACCGGGGAAAAGAATGTGTTTGAGTTCGCTCCGCGCCCGCGGAAATGCTCCGGCGTACCAGTGTGGTGGGCACGGGAACCCGAGGTCCGCTCCGCGTACGCAGAGATGATCTCAGCCATCCGCGTGCGTCAATGGGCCGTCCCGAGTCCGCTCCGCATACGCGGATATGCTCCGAGGAAGGCCGGGGGCACGGCCCGACTTTGGCGTACGCGGAGGTGTTCCGTACCAGGCGTCCGAGTCGCCGCCCTGGAGGTTGGCTCCGCGTACGCGGACATGTTTCGTGGGGTGCTACCTACATCGGTTGGACGCCGCTGTTCGCTCCGCATACGCGGAGGTGTTCCAGGGTGCGGGTAGCGCAGCCAGAGGATCTCCTCGTTGGTTCCGCGTACGCGGAGGTGTTCCGGCGTACTGGCGGCGGCGCGCCACGAAGGCCGGGTTCGCTGCGCGTACGCGCAGATGTTCCGATGAACGGCAGCCGCACGCGGTAGCGGTTCAGGTTCGCTCCGCCTACGCGAAGATGCTCCGTGGCAGAGCGCGGCAACCTGCGAGGCGAACTCGCCCGCTCCGCGTACGCGGAGATGTTCCGATCAAACCGGCCTGGCAGTTGATTCGGGTCGGATCCGCTCCGCGTACGCGGAGATATTCCGTGGGCCAGCTCGACCGCGCTCGCGCGGCCACCGGTTCGCTCCGCGTACGCGGAGATGCTCCGCAGACGAACTACACCTTCGGGCTGACCCGGATGTCCGCTCCGCGCACGCGGAAATGTTCCGTCGTAGCCCTCCTCCGCCTGCTCTTCCGTCGGGTTTGCTCCGCGCACGCGGAGATACTCCGTGGGGGCGACCTACATCGGTTGGACGGACGCCGCCGTCCGCTCCGCGTACGCGGAGGTGCACCGCCGGTCTTCTCCTGGCCCGTGTACAGGCGCAGGTCCGCTCCGCGTACGCGGAGATGCCCCGAAGCGTGAGCCCGTACGGGCCGAGCTGGTCGAGTCAGCTCCCCATAAGAGGAGATGCTCCGACCATTGCGAGCCTGCTCGCTTTCGTCATCGCGTCAGCTTCGCGTACGCGGAGGTGCTCCGTCCATAAGGTTGTCGAAGACCATCACCCCCGTGTTCGCTCCGCGTACGTGGAGATGCTCCGACCGGGATCGTGGACTCGACCAACCTGGTTATGCCCGCTCCGCGTATGTGGAGATGTTCCGTACCGGACAAAAGTTCAGCACACAGATCCTGGGTCCGCTCCCAGGGCTTCGGCGTAGTCGCTTGACGTCCGGTTCGTGATGATCTGCCGGTTCGGCGGGATTCCGGGAACGTGACAGGCACGGACTTCCAAGATCATGGAGTTCTCGACGCTCTGTGATCCGGGTGGAAGACCGTGCCTGCCGACGCATCATTGCCGATCCCGCCTGCCTTTGACCAACTCCGCCAGCAGCCCCAGGCCGTTCCCGGGGAGATCCCGGGCCTGCTGGAGCGACTGCACGAGGTGCCCGACCCGCGAGATCCGCGCGGTGTACGGCATGCTCTGGTCGTCGTGCTCGCGCTGACCGCGTGCGCGGTTTTGGCCGGAGCAACCTCCCTGCTCGCAGTCGGCGAGTGGATCGCTGACGCTCCGCCCTCTGTCCTGGAACACCTTGGCATACGACCTGATCTTGTTCTTTATCTACCAGGATCTTCCAGGCTTGCCGATGGCCTTGAGTGTCTCGGGGCGTTTGACGGTCTTGCCGACGTCGTAGCGGGGTGCCCGGTGTTTGTTCTTGGCGCCGGGTGGTCGTCCGGGGCCGGTGCCGCGGGGTTTGGGAACACGGGTCGGGCAGGTGAGGTGAGCGCGGATGTTCCGGAACCCCCGGCGGACCCGGGCCGGGGTGAGCCGGCTGGAGGCGGTGGGTTTCTCCCAGGGCCGGCGAAGGTCCGCGGCGAGAGGCCGGGCGAGCCGGAGCTGGGTGTGAGCGACGATCAGGATCCAGGTCCAGCGGTCCGCTGCCTGCGGGGTACGGAGTTTCGGGGTGGTCCAGCCGAGGGTCTGCTTCGCGAAGCGGAAGGTGTGCTCCAGATCGAAGCGGCGGAGAAAAGCCTGCCAAAAACGGTCCACATCGTCCGGGGTGGCACCGGCCTTCGAGGACCATAACCACACCGGCGGAGCGTCCCGGTCCTTCGACAGATGCTCGACCTTCAGGCGGATCAACGTGCCCTCGACCAAGGGGAGTTCACCGTCGTGGTCGAGCCACGAGGAGCGGTGGGTGAGCCGGGGGTGGACCCGGTCCCACGCCTGCGTTTCGGCCTTGCCGTAGTTGGTCGTGTCCGTGACCGTGGTGATCGCGGGCTCGGGCCAGGTCTCCGGCTTGGTGAAACGGAACTCCGGGCCGTGCTTGGGCGGCCGGCCGTTCGTCCCCGGCTGGCGGGGCGGCTTCGGCAGCCGCATGACGCGGTCGGACCGGACCCTGCCGACCAGCTCGACGGGCAGGTCACGCAGGACCCACGCCAGGCGGGTGACGTCATAACCGGCGTCGCTGACGATCACGATATGCGGGTCCCCGGTCTGCCACTGCCCCGAGGCAATCAGCCGCTCCACGACACTCCGCAGCTGGGCGGCGGTGATCGCGGTCGCGTCGTCCGCCGGGCCGAGCCGCACCGCGTCCAGAATCGCGGTCCAGGACGTGGCGCCCGGCTCCAGCACGGCCACGAAGGAGTAGGGCCAGCCCGGAATGAACTGCGATGCCGTCTTCGCCCGGCCGTAGACGTGGCAGAACAGGCGCTCCGCCGAGCACGGTGCGTCCGAACGAAGCCAGGGCGACACGTCGACCGCCAGGACCAAGCGCCCGCCATCGAAACGCGGCAGTGGCAGCCCGGCCAGCACTGTCCGCAGCCGGCCGGTGTCGAGCCGGCCGTGGTTCAGGCCGCCGTACATCGCGCCGTGCCCACGACGATGCTCGGGCAGCAATGTCAGGTCCACCGGGGACCTCACCGCACCGTCCGCACACAGCACCGCGTCCGCCAGCTCGAACAACTCATCGCGCCGAGCGGTCAGACACTCGTAGAACTCGCCCCGGAAGCGTGACGCCTCCGCGAACGCTTCCCTCCGGACAGCATCAGGCAGCAGACTCACCCTCACGGCCTTCGTCTTGGTCACGTGCACCTTGGTCGGAGCACATGATCAGACGAAGGCCGCCCCTGCGTCCGGAGAATCCCCAGGTGAGCGACTCAGTTCGAGACACCGTTCGAGGCCGGTAGATAAAGAACAAGCTGATCCGCTGTTCCCGAAGCGGTGCCGCCGAGTAGCCGGGGGGAATCTCACCCCCCGGCCCTCACAGAACCGTGCTTAACAGTCTCCCGTTACACGGCTCTTGTCGTCCTGATCGTCAGACCAACACGGCACTCTGGGACGGAGAGAGGCGCCAGTGCGCGAACATGCGGGGGTATCGCCGAGCGATCTCCTGCAACTTCGCAAGCGCCTTCCGCTTGGCCGCGAGCCGTTTGTACTTCTTGCGGATCCAGCGCAACAGGTAGGTGTTGATGCGCGCCAAAAGAGGGATCAGCTCCCAGGGCCGGAACCGGCCGTAGTAGTTGATCCAGCCCGCAACCTTGGGATTTACCCTGCGAGCGAGCTCCTGGAAGGTCAGATCGGTGCGGGTGTGAAGGTGCCAGCCCCGCACCTCCCTGCTGATCTTCTTCAGGGCGTCCTTGCTGATCGCCGGTTCGAAGGACAGGAAGAGGTTCCCGTGCCGACTCCGGTTCTTCCTGGCGCGGAACGTGTACCCGAGGAAGGTGAACGCCGTGTGCTCGTAGGAGCCCGGGCGCAATCCGTCCTTGCAGTAGACGATCCGGGTCTTGGCCGGGTGCAGGCGCAACCCGACCTCGGCCATCCTGTCCGCGAGCGCGGCCAGCACCTGGCGGGCCTGGCGCTCGGTGACGCAGTGCAGCACCGCGTCGTCCGCATAGCGTTCGAACCAGACGGACGAGAACTCCCGGTCCATCCAGGCATCGAACGCGTAGTGCAGGAACAGGTTCGCCAGGACGGGAGACACCGGGGCCCCTTGCGGGGTCCCGCGTTCCCGTTCCAGCAGGGAACCGTCGGGCATGGCGAGCGGCGCTTCGAGCCACCGCCGTACATACAAGTTCACCCAGACGGCGTCGGTGTGCGCTTCCACCGCCTTGACCAGCAGGTCCCAGGGCACGCTGTCGAAGAACTGGGCGATGTCGAACTCCACCACCCAATTCCGCTTCCAGCAGCGCTCCCGGCACCGTTCCACTGCGTCCAAAGCGGACCGTCCCGGCCGGTATCCGTAGCTGTCCGGATGGAAAACAGGTTCCACCCTTCGCATCAGATGCCGTGCCACCACGGTCTGGGCCACACGGTCGGCGACAGCGGGAATGCCAAGCATTCTCGTGCCCCCACCATGCGGCTTGGGAATGGCCACCGCACGCACCGGCGGCGGGAAGTAGGAGCCCGACGACATTCGGTTCCAGACCTTGTAAAGGTTGCTCTTCAGGTCTTTCTCGAAGTCTTCAATACTCCGTCCGTCCACGCCTGGTGCGCCTTTATTTGCCCTGACTTCCTCCCACGCCTCCTTGACTTCCCACTTCGAGATATCAAACGGTTTGGTCGATGACTTCAACTGGCCCATCGCACTCCTCCCGGACACCGTCCGGTTGATGTGATCAACTCAGCCACGAACGACCCGACCCCTTCGCTCCGCCCCCATTACAGGGGCCTCAGCGCTACTACGAGCCGGTCCGCCGGCGTGCTCTGCCTCGGTACTCAACCCCTCACAGTTGCGTCTGCTCGGGGCACTCCCTCTCGCCGCCGCAGTGCGGCGGGCAGCACCAGAGCGCGCCTTCTCCTGTTCCGTGCGAAAGCCGCAGACCGGGCTCACGTCGCCTGCATGCCGGACACCGCCTGGCCAATAAGCGGGCACCCGCCAGGCTCAGAAGCCGTATCTCAACCGAACGTGATCGTTTGATTTCCGCTGGTCAGGCATTGTTTCGGTCGGAGTGAGGGAGAGTCCCGACGTTCTGTTCCGCTGGTTCGGTGAGGGGTGTGCGGTGGCGTCGATTCCGGGGTTGCTGGAGGCGCGGGAATCGGCTGCTCGCGAGCGGGTCGAGGATCTGCGGGAGGCGGCGGCCCGGGCGGCTGCGGCGCTGGAGGCTGGAGGCTGGAGAGATCGAGCTGGACCGGCGGGTGATCGCGCGGGAGGAACTCGTCGAGGCCCTGGCCGTGTCCGCTGCCGGGACCACCGCCCTGACCGAGGCGGAGACGGAAGCGGAATCAGTGCCCGCTTCCGCGCCGTTGCCGGGAACGACAGTGCCGTCCTGGCGGGAAGGTCTGCCGGCGACGGCTCTCTCGCCGGACTACCAGCGGATCCTGGGCATGCTGGCGGACCGGCCGGGTCGGGAGCCGGTGAAGGCCAAGGAAATTGCGGTGGTGCTGGGGCTGGAGCCGACGCCGGCGAAGGTGGAGGGCGTGCGGTCGAAGGCGAGGCGACCGGCGGAGCGCGGGTGGCTGGTCCAGGAGGCGTCGGGGATGTTCAGCGCCGTCCGCGGGCCCGTGGCCGGGCCAGGCGGCGGCTCATCCGCGTGATCATCGACCACTGGATCATGGCCTCGCTGGTGGCGGTCAGGGTTTCGTAGTCACGGGCCAGACGGCGCGAATGCATCAGCCACGCGAACGTGCGCTCCACCACCCACCTGCGGGGCAGCACCACGAAGCCTTCCATGGCGTCGGTGCGTTTGACGACCTCCAGAGTGAGCGCGAGTTCCTGACGGCACCAGGAGACAAGGCCGCCGGTGTAACCGCCGTCGGCCCAGACCAGGGTGATCTCCCGGTGCAGTGACCGCAGCCGCTCCAGCAGTGGCACGGCCGCATCCCGGTCTCCCATGTTCGCGGCCGTCACCGCGACGACCAGCAGCAGGCCGAGCGTGTCGGTCACGATGTGCCGTTTGCGGCCCGGCACCTTCTTCCCGCCGTCGTACCCGCTCGAGGAAACCGGCACCGAGGCGGAGGCCCGCACCGACTGCGCGTCGATGATCCCCGCCGAAGGCTCCGCCTCCCGGCCCTCGCGCTCACGGACTCTCCCGCGCAGCCGGTCGTGGAACTCCGCGACCAGCCCGTGCTCCCGCCACCGGCGGAAGAAGGCATAGACCCGGCCCCAGGCCGGGAAGTCCGCGGGCATCGCACGCCAGGAAATCCCGCCCGCGACCAGGTAGCGGATCGCGTCGATCATCCAGCGGTGGCAGTAGCCCTCGGGCTGCCCGCCCTTGCCCTCCATCCAGGCCGGAGCCGGCAGCAACGGACGCACCGCCGCCCACTCCGCATCCGTCATGTCCGAGGGATACCGGCGCACCCGATCAGGGTGATCAGCCGCGTTCCCGTACACGTGCGCGAGGCAATCACACGATGGAGGGGACGAGTTGAAGGCAACGGGGTCGGGCGCGTACAACTGCGACAACAGGGCCTCCTGGAACCGCTCGGATGGGATCGCACCCCCGAGCTACCAAGAGGCCCTGCCTTCATGCCCCGCCCACCAAAAGATCACCCGACCAGGAACCCTGTTCGACCCGCACGTTCCAACACCGGTTGAGAAACGGCTTGTCATCCCAGAGTTCAGGTAACACCCCGGTTTTGATGTCGTCTGTTTTCCTTGCGACACGTCAGCAGCGATTCACTTACGTTCGTCTTCCCGGTCCCCACCTGACGCCTCTTACGACGCCTTTTCCTCATCGCTCACCACGACGGTCTTCAGCCAACGCAGCATGAGGCGGTTTGAAGCCTCCCCCCACAGGGCGACTCCGAAGGGCCACAAATCCTTCATCTTTCGCACAGCATCGCTATTGGAAGCTGTCCTACTACCAACTCCTTCTCGCGTTCAGGACGCAATGCCTGCGGAAACGACGGTACGGCGGCTGCTGGGCCGCATCGACGGCGACGCGTTGGACCAGGCGGTGGGTCACTGGCTGGCCGACCGGCGCACCGGCACCGACGGTCAATTGCGCGGTCTGGCGGTCGACGGCAAGAGCCTGCGCGGAGCGGCCAGGTCCAGGGGGCGGAAGATCCACCTGCTCGCCGCATGCGACCACGTCCGCGGCCTGGTCCTGGCCCAGCTCGACGTGGGCGAGAAGACCAACGAGATCACCTGCTTCCAGCCGCTGCTCGAGACCATCGCCGACCTGGCGGGCGTGGTCGTGACCAGCGACGCGATGCACACCCAGCGCGAGCACGCTCAGTACCTGCTCGGCCGGGACGCGCACTACATCGTGATCGTGAAAGGTAACCAGAAGAAGCTCCGCAAGCAGCTCAAGTCCCTTCCGTGGAAGCAGATTCCGCTGCAGTCACGCACCCGCGACGCCGGACACGGCCGGGGCGAGATCCGCCGGACCAAGGTCTGCACGGTGAACAACCTGCTCTTCCCTGGGGCCCGCCAGGCCGTCCAGC